>JAICMR010000199.1 GCA_025929155.1 Chthoniobacterales bacterium | reverse complement strand
GAACAATTTCTCGCGATCGCCCGCGACGAAGGTCTGGATACCAGCGAGCGCAAAGCCATGCCGGACGCCATCGCTCGGTGTGTTCTCACCGGTTTTCCCGATCAAGTCGCCATCCGGCTGGACGAAGGCACGCTTCGTTGCGCGCTCGTGCATAACCGCCGGGGCGTACTCGCGCGCGAGAGCGTGGTGCATCGCGCAAAGCTCCTGACCACTTCGGAAATCCGCGAGATCGAATCGAGTGATGGCGAACGGCAGGTGCTTCTGACTCTCGCGACTGCGATCAAGCGCGAGTGGTTGTCCGAGTTTTTTCCCGACGCAGTGCGGGAACAAGTGGAGGTCGTTTTCGATCGCGATTTGCGGCGTGTGCTTGGGCGCAGGGTCAGCCTTTTTCACGATCTCGTGCTGGAAGAGAACAAGACGGAGCGCGTTCCAGCGCATGAAGCCGCGGCGCTGCTTGCCCGTGAGGTCATCGCCGGAACCTGCCCTTTGAAGAAATGGGATCACGCAACCGAGCAGTGGATTGCGCGCCTGAATTTTGCCGCAGCCCGCTTTCCCGAGTTGGAACTCCCGCCGATCGCGGCCTCGGAACGCGTGCTTTTGCTCGAACAGATCTGCATGGGCGCGATCAGCTACAAAGAGATCAAGGAGCGGCCGGTGGCGCCGGCGTTGAAGTCATGGCTGAGCGGCGCGCAACAAAGTGCGCTGGACCAGTTCGCTCCGGAGCGGATTAAACTGCCTAACGACCGAAGCGCGAGGATAACTTATCGGCCGGGTGCGCCACCTACGATCGCGGCGCGGATCCAGGACTTATATGGGGTCGAGAAAGGCCTTGTCGCGGGCGCGGGCCGGGTAGCACTGCGGATCGAAGTCCTGGCGCCGAATCATCGCCCGATCCAGATCACCGATGATCTTGCCACGTTCTGGAGCGAGAGTTATCCCAGGATCAAAAAGGAAATGCAGCGTAAGTATCCCAAGCACGTCTGGCAATGACCAGAGCTTGTGGACTGTAGATCAGACGAAGCTCTACTTGGAAGAGATCCAGCCGCCGGTCGCCTGGACCGGTGCGAGCTCGCCCCGACGAGTCACCCAGATGGCGACCGCTCGGCGCGGCGCGGTCTCTTGAGAAGGGATGGCCGTGAGGCGCGTGCTTGCGTGGTCGCCTTCAGTTTTCAGCGGCGCGTCCTGTTGGGCGAGAACCACGAAATCGTGCGTCAGGGTGCGGCCATCGTTTTCTCCGCCGCCGATGCGGGAGGAAATGCCGACGCCAAGCTGCGCGAGGTGCACTTCCCATTCAGTGGCGGATTTCTCAGCAGGCTGGAAGACGATCTGCCAGGTCCTCCCGTTCTTGGCGGTTGCGCTGAGCACGCCTGACACTCCTTTAGGCGACGAAAGTTCGCCTTCGCCGCCGTGCGTCTCTTTGCCATCGAGCACAAAGGCCGGCGTATAAACCGAATCACTTCGCCAGAGCGAAGCGTAACGTTGCTGGCGCGCCGTCCAGGCGGGGGAAGAAAGGCGATCGCGCCAGCCAAGACGATCCCAATAGTCAACATGATACGCCACTGGAACGAATTGCTTCCATAAACCCGGCGCATCCTTGAGCCGACCCAGCTGCGCCTCAGCCGGCGGACAACTGCTACACCCTTCGGACGTGTAAAGCTCCAGCAACGAAGTTTTTTCCGGACCACTTGCCAGCCGGATTTCGTCGGCCTTCATCACGCTCATACTTAACAACCAGCTAACACCGACTAGAAAAAGCTTCATGAGATGAATGAGCCGAACCGGATGGGACTTATTCCCGGCCGCCCGTGGCAGATTATCAGTTGTTCCGCGAACAAGATCGACTTATGCATGAAGAGAAGATGAAATCCACGACTACTTTTGCTCTGATCCTCCTTCTCTGGTCTCTGGCTCCCGCCCTGGCAGAATCCGACTACGTCACTGGAGTCCAAAAGTGGCGCGCCGAAGAAGAAGCGGACCTGAAGAAGCCGAATGGCTGGCTTACCTTGTCGGGTCTTTTCTGGCTTAAGGAAGGGACGAATACGGTGGGTGCGGGACCCGAGTTCGACGTCCATCTGACGGATCACTTCAAGCAAGGGAAATTTGGCGAGATCAATCTTCACGACGGAAAAGCCAGCCTCAAAGTTGATCAGGGAGTGGAAGCAAAGGCAGATGGAAAACCGGTGTCCACGATTGCGCTGGTTTCCGATGCCAAAGGAAAGCCGACCGAAATACGCACCGGCAGCCAGCTCTTCTATCTCATACAGCGGGAAGATCGCTACGGCATTCGCGTGAAAGATAACGAGAGCAAAAGCCGGACGGAGTTTAAAGGACAGAATTGGTATCCTATTAATGAGAGTTATCGCGTGCCAGCGCATTTGGCTGCATGGCCGGAGCCGCAAGAGCTACTAGTCCCGAATGTTCTGGGCGGTCATTTCAAGATGAAGAGCCCTGGACTTCTGAAGTTTACCCTTGACGGCAAAGAGCTTTCGCTCCAGCCCGTCCTGGAGGATGACGGCTCACTCTTCCTGATCTTTCGCGATCAGACGAATGACACAGAGACCTATAGCGCCGGGCGTTTCCTTTATGCGGATAAGCCGGTGAATGGTGTGGCGATGCTGGACTTCAACAAGGCCGAAAACCCACCATGTGCTTTCACGCCTTATGCGACGTGTCCTTTGCCGCCAGCGGGGAATGACCTTCCAGTCGCCATACCAGCCGGCGAGAAGCGCTACGATCATTGAGATCTCGAAAGAAAGCAGAAACGCAGGAATCGGGCGTCGGCTTTAGCTGCGCGATCGGAACCTAGACCATACCGGGTTACCGGGGTGGATCTGCGACTTCGCAGTTAACTCTGATGCAGAATATGTTTGATTCCGCGGATCGGGATCACGACCCAGTCCGGCCGGTGATTTAGTTCATAGCCCACTTCGTAAACGGCCTTATCTAGAAGGTAGGCTTCGAGCACAATTCGAAGGTCGCTTTCCTTTCGTGGAAGGAAGCCCGCGCCCGCGGTGGCCTTAAGGTAACTCTGCAGGAAGATCGCGCTCATCTGTCGATACCAAAGGTCAGCCCAACGCTCGAGGAAGGCGCGGTCTTCGTCCCGCGTGGAAGGTTGCCAGAGTGCACTGTAGGCAGCGTATTGGAAGGAGCGCATCATTCCGGCGACATCACGCATCGCCGAACGTTTCAGCTTGCGTTCGCTCAATGGTCGAGCCGGCTCACCCTCGAAATCCAGGATGACAAAGTCCTTCCCTGTGTAAAGCACCTGACCGAGATGATAGTCGCCATGGATACGAATCTTGGCCGCATCGACGTGGTGCTGCATGATACGCTGTTCCTGCGCGAGGATCTGTGACTCCGCCGATAGGACTTCGGCCGCTTCCTCGCGAAAGGCTCCCGGACGGTCGGCAATTTTC
>JAICMR010000191.1 GCA_025929155.1 Chthoniobacterales bacterium | reverse complement strand
GGCGGGAGCCGATTTCGGGCGCATCGGCTCGAAGTTGAGCTACGGTGCAACATGGACACGACAACCACGACTGCAAACTCCTCCGCGACACACGCCCACACCGCGGCGGCCTATGCCGCCCGGAGCGCCACGGATCCGCTCGGCCCTTTCCGCGTCGAACGCCGCGCGCTGCGACCAAGCGATGTCCGGATTGAAATCCTCTACACGGGCGTTTGCCATAGCGATCTGCACCAGGTTCGGAATGACTGGGGCAACGCGGTCTACCCGATGGTGCCCGGGCATGAGATCGTTGGACGCGTCACGGCCGTAGGCCAAAACGTAACCAACTTTAAAGAAGGAGATCTCGCGGCTGTGGGCTGTCTGGTTGATTCGTGTCAGGATTGCGCGAGCTGCGCTGAAGGACTGGAACAATATTGTGAGAAGGGAATCATCCCTACTTACAACGGCGTGGATAAGAATGGCGCAGACTTACGGAGGTTATTCGGAGTCGATCGTCGTGACAGAAAGCTTTGTCCTCCATGTTTCAGATCATCTCGACTTAAAAGCGACCGCGCCGCTCCTTTGTGCGGGGATTACGCTTTACTCGCCGTTGCGTCATTGGAATTGCAGTCCGGGCATGAACGTCGGCATCATCGGCCTCGGCGGTCTCGGACACATGGGAGTGAAATTTGCGCATGCGATGGGCGCGAAAGTGACCATGATCACAAGATCGCCCGGCAAGGAAGAAGACGCCCGCGAACTCGGCGCGGACAGCGTTCTCCTTTCGCGCGACGAAAAGGCGATGCAACAAGCCGCGAACAGCTTCGATCTGCTCATGAATACGATCCCGGTCGATCACGATCTGAATCCCTACGTTGCGCTCCTGAAACGGGACGCTACGATGGTAATCGTAGGAGTGATCGAGCCCGTCACGCAGCCGCTCGCAACCGGCCAGCTCGTCTTTGGCCGACGCAGCATTGCTGGCTCCCTAATTGGTGGCATCGCGGAGACTCAGGAGATGCTCGATTACTGCGCAGAGCACAAGATCGTCGCTGACGTGGAGATGATCGACATGCAGGAGATCAACATCGCCTACGAGCGAATGCTAAGGAGCGACGTAAAATACCGCTTCGTGATCGACATCGCTTCGTTGCGAAATCGCTCCCAGAGCCCTACCTAACGACCGCGAGCGATCCGGACCTCCGGACGATAAGTGATCCGGACCAGCAGATCGCCCCGGCCACCGTGCGGGCGTGGCATCCCTTCTCCCGGAAGCCGAATGATCGCGCCGCGTTGCACGCGCTTGGGAATCGTCAGACCAATCTTTCCCCCAATCGGACGATCGATCATTTCGGTGCCGCCGTGTTCGGCACGCTGGGCGCGGATCCGCAGATCGGTGCGAAGGTCGGAGCCGCGGACTTTGTAGCGAAAACCGGGTAGCGCCTTCAGGTGTAACTCGACCTGGCCCTCTGTCTGCTCCCGTGGGATCCGCAGACGCGTCCCGGGCGCGGTCAGTGCGGGACTGTTGACGCGGTAAGTCTCGGTGCCGCGACGGTTCGCTGGATCTTTGATCGTGAGGCTAACGGTCGTTCCAGCAAGAAACTCCTCGATCCGTAGTCTTACTTCTTCTTTAATGTTATTCTCGATCTTTGCACCCCGTTTAGGTGCCGCCGCCTGGCTGGCGCGATCGAGCTCGCGGTCGTAAGCGTGCCGCTGCGCCGGGTCACTTAACACTTCGTAGGCGGCGTTGAGGACCTGCGACCGTGCGCCGGCCTTCACGTCGCCGTGATTCAGGTCTGGATGATACTGTCGCACCATGGCACGATAGGCATCACGGATCTGGAGCTGCGTGCAATCGCGGGACAAGCCCAGCACCGCGTAAAAGTCTTCAGCCGCCGATTCGTCGGTCACGTTGGGAAGTTCGCGAGCGTCAACCAGAAGGCAAAGAGCGAATGCCAACCCTTCCTGTTGGGCGGGCGATAACTGCCGAACCGCGGCGGCCTTTCCCGCTGACACGCGATCCAGGCGCCGCCGTCCCAAGCCACCCCAAGTCCGGAAATAGCTCTTGGTCGATGATTGTTCGCTATTGCGAAGTCTCGTCACCGCGCTGGAGTTTCTCGAGTTTCTCTTCCGCGCGAGCCACGTCGGACTTGTGCGCACTGCCGAGCCCAAGCAGTCGGCGTTGCCGATGAAGATTCAACGTCGCAGCATCAACCTGCGCTTTGTGATATTTCTCGCTCGCGCTCTGCGCTTTGCTGCGGGCGCCGGCAAGAGCTGCAGTCGCTAAGTCTAAGTCTGCCTGGCTTCCCTGGCTGGCGGCCAGGCGAGACTTCTGGAATTCGACACGTTCTTCCGCAGCCACTAATTGTGCTTTCGCGAGATCGGATTCCAGCCCGACTACGCGCAAGGCTCGCTGCTCGGCCTCGGCTTGGGCCAGCACGCCAGCCTGGACCAACCGTTCTGCAGAAGCAGCGTTGCGTTTCGCTCGCTCCAATTGCTTTTCCAGCTCGGCTGGATCGGGTGCTTTGGTGGCTGCACTGTTCCCTTCCCCAGAGAGATCACCCGGTGGCACAAGCAACGGCGGCTCGACCTCGAAAGAGTCATCAGGCGCTGGTGTTTCCTGGGCGAGGAGCGGACTGAGCGTCATGGTGAGCAAAGCAGCAGCCAGACTGGGGAACCTTCTAATAAAGCGGCGATGGCGCATGTGCAATCCTCAGCGGAGCGGGCGTCACATTATCCCCTGTCATGCGGTAGTCACGCGGCGAGTCGGTTGTTCGACAATTTGAGCGAAGACGGAGGAAGCAACCGGTAGTCAATCGCTGACTGGCGATGAACATGAAAGCATTCTCTTAGGCGCGGAACCGGGGTGGGTTTCGTTTCTAGTCCTATCGGGAGAGGGGAGAGTTCAACCGAATGGAAGAGGTAAACACGTCAAGAGAGCAGAACACCATGGCGGGCGTAGTGGAGCGCAACGTCAGGGCGTTGGTCGAGCGGCAGCAAAGGGAGCAGGCGAACGTCCCGCTGCAAATGCGGATCGCCGACCGCGTTACCGCTTTCGCCGGAAGCATGACCTTTGTTTTTCTCCACCTGTTCATCTTCGGCATCTGGATCGTCTGGAATCTGCCATGGACGCCGTTCCCAAAGTATGACCCGTCCTTTGTGGTTCTTGCGATGACGGCGTCGGTAGAGGCGATTTTCCTTTCAACGTTCGTCTTGATCACGCAAAACCTGATGGCGGAGCGCGCGGCGAAGCGGGCCGATCTCGATCTGCAGATCGGTCTCCTCGCGGAATATGAAGTGACGCGCCTGATCACGCTCGTAAAACGCATCGCGCAACGTCTGAAAGTGGATCTCCAGGAAGAGGTCGAGCTCTCGGAGTTGGAGAAGGACGTAGCGCCGGCACGGATGCTCGACTTGATCGAGCAGCACGAGAAGGCTCCGCCGCAAGCGCGATGATCGCTACGGCCGACGCGCAGTTTATGGGGAGGCAAGTCGGCGTGGTCGGCTCACTCCTCTCTCTCAAGGTCCATTGGCGAGCGATGACTCAGGCGCCAATACTGGCGCATGAAGTCTCCAGTTACCTATCCACCGGTTTCTCCTTCCCTGGTCGTGGCACGACGGCGCCGCCGCGATCGAGTTTTACAAGAGAGCTTTTGGCGCGGAAGAGCTTTATCGATTGATCGATCCGGAGAGCGGAAAGACAGGGCACGCTGAAATTGCGATCCACAGTATGCTGTTGTCGTTAGGCAGCGAGTATCCCGGAATGACCACATCACCAAAGACCTTAGGCGGAACCACGAACAGCCTCACTATTATGACGCTGGATGCAAAGGCGGATTTCGACCGGGCGGT
>JAICMR010000214.1 GCA_025929155.1 Chthoniobacterales bacterium | reverse complement strand
TGGAATGACCGGATCTCCTCGCTCAAGGTGGACGAGGACAACAGACACCGGCGACCGCCTCCAATGCGTGAGGCGGATTGCGATGTGATTATCAGGCGGGTTTATCAGGATCTGCTGAACCGCGCACCGGATGCGGGCGGCTTGCGGAATTACCGCGGCCTCATGATCGACCAGGGCTGGACCGAGGAAATGGTGCGCGATCATGTCCGGCGTAGCGACGAGTTCCGCCGGGAAAGCGTCGATAAAATCATTCGACGGGCATATCTCGACGTGCTCGGTCGCGAGGTGGATCCGAGCGGACTGAATCAATATCGGAAGGCGATCATCGACAAAGGCTGGACCGAAGGTGACGTGAAGGACGATCTCCGACGCAGCGCCGAGTACAAAAACCGCGCCAAGACCAGGCGATGAGTTTCGCGGGTTTCGCGAAACTCAAGCGAGCTTGAGTCGCGCTTGTTCCCAATAAGCCAGGAGCGACCGGAAATCCTGCTCCTTGGACGCGCTATGGATGACGTAATCGTAGGAGTTACGCTCAGCCAGTTCGAACTCGGCGCTCTGAAGCCGACGCGCGAGTTCATCTTCGCTGACAGGCCCTCTTCCCTGTAATCGTTCGCGCAGCACGTCGAGCGAATCGGGCGCCACGAAAATCGTCACCATCTTTTCCTTCAACAAGGGGAACGTTTCCGCCGCCGCCCGAAAATTCCGGACGCCTTGCACGTCGACATTGGCGATCAGACTCACTGTCGCCAGACGATCGAGGACGGCGGACTTCAGCGTGCCATAGCGATATTTGCGATGCACGCAGGCCCATTCCAGGAATTCGCCGGCGGCCAGTTTCTGGTCGAATTCCGCTTCGGAAAGAAAATGATAATCACGCGCATGCTGTTCGCCGATGCGCGGAGGCCGCGTGGTGGCGGTGATCACCCGCTCAAATCCAGGCACTTCCTTTACCAATCGATCGCACAGCGTGCTTTTCCCAACCCCCGCCGGCCCGGCGAGTATGATGAGGACGGTTTTGGAGGAGGCGGCTGCGGGCATTGATCAGTAAGTAAAAGCCGAGGCCGTCGTGGCCAGTCCATATCCGAGCAAAATAACCCCGATTAAACGGGCGCGTGACGGCCGCAGAAACAGCCATTCGAAAAAATCGCGCAAACGATACGGAGCAGCCGCAAGATAGAGGGCCAGCCCCAGTCCAATATAAACTGCCGTGACCATCAACAGACGCTGGGGATGGGTGTATTCCATGTAAGCCGCGTAGAGCAAAGGCTCGGCCGCGAGTAGCATCAAAATACACAGCCCGCGCACCGCCAGGAAATCCGGGGTGAAGAAGACGGCCAGCGCTGCCAGCACGCCAAACCCGATCATCACTGGCTGCGGAGTTTTAAAAAAGATCAGGTCGGATTCGCCGAGGTGCGAAAGGCGCCATAGAAACCAGACGGCGCCGACGCCAAAAAACAACCAAGCGGCGCGATTTGAACGCGGAAGACTTCGAGCCGTGGATCCGACAGTCGAATTATTCCACATAAGCAGTCCGCCTAAGAGAGTGAGAAATAAACCGGGCAACAACGTGGCGAGAAAAAGACTCATAGATTATACCCTGACAGACAAAGGGACCCTCGGGAGAAATGCAATCAACGGCAATCGGGATCTATAGACTAATGGCATCATTCCTAGATGTTCACTCCGGCCAGTTCGAGCGATCCGTAAAGTACCGCCGTCGACACCCGCTCGATTTTTACCGGGACCAATTCACCCACGAGACGTTCGTTCGCTTCGAAATGGACGACGCGGTTGCCGCGCGTGCGCCCCGTAAATCCGAGGCCTTTTTTGTCCGGACCTTCGACGAGCACTTCCTGGGTCGTGCCGACGAGCGCAGCGTTTCGGCGGTTGGAATTGCGTTCGAGGATTTTCAAGAGGATCTGGTTTCGCTCTTCCTTCACTTCCTCCGGCACCTGGTCTTCCAGCGTCGCCGCCGTCGTGCCGGTGCGAATCGAATACTTGAAAATATACGCCATGTCGTAGTTGCAGGCTTCGAATAATTCCCGCGTCTGATCAAAGTCCTCGGCGGTCTCACCGGGGAAGCCGACGATGACATCGGTGGAAAAGTACATCTCCGGCCGCGAGCGCCGCAGATCGTCCACGATCTGCCGGTAGCGTTCCCTCGTGTAAGGCCGGTTCATCGCGCGCAGAATCCGGTTCGAGCCGGATTGCAGAGGAAGATGGACGTATTCGCACAACTTTTCCAAGCGCGCGTAGGCGGCGATGAGATCTTCCTTGAACCCTCTCGGATGCGGTGAAGTAAAGCGGATGCGCTGCAAACCCGGGATGGCGTTGATTCGTTCGAGCAGTTGGACAAATGGCGTGATTCCGCCGGTATGTTCGTAGTCGCGGCGACCGTAACTGGTGACGATCTGACCGAGTAGCGTGACTTCCCTCACCCCGCGTTCGGCGAGTTGCTCGCATTCCTGCACGATGTCGTCCATCGGACGGGATCGCTCGTCGCCGCGCGTTTTTGGCACGATGCAAAAAGCGCAATCCATGTTGCAGCCCTGCTGGATCGAAACAAAGGCGGAGATTTGTTTCTCTTCGAGCACGTGGTCGCGAATGGTGTTCTGCGAACCGGCCTCCTCCGCGATGTCCACGATCGTCTGGCCGACGGGAACGCCCGCCGCCTGTGCAGCGCGGAGATTGTCCAGATAATCCGGGACTTGGTGAAACTTCTGCGTGCCGACGATCAAATCGACGTCGGGCAATCGCTCGAGCAATTCGGCGCCGCGATTTTGCGCCATGCAGCCGAGAATTCCCAAAATAAAG
>JAICMR010000097.1 GCA_025929155.1 Chthoniobacterales bacterium | reverse complement strand
TGTGCGACACGCTGGGCATGTCAGTGGAAGATGCCGCGAAATTTTTCCATGAGAACTGCTACTACGAGCCCAAGCCTTCGATGGCAGAGGCAATGCGCGGAACCTTTGACCCCGGCTATCTCAATTACACGCTCGGCAAACTCGAAATCCTAAAGCTTCGCGATGACTACAAAGCACAGGAAGGCGCGAGCTTTTCTCTCGAGAAATTTCACGACGAAGTGCTGAACCATGGCATGCCGCCGATCCGTTTGCTCCGCGAAATTCTTCTGAAAGATCCGAAGCAATGGGACGCGGTACTCTAATCAACACGACGAAGCCGCGGCTTTGAACTGTAGCCGGCCCATCGGTGGACAATCGGCCATTACCGGTCATTCCGAGCGGAGCGGAGCGCAGTCGAGGAATCCCGTGGAGCTGCTGGAAAACTCTCACGCAGAACCCTGCGGAGTGAGGGCGACTCCTACGTTTTGAAGCGCCACGGAAGCCGGACCCAATCTCTCGACGCGCTTGCTCCGCTCGGGATGACTTCGTGTTCGGCCCGCTCCCGATTTGTTACGCTTTCCCGCCGAACGTCACAAAATCCTCGAGGTCGAGCAGGTCAGCCCATGTCTTGATGTCTTCCCGCGTCTTGGACAGCCGTGCCGTTTTCTCCGCGAAGATCGCGAGCGTTTCCGCATCGCTATCCGGTCCGCGCCGTCCCTGATACTCGCTCCACTGCTCGATCTCCCAAGCCGTCCGCTGGTGCTTCGAGTTGGCGTTGAGCCAGTCGAGTATCTCGCCGTCACTCTTTCCTGTCGCGAGCTGCTCGCGTAAGGCCGCTGCGTCGAACCCGAAGAAGTCGACAAGCCGCTGATCGAGTGGAGAGTCATAATTGTATTCTCCGTTCTGACCGGTAATCTCCGCGCGTCCCTTATCCAGCATGCGCGGCAGCAAGACATAGCCGCCGAGACGGCAGCGCGGGCTGCGGGGCGGACGTTTCGTCAGGTCGGGAGCGGAAATGTGAGCGTTACTCATCGGTTCAGGTCCTTTGCTCGTTAGGCTTGAGAGGCCGCGCCGGCCAACGCTTCGAGTTTCTCGAGGATCGCCTTTTTCGGCGCGACACCCACGATCTGGTCGCGCAGTTCGCCGCCGTGGAAGAAGAGCAGCGCCGGCACCCCTCGGATGCCGAAGCGCTGCATCAGCGCCGGATCGTCGTCGATATTCACTTTCGCGATGCGAAAACGATCGCCGCTTTCCTTTGCGATCTCGTGCAGGACCGGTGCGATCATTTTGCAGGGGCCACACCACTCCGCCCAGAAGTCCACCAGCACCGGAAGTGACGACTGAATCACCGCCTTCTCAAAACTCGCTTCATTGATATTAATTGGTTCGTTCATTGTTCTTTTTTCGTTAGGCTATTTCTTCTCCAGTTGAAGCGGAGGCAGCTCGCGCGGCACAACCATCGCAAAGCGCTTTTCCGTTTCCCGCAAAAACATGATCGGCGACGGCACCCCGATTTCTTCCGCGACGAGCTGCTTCTGCAGGTCGTCGATCGTCGCAATGACCTGGCCTTTAAACCCGACGATGGTGTCGCCCACTTTGACGCCGGCAAGGGCTGCGGGACTGCCCGGCTCCACTTCCATCACGAGAACGCCACGGTCGGCGCCGAGCTTGTGGAAGCGCACGACGCGCGGATGGAGCGGCACGTTTTGGCCGGCCAGACCGATCGAACTGCGCCGGATGCGGCGCTCCTTGATTAGCCAGCCCGCGACGAAATGGGCGGTGTTACTCGCGATCGCGAAGCAAATTCCCTGGGCCGGAAGAATGACCGCGGTGTTCACTCCGATCACTTCGCCGGCGCTGTTCAGGAGCGGGCCGCCGGAGTTGCCGGGGTTTAGCGCGGCGTCCGTCTGGATGATTTCATCCATGAGCCGCCCGGACTCTGAGCGCATGGAACGACCGAGCGCACTGACGATTCCTGCTGTCACCGTCTGCTGAAATCCGTAGGGCGAACCGACCGCGATCGCGATCTGACCGACACGAATCGCCGACGAATCCGCAAAACGCGCGTGCTGCAGATTGGGCGCGTTGATTCGGAGCACGCCCAGGTCAGTCTCAGGATCGGTGCCGATTAGCTCGGCCGGATAAACCCGGCCGTCGTGGAGGGTGACTTCCAGCTCGTGGGCGCCGCGCACCACGTGGCTGTTCGTTAGGATAAAGCCGTCGCGCGCGATGATGAAACCGGAACCGCCGCCGGCGCCGCGCTCTTTATTTTGCACGCGGATGTTTACGACGCTCGGCGCGACGCGATTCACAACCGCCGCGACCGTCTGCGAGTAGGAGTCGAGCAGGCTGCTATCCTCGTCAGGCGCCTGCCTGGCGAACTCAGAACCGTCCTCGTCGGCGGGCTGGGCGGCAGCGATCGGAAATGGGATGATCCGTGTCATTACCAGGGAATCTGTTCGCCGTTGTGTTTGTAGGCTCCGTTCGGACCGTCGGCGCCGATCGTCGCGAGTTGCACACTCGTCGTCGCGCCCTCGGAAACTTCGAGTCGCGCGCCCTCGCCGCCCAGTTCAGTTTTCACCCAGCCGGGATGCGCTGCGTTCACCTTGATTTGGGTATCTTTCAGCTCGTAGGCGAGCTGCACGGTATAAGCGTTCACGGCCGATTTCGAGACGTTATAGGCCGGGACTTTGTTGTCATAAACCGGCGACCCCGGTTGCGCGTGCAGCGTGATCGAACCGAGGATGCTCGACAGGTTCACGATCCGTCCGGCCTCGCTCTTGCGCAGCAACGGCAGGAACGCCTGCGTCGTTTCGATCAAGCCGAAGAAATTGGTGTCGAAAGTCTCCCGCCAAGTCTGGAGGGTTTGCTCGCTGACCTTCGCATCGTCGTCGTCGATCATGATGCCGGCGTTGTTGATCAGGACGTCGAGATGATCGAACTCCTTCGCCACCTCGGCGGCCGCCTTGCGGATGCTTTCGGATCTGCTCACGTCGATCGTGAGCGGCCGCGCGTCGAGCCCTTCCTTGCGCAACTCGGCCACGGCTTCCGCGCCCTTGGCGGGATCGCGGGCGCCGACCAGAACGGTCATCCCTTTTTGCCCAAGTTGCCGGGCCGTCTCGAATCCAATGCCTTTGTTCGCGCCGGTGATCAGTGCAATTCTTTCTGTGCTCATAGTAAACGAAATCTCTTTCTGTAATTAATACAATTACAGTTTGGAGAAAATCGTCAAACGGCTTTGCAAAACGGTGCTTACTCCCCTTCTGCGTCCTCCTCTTCTTCTTCGTCCTCCTCGCCGGAAATTAATTCCGGGAGCAACGGCTGGGGATTCGAAGGAAGTTTCTCCGCCCGGCGCAGCCGTTTCTCGATCGTGCGCGACTTGCGCGTGACGTCGTCAAGCTGCGTCGAAGCCTGATCGAGTTTCTTGCGCACACCCTCGAGCAAGCCGCCAAATTTTCCGAACTCCGATTTAACCGACGCCAGCAAATTCCAGACTTCGCTCGAGCCTTGCTGGATCGCGAGCGTGCGGAACCCCATCTGCAAGCTGTTGAGCAAAGCGGCCAGAGTGGTTGGGCCGACGAAGACGACTTTGCAATCGCGCTGCACTTGTTCGATCAAGCCGACGCGACGGATCGCTTCCGCGTACAAACCTTCGGTCGGCAAAAACATGAGCGCGAAATCGGTCGTGCGCGGCGCGTTAATGTATTTTGCGCAAATCGCCTTCGCACTTTTGCGCAACTGGGACTCGAGTCCTTTGAGCGCCTCTTCCGTCGCGGGAAGGTCGGCATTCTCCTGGGCGACAAGCAGGCGCTGGTAATCTTCTATCGGAAACTTCGCGTCGATCGGCAGCCAGACCGGTGCGTCGCCTTCGCTGCCGGGCAACTTGATCGCGAAATCGACCATCTCGCCGCTGCCCTCGCGCGTCTTCACGTTGCGCGCGAACTGTTCCGGCGTGAGGACCTGTTCGAGGAGCGCGCCGAGCTGCACTTCGCCCCAACCGCCGCGCATCTTTACGTTCGTCAGAACCCGCTGCAATCCGCCGACATCGCTCGCGAGTTGACGCATCGCACCAAGTCCTTGATGGACGCGCTCGAGGCGTTCGCTGACGAGGTGGAACGATTCGCTGAGACGTTTCTCCAGCGTGCCCTGGAGTTTCTCGTCAACCGTGGCGCGCATTCGATCGATCTGCTTTGCGTTATCTTCCTGAAGTTGTTTCAGACGAAGGTCGACGACGGCGCGCAGGCTCTCGAGGCGCGCTTCGTTCGATTCCGTCAACTTACCAGTCTGCTGCGAAACGATTTCGAGCTGGCCTTTCAAAATCGCGCCGATCTCGCCGATTGATTGCAGGTTTGATTCGCCCAGTTTTTGCAGAGCGCCGCTCAGTTCTTCGCGCTGCGCCTTGGCCGCCCCGGCGGCTTCCTCGCGATTGCGCGCGGCTTCTTCGCGATAGGCGCGTTCAGTCCGCTCCTGGGCGCGATGCAGTTCCTCGAAACGCTCGTCGTCGTTAGGCGGCTGGGGAGGTTTCCGGCGAAGCAGGAAAAGCGCGGCGACAACGATGACGCCGACGACGAGTCCAAGAAGAGCGGAGAGAACCGGGTCCACGACTTAGCCGTTACCAGCCGCGCAAGCCGCTTTCAAGTTTCGCCCGGGATCCCGAGCGCACTGCGGCGCATTTCGGGGGATCGCGTTTGGATTTCCTGGAAGCGACGCTGAGCGATCGCTCAACGGGGATCCCTCGGCTTCGGCTCGAGATGACCCTCTTCGCAACAATCAAAACGAAACGCGCACACCACCGTAGGCGGCGCGGCCGAGTGCCGGAAAGCCGAAAACCTCGGAGTAATGTTCGTTCGTCAGGTTATCGACTCGAGCGAAGATCGTGAGATGCGGGTTGATCGCGTACTCGGCCGCGAAGTTCGCAAACGAATAATCTTCAATGTCGAAATTCGGCCCGCCGAAATTCAGCTCCTCGCGCGCGTTAACCCAGGTCGCTTCCGCAGTTGTGCGCAGCTTGCCAAACCAGAGGTAAGAAGCGGCCAGGTAGATTTGGTTGCGCGGACGACGCGGCAAACGGGCCCCAGGCAACTGCGTGATGTCACGGCTCCCGGTGTTTTGCGCGTCCAGATAAGTGTAGCTCGCGCTAAAAAGGAGGTCGGTCGCCGGTCGGACTTGCAGCTCCATCTCGAGACCCTGGGTGCGGGCCGAGCCGAGATTCAGCGTGTCGAAAAGACCGTTAAATCCAATCAGGTTCGTGAGATCGTTGTGGAAATAAGTGGCTGAAACTTTGATCCGGTCGTCCCACGCGTGCTGCTCGAGGCCGACCTCCCAGCCGAGATCGTCTTCTGGATCAAGCGCGAAGTTGTTTCCGAAAATCTTATCCTGCGGCGTCGGCGGACTGAAGCCCGTGGCGACGCTCGCGTGCATGATCGTGTTCGTGGCGGCGATCCGATAACTGCCCGCGAAGCGATAGGTAAAAATCCCGCCGAACTGATTAAAATGATCATAGCGCCCGCCGGCGACCAGGTTCAGTCCGGCCAGAGGCGTTGCGCTCGCCTGGAGAAAGACTGCTCTCTCTTCCGTATGATCGCTCAACAAGGTCGGTTGCGGTCCGAAGGCCTGCGAGACGAAGGGCCGTTCCTCGCCCGCATCGACGTCACTGAAGAAGAAACCGGAGATCAGCGTGAGCCAGTTGACGGGGCGGAAATCGTTTTCGTAGTCGATCGTCAGACGTTTGAACAATGCGCGGGTCGGACCGACGAAACCATCTTCGTTCGGGTCGTTAATCTGGCGTTCATGATCGTAGGCGAAGACGAGCTTGTGCTCCCATTGATCGGAAAGTTTCCAATCGAGATGCGGCGCGACGAGCCAGCGCTCGGTGAGAAAATTGTCGACCGGCTTCGGATTGAAAATGGTGTTCGGATTGCCCGTATCGGCGAGCGAATAAGTCACGAGCGTGCTCAGCCGGAGCGTCTCGTTAGGCGTCCATCCGATGTTCGCGGCGCTGCTACTTAGCCGATATTGGTTGTTCGGCCGCGCGTTCTCGGTGTCGAGCCGGCTTGCGCCTAACGAGTAATCGAACTGCCCGACTTTTCCGGAGCTGCTGACGCTCTCGCGAAAGGTTTCGTAGCTCCCGCCCTCGAGGCTCACGGAAGTTTCCGGAGTTTCCTCGCCCTGCCTGGTGAAAAGCTGGATCACCCCTGCGAGCGCGCGCGGTCCGTAAATCGTGCTCTGCGGTCCGCGCACCACTTCGATCCGGACGATGTCGTCAACCGTGAGATCGGCGAAATTGAATGCGCCTTGCAGACCCTGGTTGATCGGCACGCCGTCGATCAACACCTGCGTGTGTTCGCTCCGGAGCCCGCGGGTGAAAACGGATGTGAGCTGCCCCGCCGTCCCACTTTGCACGACGGAAAGTCCTGGAACCTGCCGCAAAGCATCGCCAATGCGCTCGGTTTGTTTGTTCACGAAGTCTTCATCGGTAATGACGCTGACGCTTGCGGGCGTTTCCTCTTCGGGTGTCGGGATGCGCGTTGCGCTCACGACGATCTGTTCAGACTCGGGCGGCGCGACGGCGTCCTGGGCGCGGAGTATGCCTAACGAGAGTGAGAAAAACGCAATGCAGACGCTTCTGTAGCGCACGCGGCTCGCGTGCTGGCGACCGTGGCCCATCGTCGCGAACTTCTTTGGGGTTCGGCGAGTCGGGCGCGTTGGGTCACAAAGGAAAGTTTGTCGCACTGGAACACCGCGACCAGCACTCGGGACGAGTGCGCCACCCGAACATCCCCTCGCCATCCTCAGGCAAATTCCAATTATCACAATCTACCTCCAATTAAAGAGAGGCGGACTCGTCACCTGCCGGCGCTTCCTCCACGACTCTCATTCTTCTTTTTTGCGAAGAAGTTTTGCCGCGCCGACCCGCACACGCGGCGGCACGAATGAGGTGGAGCGGGCAAATATTCTGGCTCCTGGCTTCTGAAGAAGTTGAGAGTTTTACATTGAGCGTTGAGAGAGCGGGGAAGCGCAGAACGCATCTTTCCCTCCACTCTCAACTTTCAGCTCTCAACTGGCTTGCTCCTTCTTCCCGCCTTCACCGTCGGACGCGGAGTGCTCCGCAGCCTAACGATTGACTCAAATGGGAAGTTGTATCCAGTTACAGCAGCGCAACTGCTCCCGATTCACACGGGATTTCTCGCGCCGTTCCACTAATCAAACTCGCAAAGAACTGCGATGAGGATGCCCCGCTGCAGAATCGTCACAAGAAGATTTTTCGCGATAAGGCCTCTGCCTGCTTTGCGCCTGCGCGGCCTTCAGTTTTACTCCGGCGTGTCCCGACCACTCGCTGTTTTTTGTTTGCTGCTCACGACCGCGATCTGGGGCCTCGCGTTCGTCGCCCAAAAATTTGCGACCTTCTCCATGGGTCCGCTCACCTTCATCGCGGTGCGTTATCTGCTCGGCGGCCTGTGCGTTCTACCCCTGGCCCGCTGGGAATGGCGGCACGAGCAGTCTGGGTTTGCAGGCAGGGAGCGCCTCGTCCTGCTCGGCCTGATCTCGGTTCTGTTCCTCGGCAGCTGGTGGCAGCAGGCCGGCCTAACGAATCTTTCCGTGACCAGCACCGGTTTTCTCACCGGGCTTTACGTGCTCTTTGTCCCGGTGATTCTGTTTCTCGTCTCCCGTCAAACGCCACACCCGATAGTCTGGCTCGCTGCTCCACTCGCCCTCGCCGGCATTTACTTTCTCAGCGGCGGTCTCTCGCAGATTGGGCGCGACGATCTGCTCGTGATCGGCTGCGCCGTCTGCTGGGCCTGCCAGATTCTGCTCCTCGGGCATCTGGCTCAGGTGACGCGGCTGCCCGTGAACATCTCAGCGACGACGTTTATTGGCGCGGGCCTGCTCGCCGCCGTGGGCGCGCTTCTTTTCGAAACTCCGACGCTCGCGGGAATCGCTCGCGGCTGGATCGCGGTGGTCTATTCCGCGGTCTTCTCGACCGCGATCGCTTTTTCGCTGCAGGCAATCGGACAGCGCTATGTGCCGAGCGCGAACGCCGCGATCATTCTCTCGGCGGAAAGTCTGTTCGCCGCCCTCGGCGGGGCGCTTTTTTTGGGCGAACGGCTAAGCCTGCGTGGGTATTTTGGCGCGGGTATGATTTTCGTGGCGATCGTTCTCGTGGAAGCCGTGCCGGCGCTCAGGGCGCGAAGGCTCGCCGCTTGCCCCGGACCCGAAGCGCCTCTCTAATTCCTGACGCTCCATGCCCGCCTCCGATTCGTCATCTCTGAAGCTGCTCGTAACCGGCGGCGCCGGCTTCATCGGTTCGAATGTGACGCTGGCGCTGCAGGAGCGCTATCCGGACGCGCAACTAACGGTGATTGACGATTTCCGGTCTGGGGATTTCAAGAATTTGCGCGGTTACCGTGGTGATTTCGTCGCGCAGAATCTAGCGGCGCTCGATTGGCACGCCCAATTCGGAGACGAAAAGTTCCACGCCATTTTTCATCTCGCGTCGATCACCGACACGACCAACCACGACCAGTTCGAGCAGGTGCACGACAACGTCGAGAGCTTTCGCCGGTTGCTGAAGTTCGCCCAGCCTAGCGAGAGTCGGATCGTTTATGCATCCTCTGCCGCCACTTATGGCGCAGCGAACGGCGTCAACTCCGAAGCCGATGAAGCTGCGCCGGCAAATGTTTACGCCTTCTCAAAAGCGATCATGGATAATCTTGCGCGCCGCGCGGCCGCGGAGCAGCCAAGCTGGAAGATTGTCGGCCTCCGGTATTTCAACGTTTACGGCCCACGCGAGGCGCACAAAGGAATGCCTGCGAGCATGATCCTGCATCTCTCGAGGCAGATGAAAGAGGGGAAACGGCCCCGCGTTTTCAAGCACGGCGAGCAGAAGCGGGATTTTGTTTATGTGAAAGACATCGTGCAGGGGACGCTGCGCGCACTGGAGACGCAGGAGAGCGGAATCTACAACCTCGGCTCCGGCCAGGCGCGCTCGTTCAATGAGCTGATCGCCATTCTCAATGACTCGTTAGGCACAGACTTCGAGCCGGAGTATTTCGATAATCCTCACGCGCATTATCAGAATCACACCGAGGCCGACCTGACGAACGCGCGGCGGTCGTTAGGCTATGAGCCGCAGTTTTCGCTGGAAGCCGGGGTGACGGATTACATGCGCTGGTTGTATCCCGCTTGAACAAGTTGCCGAAGAATATGAAAGCCAAACGACGCACCAAGAGCCCGGAAGAAATCAATGCCGCGCTGGCAGCCGTTAAAGGCCCGGTCTCGAAGTTCATTGCCAGGAATTACCGCCACTTCAATGCCGCCGCCTTGCTCGACGCAGCGAAGGGCTACGAGACGCACCTTGCCGCCGGCGGCAAGATGCTAATGACGCTCGCAGGCGCAATGTCGACTGCCCAGCTCGGCATTTCGTTGGCTGAAATGATCCGGCGCGACAAGGTGCACCTGATCGTCTGCACCGGCGCAAACCTCGAAGAGGATATTTTCAATCTCGTCGCACACGACCACTACGAGCGGGTGCCGCATTACCGGCAACTCACGCCGGAGGACGAGCAGCGACTGCTCGCGCGGCACATGAATCGCGTGACCGACACCTGCATTCCAGAGATGGAGGCGATGCGCCGCATCGAGAAGGCGGTGCTCGAGGAGTGGGTCGCCGCCGACCGCGCGGGGGAACACTTTTTTCCGCACGAGTTTATGTACAAAATTCTTCGAAGCGGAAAGCTGAAGAAGAGCTTTCAGATCGACCCGAAGCATTCCTGGATGCTCGCGGCTTGTGAAAAAGATCTGCCGATCATCGTGCCGGGCTGGGAGGACTCCACTCTCGGCAACATGTACGCGGCGGCCGTGATCCGTGGCGATGTGCGGGATGTGCACACCGTCCGCACCGGGATCGAATACATGACGTGGCTGGCGAACTACTACGCAAAGAACGCGAAGAAGCTGCGCAACCGCGAGGGTTCAATCGGCTTTTTCCAAATTGGCGGCGGCATCGCGGGCGATTTTCCGATCTGCGTCGTGCCCATGTTGCACCAGGATCTCGAACGGACCGGGGTGCCGTTGTGGGGTTATTTCTGCCAGGTGAGCGATTCAACGACGAGCTACGGCAGCTATTCTGGCGCGGTCCCTAACGAGAAGATCACCTGGGGCAAACTCGCGGCTTCGACTCCGAAATTTGTGGTCGAAAGCGACGCTACGATCTGCGCGCCATTGATTTTTGCATGGGTGCTTGGGCAGTAAAAGTTTGTGGCGCCGCCGGTTGGGCGTGTCACTGAAACGAAAGTTCTGCGCGTTCGAGAGAGAAAAGTTCGCAAAGGCAGGATGCCTTTGCCGGCGGGTGAGACTCCCACCCTACCCGAGAGCTGCACTCCCGACACCAAGGAATGTTTAACCTTCCCAAAAGAACTCCGTCGGCCGCTTCATTTCCGCCGCGAGACTTCGGTTTACCGGACATCCGAGAGCGGTTTCTTCGAGCAGCTTGCGCTGCGGATGATCAGCCGGAAGCGGCAGGTGCACCTCAATCGTTAGGCAGCCGATGCGGCGCGGATCGCTCGCCATTTCCTTCGACACGCTCACGGTCGTTCCTTTTAACTCCACGCCGTGCCGCTCGGCTACGATTGCCATCGTCGTCGCCATGCAAGTGCCAAGCGCGGTCGCGACCAGATCGGTCGGGGAAAATGCCTCGCCTTTTCCCTGATTATCGGCCGGTGCGTCGGTCGCGATTTTCACCTGGGAAGGACCGTGCACCGCGTCGCAATGCAGGTGGCCCGTGTAGTTGATCGAGACTTTAACCATTTCAGAGCTTCAGTGCGAAAGGCGCCCCGAGCAACCGGACTGAAGCGAGGAACGATCCTTATCAGGCAAGAAAGTAGAGTCCGGCGAGGGCGACGATGAAATAGGGCACGAGCGCCGCGGCGCCGGGATATTCCTTCGCCATGCGTTGGCCGAAAAAAAGCGCGAGCAAGGCCAGCGCCGAGAGGAACGCGCCGTAGAAAGCAATCGCGGTCGTATGCCGAACGAGCACGAAGAAAAAGCCGATCGCGCTCAGGGCGCCGGCCGCCAATTCTAGCACCGTCAGGATGAAGAAAAGAATTGGCACGGTGCCCGCGAGCGGACTGGAAGAGAAATGCCCAGTCAGCCATTCGAGGTTGCCTTTACGATCGAGAATCTTGTCGATGCCGGATTGGAGAAAGCAGATCGCGAAGAAAGCAGCGATGAAGAGCTGCACCAGGGTGAGCGCGCCGAAAGGGGTGTGGAGATCAGGCATGACGGTATTGTGGCACGTGGGGTCAATGGCCGGGACTGGTGCTCGTGCTCGTAATCGAGCCGGAAGAAAAGCGCGCAGGAGCAGGAGGAAAAGCTCTTGCGCGCTTTCGGTCGATGGGGATTATTGCGGTCCGCCAAACTGGACGGGCTGCGGGTGTAGCTCAGTGGTAGAGCACCTCCTTGCCAAGGAGGACGTCGCGAGTTCGAGTCTCGTCACCCGCTCCAGCCTTCGCTTGGAGCGCGGCGGAAGCGCCGAAGCAAAGCGAAGTCAGGCCGAAGGTCTTTGCTTACGCGCTTCGAAGCTACGGCTTGGCAGGCCGCTCTGGGCTTGCCGTTTCGTTGCCTCCATCATTGCTTCTGAGATGTTCTGCGTTGCATCCTCAGAAGGGAAAAGACCCGCCAAGCACTACCACCGGTCACACAGGAGACCTCAAAAACGGCTCGGGCCGCGCATGCGCCCGCCGCCATTTGTAAATCCAGCGACTTTCTCGGCAAAAAGTTGAATCTAAATTTCCCCGTAGTCGCATCCCATCCTCAGAGAACCATTATGAAAACCAGTATCCTTAGTTTCTTCTGCGCCACCGTCGCGGCTCTGAGCGCGCTTGGCCAAACTCCAACTCCGCCCGCTCCGCCCGCTCCGCCTGCTCCCCCGGCTATCACGGCCACGGCGCCCCCCTCGTTCACACCCGCCGCGCCGGCTCTGCCAAGTGTTTCTGCTTCGCCTTTCGCGACCGCGACACCGTTTCCGACCGCGACGGCCGTCGGCACCCCGACCAACTCGCTCACCGTCACGCTCTCTTCTTCTTCCACACCGAGCCCCGACGACCAGATCGATAACATGATTGAGCGGAAAATTCGGAGCCACTTCGATTTCACGAGCAATCGGCATCATTCCGATAACGACGACGCCGCCTGGATTGCGCTCCCGATCGTCTTCATCAGCCTTTTTGCCATCTTCGGCACTCCTATTTTGATTGTTGCGGTGATCCTTTGGTTCAGCTTTTCGCGGAACCGCGCGATGCACAAAACTGTGCGGCTAATGGTGGAAAAAGGTCAGCCTGTTCCCGAGGCGCTCCTCAATCCGCCGCCGGTCGTGAGGCAACGCTCCGATCTGCGCCGCAGCATCAAGTGGATGTTGTGGGGCGTCGGCATCATGATCTTCTTGGGCGCCGTAAACGATTGGGACGGCGGCGCCTGGAGTCTAGGGATCATCCCGTTCCTGATCGGGATCGCCTATCTGATTTTCTGGCGGCTCGATCTGCGTGAGCCGGTCGCCGTGCAACCGCTCCCGCCATCTCAACCGCCTCCGCCTCCGCCTTCTTCCCCCGCGGTGTAGTGTCGGGATGTGCCACTGACCGATGCAGAACTCGTCGCACGTGTCCTCGTCGATGATGATCACCACGCCTTCGCTGAGCTGGTGCGGAATCATCAGTCCGCCATTCGCGGACTGCTGCGCCAGCTCACGCGAGGCGATTTCGCATTGGCCGACGATCTGGCGCAGGAAGCTTTCCTGCGCGCTTACAAGCACCTGCGCAGTTTCCGCGGCGAAGCGAAATTTTCCACGTGGCTCTATCGCATCGCCTACAACTGTTTTCGCGAGGACGCGCGCAAACGGAAGGAATTGGTCGGTATCGACGAAACCCAGCTCGAGGCTGAGCCCGACCCGCAGACGGTCGATCCCGGATTAAAACAAGATCTTATGCAAGCGCTCCAACACCTGCCGCTCCACGAACGCTCAGCGATTCTGCTCTGCTGCCAGAATGGCCTGTCGCATGACGAAGCGGCCCGCGTCCTCGAGATCCCGCTCGGGACGGTGAAAACGAACATCTTGCGCGGACGCGAGAAATTGAAGAAGCTATTAGCTGGCTGGAGCCCCGCCTGACGATGAACGAACATCTGGAGGAAGATTGGCTGGATGCGCGCTTGCGCGAGGAGGCGCCGTATATCGACGACGCCGGTTTCACTGCGCTCGTGGTGCAAAAGCTGCCGGCTCAGCACGCAGGTCGCACTTCGTTCCGCGGCGTTTTGCTGCTTGCGATCACGCTTCTCGCTTGCGTCGTCACCTACTTTGTTTCGGATGGTGGCCGCTTTGTCGTCTCCGCGGCGCAAACGCTTTCTGCGATGCCGCTTTGGTTGATCATGGTCATCGTCCTCACCTGCACGGGTCTCGGAACGATCGCGGCAGCTGGCATCGCCTTTTTCCAGGCGCGCGAGCAGCCGTTAGGCTAAGGCGCCATTCCTCTGGCCGATTCGGCGTCGCGGGCGATTTGCGCACGCAGGGCGTCGAGATTTTCAAACTTCTGCTCCGGCCGCAGGA
>JAICMR010000196.1 GCA_025929155.1 Chthoniobacterales bacterium | reverse complement strand
GCATGCCACGTGACTCCGGCGACCCATGTAGCGCCGGTGCCGTTCGACCCGGGCCCGCTGGCTGCGCCTGCGCCGCCCGCCGGTCCCGGCGCACCGGGCGCAATTCCACCACCTGCGCCACCCGTCGCCGCGGATCCACCCGCGCCCCCCGCGGCCGTCTGCCCGGAAAAGGAAAAGCTCGCTCCGGCGCTCCCTCCGCCGCCACCGCCCGCGCCGTTGGGGCTCGAGCCGCCGCCTCCACCGACCACCAACAGGGCATTCGCACTGGACAAGGCGCCGCCCAAACCAATGCCCGACAAGCCGCCGCCAGCGCCCGCCGCACCACCGGCCACGATCCCGCCGCCGCCGACCGTCAAATGAAGAACCTGGCCGGGCGTCACGTTGAGTACGGCGGTTCCATAACCACCTGCTCCCGCGCTCGATGCTCCAGCACCGCCGCCGCCGGCGGCCCACGCCTTCGCGGTGATCGACGTCACGCCGGCGGGCACGGTGAACGTTTGGTCCGTTCCCGTGAAGGTGAAGAATTGGCAGCCTTGCAATCCCGCGGGGATCACGGCGCAATTCGCTGCTGCTGCCGGCGAGGACTGCATGGCCGCCCAGCACGCGGCCAATGCGAACGCCTTGATGACATGACTCTTGCGCCGCGTGAATCGCGGGACGAGGGAAGCGATCAACGAATTTCCTCCTTGAGTGTTGTTGTAATCCGAAGCAGCTGGAACCCGTGAAGGATGGTAGCGGACGCGATTCATGAAGGTCAATGAAGTCGAGCGTTACAACCACAACATTCTTCGTCGCGCATTTCGATTTGCGCCGCAAGCTTGCGAATGACCTGCAACGTGCGTCGGACTCGCGCTAGGCGAGTTGGGTTGCGCTGCACCCAATGTCGCGGCAACAAGTCGTTGCCTGGATCGACATAAGAACGCACGCGCAATAGGACCGCGCGCGCTGCTCGTGCCGAGAGCTTCGGAAGCGTTTGGAGGCGGGGGGCGGAATCGAACCGGCGTACGCGGCTTTGGCGCTTCAATGACTTAGCGCAGATTTACCTTCGCCAATTGCGCCGGATTCATCGACTTTTGCGCCCTCGTTGACCGTCATGGCGAAAGTGCTTCCGAGGCCCGAACACGCGCCATGTACGTCGCCGGAGCAAGGGTACAAGTGCTCGAGGTGGTCTTCACCTCGATGAGCCGCTCTTGGCCGCTCTCCTCAAAGGAGAGGATGTCAAAACCCTCGGCATCTCCTCGGACGCGTGAGACGTGTTCGATGCTTCCGGCAAGCCGCTCCTGCCCCGAGCGGATGAGACGGGCCCGCTCGTAATTCAGCACAAGCTCCTCTCCTGCGAAGCCTAGTGAGCGGTTGTGCGCCTCGCGCTCGAGGTAGTTGACCGAAAAAGCTGGCCGCCGAGGCACCGGCTCAGCAGCCGTCCGCTCTCTCGGCGCAACGGTCGGCGGCTCGATCAGTATCGAAAGAATATCGTCGACCTCCGGAACGACGATCGGCTGATCGGCGTCCGCCTCTGCGACGGCCAACAGCTGGCCACTGTCGGCCAGTCGCTCGCTCACGACATCGAAGCGAGTTTCCGGGCTGATCGTCGGGGACTTGGCATCGGCGATGTGCCGCGCGACGCCGGCCAGAAGTCGCCGCACCGTTTGAGCAGAGGGCGTGATCCGCTCAAGGCTTGCGCCGACGCGGCTTTCCAAGCTCATCTACGGATCCGATCAGCAGGATTTTCGGGTCTTTCAGAATTTCGCTCGCAAACGCGTCACCCGAAGAGACTTTCGCTTTCCATTCGCGCATCGAGAAGACCTTGGGATTGATCTCGCGACCGATCTTCTTCTGGCAGCCGCGCAGTGCGTCAATAACCGATCCGAAGTCCGCGGCTCCCACGATGAGCACGTCGACGTCACTCCCGACCACTTCGGTGCCCCGAGCGACGGATCCGTAAACGAAGGCGCACTCAATGGACGCCGCAAGTGGCGTTAGTGCCTCGACGAGGACGTCCGCCAATCCGACAGTCTTTCTCAAGATGCTCGTGAGCTCTTGATAGATCTGGTGTGACCGATTTGCCGAGTATCTAAGCTGGTTCCCCACCTGCTCGCGCTCTAAAAGGCCGGCCTCATGGAGGCGAGCCAACTCCTTGTTCATCGTGCCGGCGGTAGTGCCGGTCAGGCGCGATATCTCACGAACGTGAAGCTTCCGCTCTGGGTGAAGAAGGAGCAGCGCCAGTACCTGTCTGCGGTACGCCGCGGGGAACAGCAACGAAGCCGCGTCCGGCGTTGTAGCTTTCATGGCTACGATCGTAGCCCAAATAGCTACAGCGGGGAAGCTCTGGGAGTTTGGAGGCGGGGGTCGGAATCGAACCGGCGTACACGGCTTTGCAGGCCGCTGCATAACCACTCTGCCACCCCGCCCGCGCGGAGGTCTTCGGGGGCGAAGACCGGGGGATTGACGCGGAACGGGGGAAACCGGGAACCGGTTTCCCCCGTGGAAAGCTGGAGCGGCAGAAGAGTCTCGAACTCTCGACCTCAACCTTGGCAAGGTTGCGCTCTACCAACTGAGCTACTGCCGCGACGAGCTTGAAATTATAGCGATTTCCGCTCGGGCCCACAACCGAGGCGCGTGCGGAAAGCGGGATGGCATCGGGCAAACATCCTGGAGCGCCCGATTCATCCGGGCCCCTGCCGGGAAATGGATGCCGCTCCCCGCGAAAGGTTCAGGGCGACACGGTTCACAGACAAGGTCCCCGGGTTGGGGCAGAATCTCGCGCGCTATCCCCGGCGGAAACGAAATCCCGGACGTTTTTCCGCCCGCAGCGCCAACCCGAAGGGGAACCGCCAGGTTCGATCGATTTTCGCGCAGCTGGACGCTCGCCAAGGCAAGCGCCTCGGTCCTCGGCTCCGACAAGGAGCTGTTGCTCTTCCCGCTCATCTCGTTCGCCGCGCTGGTCGTGGTGACGATCGCGTTCGCGCTGCCGATGTGGGGTTTCGGCCTGCTGCAGGGACTGCACGGCCACGGTCCGATTCCGCTCTCGGCCTACGTGTTCGGCTTCCTCTTCTACTTCTCGCAGTATTTCGTGATCATCTTCTTCAACGCGGCGCTGGTGGGCGCGGCGATGGTGCGCCTGGAAGGCGGCAATCCCACCTTCCGGGACGGCCTGCGGATCGCGCAGTCGCGCGTCGGCGTGATCGCCGGCTACGCTGCGATCGCGGCCACCGTCGGCATGGTGCTGCGTGCCATCCAGGAGCGCGTGGGCTTTCTCGGGCGGATCGTGGTGGGCATGCTGGGCGCCGCCTGGTCGATCGCGACCTTCCTCGTGGTGCCGGTGCTGGTGGTGCGCAAGGACATGGGGCCGGTCGAGGCCGTGAAGGAAAGCGCCGGCCTGCTGCGCGAGACCTGGGGCGAGAACGTGATCGGGCAGGTGGGCATCGGCGCCGCCTTCGCCCTGGTCTACGTGGGAGTGCTGGTCGGTGGGGGCT
>JAICMR010000131.1 GCA_025929155.1 Chthoniobacterales bacterium | reverse complement strand
GGCGACGGCGCGGCCGCGGCTCCCAATTGTCCGGCGTTCGACGCGGTTGAGACAAGTCTGGAGATCAGCCTGGAGCGCGACTGGATCCTGCGGGCGCTCGGCCGGATTCAGCCGCAACATTCGCTCCAGCAATCCGCGGGCGATTTTCGGCACCCCGCGCAAGGATACGGTGCCATTTGGGCCCGGCGCCGCAGGGGGCGCGCCGCTGAGCAGAAACCAGAGCGTGCAGCCGAGCGAGAAAATGCTGGATGCGAAATCGACTTGACCGCCGCGCCTTTGCTCCGGGCTCAGATAACGCGCCACCGCATCCGCGCGCGCATCCACCCCCGGCGGGAGCGTTGGGTGTGGCCCGAGCCAATGCAAAACCTTGATCGCCGGCCAATCGGCTTCCGCTGTCGGCGCGGAAATGAAGAGGAGGTTCGCGGGATTAATCTCCGGCTGGGGCAGCTTATGAAAAGTGATCGCCTCCAGCGCGGCGGTCACCTGCAGGCCGACGCGCAAGACGGCGCCGAGTCGCAAGGGGCCGCGAGCCGCGACCCACGCTTCCGCCGTATGGCCATCGATCGCTTCGG
Source organism: Chthoniobacterales bacterium (assembly GCA_025929155.1). Lineage (GTDB taxonomy): Bacteria > Verrucomicrobiota > Verrucomicrobiia > Chthoniobacterales > UBA10450 > Palsa-1392. The sequence continues at coordinate 8,090 of JAICMR010000131.1, read as the reverse complement.
TGATATAAATAAATTGATCGTCCTCGATCCCAAAATCGTGAAGCACCGGGAGGTTGAGCTGGCGGAGTGCCTTGGCGGCTGCCGCTGTTTTTTCCAGCCGGGCGATGGCGGCAGGATCTGCCGCCGTGGCCGGGATTAACTCGATCGCGACTTCGCGTCCACTTTCCATCTCGTGCCCGAGATAAGTGGTGCCGCGCGGGGTGCGTTGCAGTTCGATCGGCGTCCCGTGACGATCTAGGGAAAGACGATAACGATGAAAAAAAGTTTTCGTTTCCATGGCTGGCAGATCTCCAGGCGGCGCTTCCGCAATAGGTGGCAAGGCCGGATCGGGTTCCTTTAGACTTCGGACGCCGCGATTCATTCACGTGTCTCCAGCACAGCGGAACGCCCAGCCGGCATCACCCCGCGGCGGCTCCTCGTCAGGCGCACGCGACCGTCTCTAATCGACCGCGCGAACGGTATAGCTACCGGCCTGCTTGTCCGTCTCGAGCTTCAACAGTCCCTGTTCCTGCGCTTCAAGCAGGAGATCGTTGAAAGCCTTGAAGCCGTGCGCGCGTTCGTTGAATCCAGGCCATTGCCGCTTCATCGCCTGTTTGATGAGCGATCCGTGAATCTGGTATTCATCGCCGCGCTCCGCCCGCAGGGCGTCGAGCGTTTTCGTGAGCAGGTCGAGTGCTTCGCCCACGGACGGCGCAGCCGATGATTTTCGTCCGCGCTTTTCGACGGCGTTCTCCAACTCGTTAGGCGCGGGGGCTTCGGTGCGCTTCCGCGCGCCGCGCCCGCGTTCTTTCCGCACCGATTCCGAGCGCACGAGATCGTCGTAGTAGATGAATTCGTCGCAGTTGCTGATGAAGAGGTCGGAAGTCGATTGCTTCACGCCGACACCGATGACGACCTTATTGTTCTCCCGCAGCTTGCTCACGAGCGGCGAGAAATCGGAGTCGCCGCTGATGATGACGAAGCTATCGACGTGGCTCTTGGTGTAGCAAAGATCGAGTGCGTCCACGACCATCCGGATGTCGGCCGAGTTCTTCCCTGACTGGCGCACATGCGGGATTTCGATCAGCTCAAAAGCCGCCTCGTGCAGACCGCGCTTAAAGGTCTTGTAACGCTCGAAATCGCAATACGCCTTCTTCACCACGATGTGTCCCTTGAGCAGGAGCCGCTCGATCACCTTGCGGATGTCGAAGGCCGGGAAGTTGGCTTCATGCGCGCCGAGCGCGATGTTTTCGAGATCGAGAAAAACGGCCATCGTGGCGTCGGAATCGGAGGTGCTCATGGCCTGTCAATACAGCCATCTCCGTCGGCGTGTCGAGTTTCGGCGTCTTCAGGGTAGTCGGGAATTCGCCACAGCCGAAAAGCACGGCGATGATAATTCCGCGATCGAGAAGCCGTCGCGCCTGTGCGGGCGGCGATAGTTTAGCTACCTCCTGATGGGAAGGGCCTGCGCCGCTCAGTCGTGGCGCGGGTCCTCTCTTGTAGGACTAACTGACTGACCCGCTTACTTCAGCCGGCTATAGGCCAGCGTGCTGCCATTGCCGTTTCCATTTCTCGACATTGCAGGCCTCACTCTTACATCAGGGACAGACGACCTTCCGGTCTTTCATCGCCAGAATTGTCTTCTCCGAAAGGCCCGGCGTGAACTTCTGGTAGCTGACGGAGTAGGTCGCAGCATTCTCGCCCTCCTTAGCGCGATCGCCAGTTACCGACACCAGGACCGTACCATCGGAGTTATAGAAAGCGTCTTGCGAACGGCCATCGGCATAACCGTGTGTCTGCTTGAACCCCAGCAAATGAGCTACGCACCAGGCCAGCGTCGCATCTGCTTTCGCATCGTAGACAATATAGAAATCAGTCTGCATTTTACTCTTGCAGATCGTGGCTTCGGGTAACCTAACCGGGTCACCTGGGTCGACTACATTACTCTGGCTGGGTAAAGCGGCAGGCCGGTCAACGGATCGGTCTTCGCCGTCGGAGCGGAGTTTGCGGAATTCTCCAAAGCAAGACCGAGAATTACCCCGCAAAAGAAGATCCTGCTCATGAATCTGAAGATAGAAGGCGTATAGCTTTTTTGGAAGCGCCAAATCCAGTGACCCATCAGGCTCGCAGCCGGTCACTCCGCTTCGTCGACACCTGAAAAAATGATGAGGCATTCGTCGTCTTGGAAACCCGCCGGCTGACCTCAAAGTGCCAAGTCCGGATAAAAAAGCGATTTTGTATTTAAGACTAACTCTGTCGGGGAGCCGGTATCGGTCCGAAGGTGGTTGATCTTTCGCCGGAGCCACGCTCCTATTCAAAGTTCGCCTAGACCGATTTCGATCAAGGCCGCATCATCTCCCGCACCCGGCAGAGGTCAATGGCTCTGGAGCTGAGGCGGCTCAGCAGATAAGTAGCAATCTTGGCGGCTCTCCCGGCGCCGTGGCGGGCGCGCGGTGGATGCACGGCGGGACCGCACTCCCGGGCCACTCTACTGCGATCCGCCAGAGCTGACCGACCCCGAAGGAGTAAGGCCGCGCTCCTTCGACAGCCGCGTAATGCAGGTCGTAGTAACGCTGATGCAGGGCGGCGCGAAATGCGTCATCATCCGTTTCCGCCCCGAGATACGCGCGGAGCTGTTCCCGGATCTCCGGGATGTCCACCTTGCGCCGCGCGTCCTCATTCCGGAGGCCCACACTCGCTGGCCCGAAGTAAGTGCACAGCCATGTATCGGCCTCGACCGGCGCGCTATCCACGTGGAAGGAAAACACGTCCGTTCGCACCGGCCCCGGCTCCTCGTCCCGGCGATATTCGTGAATGCAGTTGAGCACCGGATCGCGCTCCTCTTCCCGCAACCTTCGCAGATCTTCTCGCAACCCATTGGCCGCCATCCGACCCGCCGGGCTCAGCGCGAGCTGCAGGAGTTCCTGGTCCTCGACCGTCACCACGCCTTCGCCGGCTCCCAGTTTCTCGACCACCTCGCCGAAATCCCCGGGCAACGTGCGCGACCAGCAGAGAGCATTTACCCCCTGAGCGAACGGCGTCGCAACCAGCTCCGCAAAGCTGTGCACGGTCTTGATCCGGAAATAATCGGAAGAGCCGATCACAGGTGCCACGGCCGGTAGGATCGTCTTAGAAAGATGCATGAGGAAGCCAGATTACGGGAATCCGCTCTACCGGGCGATCAAAGGAATGCCGATAGAATGACAACGAATACAGATGCTCCCGACACAGCGCTTCAAGATCCCGAGCGGGTGGCGCGCTTTGCCACCTGGGCGAAAAGTCTCGTAAGTGTGACAACCCCTACAAGGAGGACGCAAGCACGCCCGCCGCGCATGGTATAGCTCCGCCGGAAACTCGCTCGACGTGAGGCCGACGACAGGCCGCGCCAAAACTATCCCGAGGCAAGATGAGCGCGCTATGCTCGCTGGGTGAGACAGTCCTAGTCCGTTCCCCAGATCATGGCGACGCTGGTCGTTAGGCTGCCGCCCATGTTGAAGGTGAGGAATTTCTTCACGCCGTTGATCTGGCGCGCGCCGGCCTGGTTGGTGAGCTGCTGATAAGCATCGTAAACCTGTCGGACTCCCGTCGCGCCGACCGGATGGCCGTCGCCGATCAGGCCGCCACCGGTGTTGACCGGAATTTCGAAGCCAATCTTGCCGCTGACGTGTTCCCCGCGAACCTGCGGAAGCGCAGTCGCGCCGCTTTTCGCCAGCTCATAACCTTTGCCCGGCTCCGCCAGGCCGAGGATTTCGTAGGCGACAATCTCGGTGATCGAGAAGCAGTCGTGCACTTCCACGCCCTGCATGTCGCGCGGTTTCAGGTTGGCCATGCCGAAGGCTTTCTCCGCGGCCTTCCGCGCGGTGCTGAATGTGGGCGCGTCTTTCTTTTCCAAAGCGAGATAATCGGTCGTATGTCCGAAACCGAGCAGGTGCGGATACTTCGATTTATCCAGCCCGTGCTTGTCCATGAACTTGCCGGAGACAAGGACGATGGCGGCGGCGCCGTCGGTGATCTGCGAGCAATCGGATACGCGCAGTGGCGGCGCGACGCTCGGATTTTTATCGGAAACTTGGGAGGCATCATCGTAGGTCAGATTCGCATCGCGCATCTGCGCCATCGGGTTGAGTCGCGCGTGCGCGTAGTTCTTGTAGGCGACGGCCGCGAGGTCGTCGGGCGAGGCGCCGTATTTGTCGATGTAAATCTCGGCGATCCGCCCGAAGAGTTTCGGGAACATGAAATCGCCATACTCGGGGCGCTCGATCTCATAATCGGCCGCCGCGCCGAGGACGTCGGAGCCGTCTTTCGACGACATTGTCTTCTGCTGCTCCGCGCCAACAACGAGGACGGCGTCGTGGAAACCACCCATGATCCATTGCGCGCCGAGTAGCACGGAAAGCGAACCGGAAGCGCAGGCTGCTTCGGTGTGCATCGTCGGGATGCCGTGGAGTTTTTCATCGATCTCGGGGATGAAAGCGCCGAGGTGAAGCTGCTTGGTAAATTGGCCGGCGTTGAAGTTGCCGACGGCCGCGGCTTCGATTTCGGCGGGATCGATCTTCGCGTCGTCGAGTGCGGCGCGGCCCGCTTCCTTGATCAGGTCGCGGATGGTTTTGCCTTCCTTGCGGAGGTTGCGTTTAAAGTCAGTGCGGCCGCCGCCGAGGATGTAAACTGGTTCGCTCATAGAAGGAAGAACCTAAGCCGGGGAGGGCGCGCTGTCATCCCGCGATGGCACTTGCGAGAGGGGCCGGATCAAGGAACAGCTCCCAGCATCGTTCGACTCGACCAATATGAGCGGAAGCGAAATTTCTCGCCGCCAACGGATTCAAAATTCCGCTCGGCAAGCCGGCCGATTCCCAGGATGAAACGGTGAGCGCGGCGAGGTAATTAGGGCGAAGTCCTGATTAAGATTCTGGCCTGGACCACAGGGCGCGCCCGGATCGCCGGCGTTGCCTTCGCGAAGAAGCCGGAGGAAGCGCGCCCACGCCGAAGGCATGCTGGCCATGACGGTCGGAGAGTTCCGGTCGAGACCGTGCTGGTGGAGGAAAAGATCACGATCGATCGCGCGATTTTCCTTTCGTTCGTGATCGACGAGGCGGCGCGCTCGCCAATCAGATCCAGATTTGGGAAAAAGGTTGACGCGCAACCAGATTCCCGACTCGATGAGCCCATGAAAGCAAAAAGTTTATTCCTCTCCGGCGGCTGCATCGCTCTGCTTTCCTGCGTGGTGATCAGCATTGCCAGAGCGGCGGACTCAGACATCGAGAAGACGCTTCGGGACCTGGACGCGGAATGGTCAGCGGCCGTCTCGGCCAAGGACGTTGATAAGACGGTGTCCTATTATTCCGCCGACGCCGTCGTGCTGCCGCCAAACGCTCCGCGCGCGACCACGCCACAAGCAATCCGCGCCCAGTGGAAAAAGGACATCGACAGCATGGTCGGCGGTGGTTGGAAACCGACCCGGGCGGAAGTCGCGAAATCCGGCGAGATGGCGTGGGTGAGCGGGACCTACACATTCGACTCGAAAGACGCGAGCGGCAAAACGGTGAACGATCGAGGCCACTATCTCGAGGTCTGGCAAAAGCAGCCCGACGGGAGCTGGAAGTGCACCGCCGATGCTTGGAATTCCGAGCTTCCCGGGGCGCCCTGATGCAGTGTTTTCCTGCGGAACGACGGGCAGGCGCTCCGTCGAAGTCCAACCAGGATGCGTGACTTGGCCGAGCTCCGCAGTTTAGCGAACCGCTACGCAGAAGCGTGGTGCCAGTATTTCAACAGCCTCCTAGACTTGCCCAGATAGTTCCCGTAGTAGATTGCGCGTGCAGCGACCCGATCAAATCTCGATGCAAAGGCGAGCCGCGATCATCACGGCAAGCCGGACGCGGCGCGCCCTTCCCTGCAGCAACTGCTCGCGATGAAACCGGATTTCGCCGAAGCTGCGCGCCCGAACGTGGAGAAGTGGTTCGGTCCCGGCGAGCTCATGGAGCACTTTCTCGAAGGCCTGCGCAGCGCCGGGCTCGATATCCCCCCGCAGAAAAGCTGATGTCGCTCAGCGACTCCGAAGTCGAGTTCGAGATCGGGCACGTCCTGCTCATCGATATCGTCGGCTACTCGAAGCTCCTGATCGAGGAACAGAAGGAGCGGATCAAGCGTCTCACTGACATCGTGCTTGCGACGAATCCGGTGCGGGAGGCGACGGACGAGAAGCTGGTGCGGCTACCGACTGGCGATGGGATGGCCCTGGTCTTCCGTCGGAGCCCGGAGGAACCGGCGCACTGCGCACTCGAGATTGCGCAGGCGCTGCGTAACGAGCCGGAGCTTCGTGTGCGCATGGGCATTCACAGCGGACCGGTGAGCGAGCTGACCGACGTGAGTGGTCGGCCGAACATCGCCGGCGCTGGCATCAACATGGCGCAGCGGGTGATGGATAGCGGTGATGCGGGTCACATACTGGTTTCGAAGCGTGTTGCCGACGATTTGGAGAATTACCGGCAGTGGCACTCGCTTCTACATGAACTTGGCGAATGCGAGGTCAAGCACGGCGTGCGCGTTTCACTCGTCAACCTCTACACCGCCGACGCCGGCAATCCGGAAGTGCCGGCGAAGTTTCATCACGCGGGGCGAGAACGAGCGTGCGCGGAAGACGGATTTTGGGTCGCGGTGCGGCCCTTAAAAGCTGCTGGCACCAACGCGGATGTCGGTGCTTTGGCGGAAGGGCTGACGGACGCGATCGTCACCGGCCTGTCGCGCTTCTCGTATCTCAAGGTCATCGCGCGCAGCTCTGCTTTGCGCTACGCGAATGAGGGGGTCGATGTGCGTCTTGTCGGCAAGGAACTCGGGACGCGCTATGTCATGGAAGGTAATCTGCGAGTAGTAGGGGCGAGATTGCGTCTCGCCGTGCAGCTCGTGGATACCGTCTCCGGCGCGCACTTCTGGGCGGAGAATTACGAACGCCACTTCAACGCGGAAGCGCTCTTCGAATTGCAGGACGATCTCGTGCCGCGCATTGTCGCCACGATTGCCGATCCAGTTGGCGTTTTGCCGCGCAGCATCGGCGCGATCTTGCGGTCGAAGCCGACGGACCAGCTCACCGCGTCGGAGGCGGTGCTGCGATACTTCGGGTATTTCGACCGTGCCACGCCGAAAGAACACGCCATCGCGAGAGAAGCCTTGGAGCGCGCAGTCGCAGGTTCGCCTAACGAGACCAACTGCTGGGCCGTTTTGGCCATGGTTTACCGCGACGAACATACGCACCGCTTTAATTTACGGCCTGATCCAATTGGCCGCGCGTTCGCCGCCGCGCAGCGGGCGCTCGAGAGCGGGCCGGCCAGCCACCTCGCGCATTTCGCTCTCGCGTGCGCGTTATTTTTCCGCGGAGAAATCGCGGCCTTTCGCGATGCAGCGGAACGGGCGATCACGCTGAATCCGATGGACTCCAGCACTCTTGCATATCTCGGAACCTTGATGCTTCATGAGAGTGCGGATGGCGATTGGGATCGAGGCTGCGCGCTCGTCGCCCGGGCGCGCGAGCTGAATCCTCATCATCCAGGCTGGTATTGGTTCGCGGCGTACTGGGATGCTTACCGCAAGCGCGAATACCGCGCTGCACTCCAAGTCGCGCTCAAGATCAACATGCCGGGCGACTATTATGTTCCCGCTGTGATCGCCGCCGCTTATGCGCAGCTCGGCCAGCTCGACGCCGCGCGGCCTGCCGTCCAGCAGCTACTCGCGATCAAACCGGACTTCGTTGAATCGGCGCGGGCCGATAGCGAGAAGTGGTTTGGTCCTTGCGATCTCGTCGAGCACTTCCTCGACGGTTTGCGCAAAGCAGGGCTCGACGTCCCTGTGCAGAGCAGCTGAAGCCGACGGCGGATGGATCGTCCCCAGTTCGCGGAAGAATCGCGGCGGTTGTGACGCCGGACGCCGCGTGAGCGTGAACTATACGCCGACCAGTGGGTGGGCTTCAGCGAGATGGCGTTTCAACAGTCTCCTAGACTTGGGCAAATAGTTCCCCTAGTAATCTCGATGCAACGGCGAGCGGCGATCATCACGGCTCTCCGAACACCTGTCGGTCGGCACGGGGGCGCATTGGCGTCGGTTCGCCCCGACGATCTTGCCGC
>JAICMR010000088.1 GCA_025929155.1 Chthoniobacterales bacterium | reverse complement strand
CTGGCCGATGCCTTCGTGCAGGAACTCATGAAGGCAACCACCTTCTCCTGGCAACAACGTTCCGCCAGCATCACCAACCAGCCGGACTTGCTCAAGGAACGCGTCCGCGCGGCGCTGGTGATTCCCGAAGGCTGGGGTGAGAGTTTGAAGAACGGGAATCCAATGCCGTTGCCGCTCTACCTCGACGGCTCCGACACGAATACGGCAAGCGAACTCGAAGGCCGGGTGCAGGAGAGTCTGGGCGAGTTTCAAAAACAGCAGCGGGACCAGATGATCGAGGCGCTGCCGGAAGGGGTGCTGGACCTGGCGAAGAAGCTGCCGGTCGAAGTGCGGAAGGAATTCGTCTCCTCGATGACCCAATGGGATGTGAAAGCGCATGTGCTCTATAATCCCGAAGAACGATTCATTGATTACGTCGTGCCGGGAGTGATCGGGATCATTCTCCAGCTTCTAACTGTGACTTTGACCGCCTGCACGATCGCACGGGAACGCGAATCGGGGACGCTTTATCAGCTCATGGTCACGTCGCTCCGTCGGAATGAGATTGTGATCGGCAAGCTCATTCCCTACCTGGTGATATCGATCGTGATGATCCTGGTTGTGATGGTTGTGGCTGGGTTCCACTTTCATGTGGCCTTTCATCAGCCGCTCATGTTGGGCGTGATCTGCCTGCTCTTCCTCCTTTGTTCGTTAGGCCTGGGGCTTTTGATTTCGGCCTTTTCCCGCACGCAGACGCAAGCGATTCAGCTCTCGGTTTTCTTTCTCCTGCCGGTCTTCGTCTTATCGGGCGCATTCGCGCCGCTCGAGCAGTTGCCGGTCGCGATTCGCTATCTCTCGCAATGTTTCCCACTCACACACTTCTGTAGCGCGTTTCGGCTGGTGAATCTTTATCGCGCCAGCATTGGGTTCTATACCGGCGACCTGCTGTTTCTCTTTTTCGGCGCGCTCGTGACCTTCTTCGGCGCGGCGCTGCTCCTGAAGAGAATCCAGGAGTAGAAGAAGCTGCCAGGGTCACGCCCCGGCCATTTCGCAGCTAACGGCCCTTCCCGAAACTGGCCCGGAAGGCCTTAATCGTATCGATCGTTTCGCCCGTCATCTGCTTGCCCGCCACGTAACGATCAACCCCGCCGAGATAATTGCGGAATGGCGCTGAGACATAGCCAACCTGCCAGACTAACGTCCCACCATCGACTGACCAAAGCTGGAAGCAATCGAGCGCCATAAAGTAGGTATCGGTCGGGTAATAGACACAGTCCACGAGTTGCCAGGAGTCGGTGGACTCGCGGGCGGTGAAGACTCCCAACTGCAAAGTGGTGTGGCCGCGGACGATCGACGTTTCCCAGTAACCCAGCGATTCATTTGGCGCGCTCCCGCTGGATGAAAATGGACGTGAATTAAGGAGCGCGCGGAAATGCTTGGCGGCGGAAGGATTCAGCGGAACCAAACCACGGAATTCAGAGCCCGGAGAAACCGACTTATCACTATCCCGATAGGGCACGACCGCGCCGATACCGCTCGTGGCGAGACTGTCGCTGCGGCCACGCAGGATTGCGCCCCAGACGTCGTTGGCCCGGGCTTCGCGCGCCTGGGCTGAAGCTGCGCCTTCTTTCGGCACGGTTTTCCGGATCAATTCGACCTCGGCTGCGGTCAGATGCAAGTCGTTCGCAGCGCCCCCGTCGGCAATCGAAAAGGTGCGATCAAGGAGCCATCGATCGTTCTCGATCCGCGAGGAGAGACGCACACTTTGAAATGCCTCCCGCGACGAGTTCAGCGGGTATTCGCGATAGAGACGGGTGTCTGACCCGGGGTGTTTTGTTGGGTCCCAATGGAGCAATCGCTTCCCGACCTCCGCGATCGGCGCGGGGATGAAATAGCAGGATTCCAGCGATATCCCGCGGGCGAAATCGCCTTCGCTCCCGCGCTGCGTGATGATTTTCCCGCTTTTCAACTGCGCCAGATCGATGGCCGGCAGATGCGAAAGCGCCTGCAACTCCTCCATCGGCGCGGCTGCCCGAGCGGTGTTGACTGCAAGCCAAACAGCGGCAATTCCAGCCAGGTCTCTACCTAACGATTGCCACCGCATCTTCTCTATACCTAACGAAACTAGAACGTCGCTTTCAATTCTAGACGAAGATAGGGAGAAGGATCCGTCCGATAATTTTCACCGGCGCGGTGAAAGGCAAAATGCCGCTGAATCGAATAGCCGGCGCCGAAATCAACCGTCAGGTTCTCTTTCAGGCTATAAGCAACTCCGATTCCAGCCCGATAGTCATTAAAATCCACCTGCGCGCCGCTCAACTTATGTGGGGTGATGCCCTCGTTGGTATCGGTCCGGTAGGACCCACCCGTAACCTCGCCACCGACATACAGGTCCAAATTTTTCGTCGGGCTGTAGATGAGCCGCGGCTCCGGCAGGACACCCATGAACCGGACCTGATCGCACGGAATCCAGATCACGCCACCCAACGGCAGGACCGGATAGCCGCCGCGGAGAAACGACGCGTAGGCACCGACGAAGAAGTAGAGTTTATCCTTCTCCACGATAAAAACTCGGCCCAGGGTGATCGGAATGTCGAACGACGAAATCCCAAAGTCGTTTTGAGTGTAAAAGCCGGGGCGCACTTGTAAGAAGGCGCCCACATCGCTCCCGCGCATCACTTCCACGCCGACGACTCCGACGAGCGCCTGGAGGTGGTTGGGAACGGGAGCGCTGGTGCTGCCGAAGTCGAATCGGTCATACGCGACTCCTACATGTGCATAGGTACTACCGACGATTTTGAACCGGTGGCCATATTCGAATTCATTCTGGATCGCGTCTTGTTTGCCGAAGCTGCCACCGTGATTGAGATCACTCTCGAAGACGTAGGCATTTTCCATTGTAAAAATGTCGAGCGGAGTTTCATCCGATTTCGCCGCGGCGGTTGAGGTAGCAACCGTTTTGCTGCCATCATCGGAACCCGCCCACGCGGGCGCAGCGAGAGCCAGGAGGAGCAACGGGAAGAGGCGGACGAGTTTAGTCATAAAGGCTGATTGTTTAGCTCATCTGTGCACCGGGCACAAAGTGGATTCGTACGGAAAATAACCGTGCAGGAAAGAATGAACGCGCTAAACGGAGGCGCCGTTGATTTTGACAGTCTCCTGAGAAGGCGCGGGGTTGTTGACCGCGCGACGATCGCCGTCAAGGGACGCAGTTCGCGCCGCTCGCTTCTGCTCGGCGTCTTTCATTTCTCGCGAAAGTTTCTCGACACGCTGTCGCATGACTTTCCCAGCCTTGAATTTGACGGTCGCGCGCGGCGGAATGACAAAGCTGCTGCCCGGCTGGTTCGGGTTTCGGCCCACTCGGGGTTTTGTTAGACGCGGCTGAAAAACGCCGAAGTTGCGGAGTTCCACCGCGACGTTGCGGGCGAGGCTGTCCGTAATCTCGTCGAGCGTGCGCTGGACAATGTCGAACACCTGATGCTGCACCATTCCGGTCTGATTGCTGATCGCGACCACGATATCGCGTTTCGTGAGCTTGCTCATTGCAATGGAATCGTGGCGCAGCACACGAATGAGCGGAAGAAAAACGGAAAAACTAACGCGCCAACCGGTAAAAGTGCGGCGTTCAAAAACGCTTCGCCCGCAACTGCTTCGGAAGAAACCTCGCTAGCGCCGTGCCCGTTGCCGACCAAAAATACGCGCGAAAGACTCCACCAGGACATTGCGCGAGAGCAACTCTTTCCGCCGCGCTTTCAGTTGCCCTTGGACGACACCGAGCCTGGTGAAAACCGCGTTCCAATCCGCTTCGAAACGACGCCGCTCGTCACTCGCCAGCTCGCGAATGCCGCGAATCGAAGTCGCCCGCTCGAGCACGTTTGTCGTCTTCCTGCCCAGTTCATCGGAAAGATTCAGTTTTCCGAGGATATGCTCACTTTCCTGCAACAGCACGGACCGAACTTCGGTGAACTGGCGTTCCTGCTCGACCAAAATGAGCGGTTGGGCTTTATCGAGCGCCAAGCTCATGAGGTTGTGCAACTTCTTCCAACTCTCGACCTGGAGGTTGAGGAGCCGGAGATTCCTCTCGAGAGTCATGTCGATCATCGCTGCGAGAAGTTCGCGACGGTTTCCATGGTCTCGTCGAGCCGTTGCAAGTTGGCGATCAGGAGCTGATTCCACGGGCGCTGGACTGTTTGAATTTGACTGATGATTTGTTCTTCAAAATAAAAGCGTCCCTGCCGCCAGCGGAAAATCTCCGCGACCGCCTCTTCGCCTTCAAGCGAGTCGTAAACCGCATGGCGTATTACGCCGTGATGCATGTAAATTTCACTCGTGCCCCGACTGGATTTGAACGTAAAGCGACCGCTCCGCTGGCCTAGACAACTCATTTGCAGGATATCGGCGGCTGAAAACTGGTTTAGGTTACCGATCAGCGAGTGGCAAGGATCGATGCCCTCGACCGGTGTCCCCGATTTCACCTCAAATTCCGCCATAACGTTGCGCAGACGCCGCTGCAATCGCCAATGGGACACGTTTGTCTCCATGAGCTCGATATTTTGGACGTCGGCCTCGGCCGTGAGCGCGGTACCCGGCTTGCTCGCGCTCAGGCAAAGAATCTCGAGCGAGGGGAAATGCTGGCGCGCGTGGGTGGCCTGCTCGATCGCGACGGCGGCTTCTCCTTCCACGACAAAGAGATCGAAAGCCTCGCGCATCAAGGTGCAGATCGCTTCGCTGAGCGAACGCACAATCCGCAGCTCGACCGACGGGATGATGTCGAAGATCGCGAGCGCGGCGTCCTGAAACACCGGGTCGGGATTGAGAATAAGGAGGCGCGTTTCCAAAGCGGTACCAAGCTGGGCTGATCTGGAGCAGGAATCCTGCCCCGCGCGTCCTGCTCTTGGCTGCTCCGGCACTCGCACGAAAATCAGATTACCGCGGAAGACGCAGAGCGCGTGGAGGCAAGGAAAGGAAGGCTGTTTTCTTCGTCTTGTTCGCTCTCCGTCCTTTTGCGCTCTTTACCGTTACTTTTCCCGTGTATTCCGCGAGCTGCGCCATTCTCGCTTCGGCGGCGGCACGGTGTAGAAGTGCGGAGCGACTTCGTGCGCGGTGCGGAAATGGACCTTGGCGAACTTCCGCAACGCCTCCGGGCCGCCGCGCTCGACAATCTTCCTCGCCGCTTCTTTGATCGGCGCCGAGACGCCGCGGCCGAGCGAGACGCCAGCGCGTTTCCCTTCGCGATCAAGCCAGTCGATGAACGATTCCCGCGCCAGGATTGATGCCGCCGCGACCGCGAGATCTGATTCCGCCTTCGTCCGTTGCTCGAGCCGGATCGCCTGCCCGTGCCGGAAGAGCGACTGCTTGATCACGCGTTCGTCGGCAAATTTATCCGACAAAGCGCGCGGACATTCCGGACGTTTCTCGAGCAGATTTTCGATGACGCGCGCGTGCCCCCAACCGAGCAGGTTGTTCAGGTTGCCAAACTTTTCGTAAAGATCGTTGTAGCGCTCCGGTCCAATCACGATCGTCTCAAAGGCCACGCCCGGAGTTTCGCGAACCATCTTCGCGAGCTGATGAATCTTCGCATCGGAGCCGATCCGTTTGCTGTCCTGGATTCCCCCTTCGAGAAAAGTGCGGGCGATCGCGCGATCGGTATATACGCCGGCAATCACAAGCGGGCCGAAGAAGTCGCCTTTCCCGCTCTCATCGATCCCGAAGTGCGGCTCGAACATTTCCGGCGAATGGACTTCCTCATAGCCCAGTTTCGCCTCGCCGAGGATCTTCGGCTCGAGCTCGAAGCTGACGAAATCCTCGATCCCCTTCCCTTGCAGCAGAACCTTCGGACCTTTCTCATAAACCGCGACGCTGAGCTTCTCCTTTTGCGCGAAGAAGATCGTGTAAGGCCTCGGCGAAAACTCGAAACCCAGTTCGTCGACCAGCTCGCGCAGTTTCGTCGCCTGCGCGTTCGTGAGTCCGGCAGTGTAAGTGTGAAGCGGCGGCACCCGGCGACGCTACGCTGAAGAGCGCTTCGCTGTCGATTGCTTGCGTACGAGCGAGGTCATCACGCCCTGAATCCGCAGCTCCTGTGCCGGCACCAGATTTGGATAGGCTGGATTTTCGGCTTTCAGGTAGGGCCGGCCGCGCTCCGTCACATAACGTTTCAACGTCGTTTCGCCGTCGATCAACGCCGCTACGATGTCGCCGCTTTTCGCAGTCTGGCGATCTTCCAGAATCACAATATCGCCATCGAGAATGTGCGCGCCGATCATCGAATCGCCGCGGACCCGGAGTGCAAAGGTGCGCGCCGTGCGAGAGGCATTGATCGAATCGAGATCAAGCGTCACGTGGCCTTCGACTTCCTGCTCCGCGAGGACCGACATGCCCGCCGGGATTTGTCCGTAGATGGGAATGTCGGCCACTCGCGTCTTCGTTCCGGAGGTGACCAGCGCGCGGGCTTTCCGCGCGTGCCGTTGCAGGAACCCCTTCCGCTCGAGAGCGGCCAGGTACTGCATAACCGAAGTCTGGCTGGCAAAGCCAAGGTGCTGTTGAATCTCGCGCGTGCTCGGTGTGATGCCTTTCACGCGCTGTTCGGACTGGATGAATTGGAGAACGTTTTTCTGCCCTGGAGTGAGCATTTGAACATGTTCGCGAAAACAGGTCGGCTGGCAAGAACAAAACTTTAGCCAAAGCGGCCGTCGTCAACCCGAGCGGAGTGTAGCGCAGCGGAAGGCCCTCAAGGGTCCACGCCGTCGTCTGCTGAAGCTTAGGAGAATGTGTCGTTAGGCCAACGCGGATTCGTTAGGCGACGCTCAATTGCAGACGCTTCTCCGCGACCTGCTCGAGCAATCTCGTGAAATAGGCGATGCGATCGTAGCGCTCGAGCAACCGCGAAGAGTCGTTGGGCACACCCCGCAACTGATCGACTTCTTCGTCAAACATCCCACGCAGTTGATCCTCCAGCGCTGCGAGACGCTCCTCCAGTTTGTTGCGTTCCGGTTGCAGGAGCGCGCGCGCCAGCGTGCTCGTCGTCGCCGCCTGTCGCAACAGCCAGCGCTCCGTCTCGCGCAAAAGGTTTCCCGTGTTCCAGAAAACTTCGGCGACCGCCGTCGGCACCGCCCGCCCCGCCGCGAGATTGGCGCCTTCCAGTTTGAGCAAATGATGCAGCCGCAACTTCGGGTCGCTCAACACGCGGAATGCTTCATTCAGTTCCGCGCTGGGAATTTCCGCGCGGCTCAGCGAGAAATATTTTTTCTTCAGGTTCGCGGGATCGAGCCAGGGCAGTCGCGCCTCACCGAGGAGCGCGAAATAATCGGTCATGCCGAGAAACTTTCGCCGCAGGAACAGTGCGCGACTGCGTTTGGGTTCGTGACTTTGAAACCGCCCTTCTGCAGGTCCTCGCTGAAATCGAGGACCGACCCGCTCACGAAAAGGGCGCTCTTCGGATCGACCACCACGCGGACGCTTTGCGACTCAACCATGATGTCGCGGTTGGCCGGGCCATCGACCAAATCCATTTTGTATTGCAACCCGGAGCAGCCGCCGCCGATCACTGCCACGCGCAACGCGCCCTGGGCGCGGCCCTGTTTTTGCAGGAGCGACGTGAGCTTGCGCGAAGCGCTCTCGGTCACCTTGACGAGTCGCTCGTTCCCGATCTTGAATTTGATTTCGCCATTCGGCGGCACGGTTTCTGGCACGCCGGGAATTTACGCCGCTTCCAGACAGGTTGCCAGCTTGGGCAAGCGCAGCGTCTCTGCCGGGTAGCGCGCCTGTCCCGCGTGCTGGCGACGGCTTCTCGCCATCCTGGACTTCTGGCTGGGCGGAGCGCCTCCGTCGAATTCCTGCACCAGAAAAAGTCCGTTGTGGCGCGACGCCCCGACCAACACTCGAGACGAGTGCGCTACCCATATCCTCGCTTAGGCCGCTTCCAGACACGACGCCTGATGCATCCGCGCAATCTCGGCGACCTCGCCTAACGAACTTACATGCTGAAACTTTTCTCGGAGCATTTTGCTGGCGGGCATGCCCTTCGAGTAAGCCATTAATCGTCCGCGCATCGAGCGCATCGCGAGGTCTTCGATGCCGCATTCCGCGACCGCCAGTTCACAATGCCTCTGGATCAGCGCCCACTTCTCTGCGGGCTCCGGCGGAGGAAGCAGTTCGCCAGTCAGGAGGAAATGTTTCGTCTGCGAAAAAATCCAGGGCGAGCTCATCGCCGCGCGGCCGATCATCGCGCCCGCGATTTTGGTTTCGCGCTTTCGTTTCGCGACATCGGCGGCGGTGAAAAGATCGCCGTTGCCGATCACCGGAATCTCGACTCCATCCGCCACCTGCGCGATCACCTCCCAGTCGGCCGCGCCGGAATAACCCTGCGCGCGCGTCCGGCCATGAATCGCGAGTGCCTGCACGCCTAACGATTCGACCTGTCGCGCCACTTCGACGGCATTGATCGAGTGATCATCCCAGCCAGTCCGTATTTTCGCCGTGACCGGCAGCGGCGCGACCGCCCTAACGACCGCATCGACCACTTTGCCTAACGTCCCGCAATCCTTGAGCAGCGCCGAACCGCCGTTCTTCGCCACCACCTTGTTGACTGGGCAGCCAAAATTCAGATCGATGAAATCGGGCTGCACCCAATCGACCACCTGCCGAGCCGCTTCCGCCATGTGCTCGGCATTGCCTCCAAAAAGCTGCACCCCGATCGGTCGCTCGATCGCGGAGTCGAACTCGAGATAGCCGCGCGTCCGTTCGTTGCGCCGGAAAACACCTTCCGCTGAGACGAATTCCGTCACGAGCACATCGGCGCCGCGCTCCTTGCAAAGCTGTCGGAAAATCATGTCCGACACGCCAGCCATCGGCGCGAGGTAAAGCGGGAACTGCCGGTTGACGAACCAGGGAAGCATAGCGACTTCAGTTACAATCGAGAGACGCGAGCTGCAACAGCCTTACCTGTATCCTGAGCGACCGTCAGCGGAATCCGAAGGACCCGTTTGGATGGTCAAGGGAGCTAAACCGTGGCATTGCTTCCCCCCGCGCGCCGGGTACGGCAAGAAGGCCCTGGCGCCGATTATGAGCAAATATTGCCAATGGAACAACTCGTCCAACATGCCGCGCTGAACAGTCTCGCGGTCGCGGTGGCGGGTGGATTTTTTCTGACCCTGCTCGCGCGCAAGATCCAATTCGCGGCGATCGTGCTGCTACTAATTGCTGGGGTCGCGCTCGGACCCGAAGGTCTCGGGCTCGTGCAGCCGCAGAGTCTGGAGAGTGTGCTCCCGGCCATTGTCTCGTTGGCGGTGGGCATTATCCTCTTCGAAGGTGGCTTGACCCTCGATCTGCGCGGCTATCGCGCCGGTTCGACGGTAATCACCCGGCTGCTCTCGATCGGCGTGGTCGTGACCTGGCTGGGAGCAGCGGTCAGCATTCACTTTCTTTTCGGCACGGATCTGGGTTTTTCGCTGTTAACCGGCAGCCTCGTGATCGTAACCGGACCGACGGTGATCGGACCGCTGTTGAAGCGGATCAAAATTCAGAGCCGACTGCACAGCATCCTGCATTGGGAAGGCGTGCTGATCGATCCGATCGGGGTCTTCGTTGGCGTGATTTGTTTCGAGTGGCTGGTGGATCGGAGCGGTGCGGCGGTGGTCGAACACCTGACGCTGCGCCTGCTCAGCGGAATCGCGCTCGGCGCGCTCGGCGGCTATGCCATCGTCGTCGCGTTTCGACGGAAGTGGATTCCGGAGAATCTGCAGAACACTTTTGCGCTCGCCTCCGCGGTGCTCATTTTTGGCGTAACCGAGGCGGTGATCTCGGAGGCGGGATTAATCAGCGTGACGCTGGCTGGATTCATCGTCGGGTGGCTGCAACCGCTCGAGCTGCGGCAGATTCGCCTCTTCAAAGCTGAAATCACGGACCTGCTCATCGGGATGCTTTTTATCCTGCTCGCAGCGCGCCTGGAGTTTTCCCAATTTCGTGATTTCGGGGCGCGCGGGCTGGTGCTGGTGGCGCTGATTATTTTTGTCGTTAGGCCGGTGAACGTACTGGTCTGCACCTGGCGCTCGCCGCTGACCTGGCGTGAACGGTTGTTCCTCAGTTGGATCGCGCCCCGCGGAATTGTCGCCGCCTCGATGGCTTCGCTCTTTGCGATCGCGCTCGCGGCGCTTCCGTTTGGCGGCGACCCCGACTTCCTCGTGACGTTCACCTTTTCCGTAATTCTAGCCACCGTGGTGCTCCAGGGATCAAGTGCGGCATGGGCGGCACGGCTCCTCGGCTTGCGCCGGCCGGAACCAACAGGCTGGCTGATTGTGAATGGCGACGCATTCGGGAGGCGCCTTGCGCAGTTCATTCGCGACCAAACCGGCCTCGATGTGCTCATCCTCGACACGAACGCGCGCATGGTAGCCGAGGCGCGCGAAGAAAAACTGCCCGCACTGTGCGAAGACGCGCTCAACATCGATCTGGGCGAGGAACGCGAAGAATTCCAGAGCATGGGCCGACTTCTCGCGTTGACGGATAATTCCGACTTGAACGAACTGCTCTGCCATCGCTGGTCGGCCTCGATGGGTCGTGAGGATGTGTATCGCTGGCAAAGTTTGAAAGCGACCAACCTCGGACGCAGCGAAAGTCACGGGCAGGTGATTTTCCCGGAGATGTTGCGGCCATCGATTGTGGCGGCGGAACTGGTCGATGGGCTGGCGACGCTCACTACGGTGACCTATGAAAATCCGCCCCAGGAGATTGATGGCCTGCCGTTACTGGTGGCACGCGGTGGCGCCGTGCTTCCAATTCTCGACTCGGAAAAACAGAATGCGTTTGTCGCGGGCGATCGGTTGTTCATCCTCGAACGTTCCGGCCGCTTCCTGGCGCGAGGTCTCGAAGCCGGACGGGTGGTGGATGTGGAAGGCGCCGAACTGCCTGCCATTTACGAGCAGCTCATCGAAGTGCTGGTCGTGGCGGCTCCAGCAATCTCGCGCGTTGAAACTTTGCGCGCTTTCACGGATCCGACCGCCGCAACGCCGGCCATCATCGCGCACGGCGCGGCCGTGGCGAATTGCTACAGCCCGCAAGTTCGACGCCGTATCTGCGTCGTTGGGCGTCTGCGTCAGCCGCTGGAGATTGCGGGACAAAAGGAGCCGATTGCCTTGGTATTCCTGCTGGTGAGCCCAGCCGGCGATCCCGAGGGACACTTGGCCACACTCGGTGAGATCGAGCGATTCTGCCGGGATCGCTCGAAGCGCGAGGCGCTCCAGACTTTTACCAAACCTGAGGACGCACGCCGATACCTGCGCCGCAGGGCCGGATGAGGCGGAACTCACGCTTCAGCCTGACCAGTCACGCAGGCTTCGTTCCTGCAACGGCAATGACTCCTCGCGTAACATCCAAATCAGAGATCGGAAACCTTGAAGAATCTCTCCCCGACGAAATGGGCGCGGCCGTCTTCGCCTCCGCCTGATCTCCTGCTCCTAATCCTGCTCCCCACTAGCGGCGTGCAAGCCATCGAGCTTCGCCATCAACGCCACCACTTCGTTTTGCACCGGCTCCAATTCGTCGAGGCGTAATTGCGGGTCGGGCACGATAAAGACGTCTCCGCTTTTCACGTGCTCGTAGATCAGGACCGGGCCGTTTTCGCTGCTTTCCGTCTGGATCTGCTTCAGAATTTTCTTCCGCTCCAACATCGCGGCCAGCACATAACAGGCATTGGCATTTTTGCCATCAGCCGCGGTAACCAGGCGCCGGAAAAGCTCCTCCGCGTTCTCCTTCGGCAACGGTTCGGGCGGCGCGGCCGGGGGCGGCTCGAAGCGCGAACGCCAGAAGGAAAACGGCTGCAGATTGTCGTTCCGTTGCGCCCAGGCCTCTTCGCTCAAATCCTGGCGGCGAAAGCCTTCACCCTCGCGAAAGAGCAGCGTGTAAAATTCTTCACCCTCAGCAAACGGCCGCCCCGTCACTGCGCACGCTTCCGCCCGATGCGAGATCGCCCATTCGTCGCCTAACGGATTCATTGCGCGCGCAGATTACGCCAATGCGTGAACGGATTAAAGCTGGGCATGTCGCGATTGGTCGCACGCAGCCGGAGCAGGTAAAGCCCGATCAGCAGAAAAATCAGGTTCGGCGTCCAAGCCGCCACGAAGGGCGACACCCGATAACCTTGCCCCAGCGCCAGGAAGAGCTGCGTCAGGAAGTTCATGGAAAAAACCAGAAAAATCGCGACCGCCACGCTCGACAAAATCCCCCGCCGCGAGAACCCGATCCCGAGGGGCGTGGCCATGACCGCGACCACGAAGCAAGTCCACGGCAGCGCCCACCGATATTCCAGCTCGGTCCGGAACGGCGCGAGCAGTTGCTGGGGAAAATCTGAATTGAAGCGCAGGTAGTCCTGGAGCTCGCCGATGCCGAGAAACTCTGGACGCACGTTCGCGCTCGCGAGCCGGTAGGGCGTTTCGCTCCAATCTTTGACGTAGTATTCCTTGTAAATTTTATCGTCCAGGATATTTCCGGCGCGGTCGTAGTTGGTCAGTTTCATGTTCTCCAGCCGCCAGGTTTTCGTCGCCGGATCATAGAAGGCATCGCTCACGAGATAGTTGCGTGTCACATTCCCGTTGCCGTCTTCCTGCACGATTTGGACTCCATTGAACTCGGTCGAGCCCGGTCGAAAGCGCGAAATGAACCAGGTGCGGTCGTCTGTGCGATTGCGAAAAACCTGGCCGCTGACCACGACGTCGCGCTTCCCGCCGCGCGTCAGGTCATCAAAGAAAACCTTCCGCGCAAGCTCGGCATGAGCGGCGAGCGAGTAATTGAGCGCGAAAGTGACGCCGGTCGTGAGCACGCCAATCAGAAGGAGCGGCAACGCGACCCGCGGGACGCTCACACCGGCCGTGAGCATCGAGACGATCTCGTTCGCCCGCGACATCCTGCCTAACGAGAAAAGGAGCGAGAGAAGGAGCGCGACCGGGAGCAGGATGACGAGGACCTGCGGGATCTGACCGAGGTAAAATTGGAGAACCGCCCCAACCGGAGTGCGCTGGTCGAAGATCTGCGCGCTGTTATCGCTGATGTCGAAAATCAGCCAGATCGAGAGGAACCCGAGAATGCAGTAGGCGTAGGGCTGGAGGAAATTCCGGATGATGTAGCGGTCGAGCAATCTCATGCTGAAAATTCGAGGTCCGATCTAGAAATTCGAAAGAAGCACGAGATCGAAACGAGCAACCGCCAAAATGGACGGATAGCATGCAGACCTATCTAGCGTTTGAATTTTGATCATTCGGAATTTGTTTCGGATTTCGATATTCGATATTCGAATTTTCCGCCGCTAAGTTCGCGGCGGCATGATTGCTCTGAAAGATTCTCTCGGCAGCGATTTTGTCGAGCGGGTGCGGGGAATTTTCGCGGAGGACGGCCTGCTCGCGAAGGCACGGAATTTCGAATACCGCCTGCAACAACAGGAGATGGCGGTCGCAATCGCGCGCGCGCTCGAAGAGGAGCGTCATCTCGTGGTCGAAGCGGGCACTGGCGTCGGCAAGTCGCTCGCGTATCTCGTGCCCGCGACACTTTTCGCCGTCGAACAACACAAGAAAGCGATCATCTCCACCCACACGATCAATCTCCAGGAACAGCTCCTGCACAAGGACATCCCGATCGTCAAAAAGGTGCTGCCGATCGAGTTCGAGGCCGCGCTCATGAAAGGCCGGCAGAATTATCTTTGCCCGCGCCGGCTGGAGCGTGCGCTCGCGCAATCCGCCGAACTCTTCACCACGACCGAGCAAGCCGATCTCATTAGGCTGACCGAATGGGCGCGCACCACGACCGACGGCACCTTGAGCGATCTCTCGATCGAGCCCGATCCAAAGGTCTGGATGCAGGTGAACAGCGAGGCCCACATTTGCACCGCGAAAACCTGCGGCGGGAATCCCCGCTGTTTTTTCCAGCAGGCACGCAAGCGGCTTCTCGCCGCCGACGTGGTGGTGCTGAATCACACGCTGCTCTTCATGTTACTGGGCAACCCGGCCGAACAGGAAGAGCGCGAGGAAGGTTATCTTTTCCCTAACGACTTCCTGATTTTCGACGAAGCGCACACCCTCGAACAAGTCGCCTCCCGCCAGATCGGGATCGGGATTTCACAATACGGTCTGCGCTCCACGATCCAACGGCTCTACAACGCGCGGACCAAGAAGGGCCTGTTCACCGTCACGCGCGACGCCGCCGGTGTGACGCTGGCGGCTTCGCTGGTCGAAGAAGCCGACCGCTTTTTCGCCGCGGTCGAGGAACGCGCCAACTTCAAAAAGGGACGTGAATACCGCGTCCGTGAAGCGGGGTTGGTTGACGACCAAATCAGCGGCCGCCTGACGAATCTGCAGGCGCGCATCGTCGAGGTCGTGAAGAAAACCGAGGACGAATTCCTGAAGGTCGAGCTTGCTGAATTGGCGCGGCGGATTCGTGACGCGCGCGAAGGGATTGGGATTTTCTTGCAACAAAGCGCGGAGGAATACGTTTACTGGGTCGAGCGGACCGGCAAAGCGCAGCAGAACCTCACACTTAACGCCGCGCCGGTTGACGTCGCGCCGGTCCTGCGCCGGATGCTGTTTCGTGATGGCTGCTCGAGCATCATGACAAGTGCGACCCTTGCGGTTGGGCGGCCGGATCTGATGTATTTCCGACGCCGGATCGGCGCGGACGACGCCGGCGCATTGCAACTCGGGAGCCCGTTCGATTTCCTGAAGCAGATGAAGTTGTTCGTCGTGCGCAAGATGCCGGACCCGCGCGCGCAAGGTTACAATGAAGCGCTCGCGGAATGGGTGGCGCGCTTCGTCGGCGAAACCGATGGCCGCGCCTTTGTGCTCTTCACGAGCTATCGCGCGATGCAGCAGCTCGCCGACGAGATGGAAGATTTCTTCGATGACAAAAATATGAACCTGCTCGTGCAAGGTCAGGGCATGCCGCGAAGCCGGTTGCTTGAAGAATTCAAATCCACGCCGCGCAGTGTCCTCTTCGGCACGGATAGTTTTTGGATGGGCGTCGATGTGCCCGGTGACGCGCTCTCAAATGTCATCATCACACGGCTGCCCTTCGCAGTGCCGGATCATCCGCTGATTGAAGCGAAGCTAGAACTGATCGAAGCGCGCGGCGGCGACGCCTTCACTCAATATTCCTTGCCGGAAGCCATCCTGAAATTCCGCCAGGGCGTCGGGAGGCTGATTCGCACCAAGAGTGACCACGGCATCGTCGTGATCCTCGACAACCGGATCGTCACCAAGACCTACGGGCGTGCTTTTCTGAAGGCGCTGCCGCAATGTCCGGTAACAGTTCTTTAGCTAAGAAGGCGCCGACGCCGGTCATCCGGTGGCGGAGCCCAGCGAATTCGAGAAACCCTTGATTGATCCCTTTCTCGTGCGATCGCATTGCGTGAGCAGGTACTGATCGTCTACGCCCACTCGAGCCTCAGTAAAGGTGCGGGCTTAGCGTGTTGCGGTCAGAGTCAGATCATTGCCATCGCCGCCTTCGTAGCTGGCCTGGAGGTTGTTACCGCCGACACTTATGACTGCGCCGTCGGGCAGGTTGTTGAAGGTGCCGTTGATTG
>JAICMR010000200.1 GCA_025929155.1 Chthoniobacterales bacterium | reverse complement strand
TCATCCCGAGCGAAGCCGAGCGGTCCCATCGAGCAACCCTAAGGACGGTGAACGGTAGTCTGAGTCAGCGCTGCGTGGTCGCGCGAGGGAGCCCAAGCTGGTCTGCCAATTCACTTCCCCGCCTGCCCACGCCCGTCGCCGAACTGAAAATAACGCCCGGTCGCGCGATCCCATTCGGCTCGCGCCAGATTTTGTTCGTAAGCGGCATCGAGCAAACCGCGGCGGGTCGCGAGCAAGCTGGTCTCCGCGGTGCGAAATTCGAGCTGCGAGGCCAGTCCTTCGCGCCAGCTTTTCTCGACTACCGCCAGGTTTTTTTCCGCCACGTCCACCGATTTTATCAGCGACTCGTGTCGCGCGTTGATCGCGCGAAAACGGTTTTGCAGCATCGCCAGTTCGCGGCCCACGCTCTGCTCGAGCTGTTGAAGTTTGATCTCGTTAATCTCTCGGAGCGAGCGCGCCCGCAAAACGGCGCCGCCGACCGCACCGTCATCGATCACCCGCCAGGTGTAGCTCGCGCCGGGGCTGATCTCCGACGAGACGATATCGTCCGAACGTTGGGCGCTGCCGGAGCTCGCCTCGCGCAGAGTCGTCGATGGAATGTAGCGACCGAAGACCGTGAGATCGAGCCGCGGGTAATGCCCCGCCGCGGCGATCCGCTGATCTTCGCGCCCTGACCTGACAAGAAGACGCGCGAGTCGCAAATCCGCGCGGCGTTCGAGTGCGGCGGCGGTGTCCGTTTTCAGCGAAAATCCGATCGGCGCGAAATCGAGTCTACCTTCCGGCGAAGGAAGAGCCGCGTCCGGCGCGAGATCCCTGCCGGTGGCGGCGGCCAATTGCAGCAGCGCAGCACCGTAAGCGCGGTGCGCAGTGTCAATTTGCGGGTCAAGCTCGCGCGCCTGCAGCGTGGCACTCGCGAGCGTGCCGCGATCGACCGTGCCGGCTTCGTAACGTGCCTGTTCGCTTCGCATGTTTTCGTCGAGCCGCTGGCGTTGCGATCGCCCCAGCTCCTCGAGCGCCCGATTGTAAAGCGCTGTGTAAAAGGCGAGCCGCGCCTGATGCAGTTGCGCGACGAGTGCGACGTTCAGTTGCTGCGCCGCGATCAGGACTTCGAGATCGCCGCGCCGGAGCGAAGCCGGGATTGCGGCCTGGAAAAGCGGCTGACGCAGATTTCCCTGGACGAAAGCAAACGGCTGTACCGGGTCCTGCCCTGCGCGTTTCCCACCTTGGACTCCGGCGGCGCCCCCGATCGACACGTTCGGCAGCGCAATCGAACGAAAAACGAGCCGCTCTCCTGCCGCCTGTTCAAGAGCAGTCCGCGCTTCGGCGACCTGAGGGTTGTTGTTCACCACCTGCGCGAGCGCAGCGTCGATTGTCAGGCAACTGGCCGATTCCAGCCGCACGAAGAGCAAAACCAGCGCAGGGAGAAACCAGCGTCTCATTTCTGGCTCTCGAGATTTTTGGGCGGCCCGTCCAGGTCAAAAACCCCTTCGTTAGGCGGCTCGTCAGACGTTTCCCCACGGGGCCTGATCGCTTTGCCGCCAGCCGCGCGATCGAGCCGGGCAAGCGCGGCATTGTGCAGATAAATTGCGCTCAACCGCGTCGTCCTCGTCCGCGTGACATCTGTCGCGGCCTGCAAGACGTCGAGCTGTGTCCCAAGGCCGGCAGCGAGATTGCTCTTCGCAAAACGCAGCGCTTCATCCGCGGTGTTCACGTTTTTCGCCTGCGCCGCGAGCACGCTGTCGGCCTGCTGAAGATCAAGAAAGGCGCTGCGCACTTCGGATTCGATCCCAATCTTCAGAGCTTTCAAAGCAAGCACAGCGGCGTCGCGTCGCGCCTGCGTCGCTTCCATCCGGCCGCGCGTCGCGTAGCCGTCGAAAATATTCCAGCTCGCATTCACGCCGGCGACGTAGCCGTGATTGAACTCCTGGCCGACGAGCGGATCGCGTTCGCTGTAAACTTCGTAACCTGTGAAAAGTTGCACGTGCGGCCGACTCGCCGCCCGATCGACCTCGAGCTGTTTTTCCTCGATCACGATGTCCTTCTGCGCCGAGCGAATCTCCGGCCGATCCGTTACCGCGCGCATCAATGCGGCGCGCAGATCGGGATGACGCGGCTCGTAAAGAAGCGAGCCGATCGCCTCGAACGCGGCCGCGTTGGTCGGACCGTTATCGATCCCGCAAAGATCACTCAGGTGCAGGTAGGAATTCTGCAGATCCGTCTGGGCCTGGATTAGTTCCGGCTCTTCATTCGCCAGTGCGACTTCCGCTCGGCTCGCATCGAGTGGACCGACGGTGCCGGCGCTGAGCCGTTCCCGCTCGCTTTTCAATTCGCCGCGCAGAACGTCGACCGATTCTTCGCGAAGGTGAATTTTTTCCCGGTTCAAAAGCAGCTCGTAAAAAGCGAGCCGCACCTCCATCGTCACGCGGTCGGCTACCGCTTGCAGTTCGTCTTCCTGCTTCGCGAGCGTGAGGCGCGCAATCGCAGTTTCGGCGCTCGTCGCGCCGCCAGTGTAGAGGTTTTCCACGACGCGCACGGAGGTGCTGTAGTCGTCCGGGCGCAGCCGCGAATTATCGGCCCGCTCCCGCCGGCGATAGAGCCCGCTGGAAACCACCGACGGTAGGTAGCCGGCGCGGGCCTCGATCGTGCCGCCGTGAGCGGCCTGGATCTTTTTCCGGGCGATCGCGATCTCGGGATTTTGCTTCTGCGCCAGCCTAACGAAATCATCGATTGTGTAGCGCGGAGCGGCCTGCGCGACGGCGGCGAGGACGCTCATCCCGAGCAGCCAAAGCGCGCATTGAAAAGCCGGTCGCATTGGTTTTTTTCTCCGGCGACTCCGGGTTGCGCAACAAAAATCCCGTCGATCGATCTGTTTAACAGACTTGCCGCCGTGCATTGCGTGCGGCAAGCTGGCCGCTCTTATGAGCAAAATCCCGGTCGCGATCGTTGGCGTGGGCAATTGCGCCAGCTCGTTGGTGCAGGGAATCAGTTTCTACGGAAGCGCCCGGGAAGGAGATGCCACTCCCGGGTTGATGCATCGGCAGGTGGGGCCTTACTCGCCTAACGACATTGAGGTCGTCGCAGCCTTCGATATCGACCGGCGAAAGGTCGGGATCGATGTGAGCGAGGCGGTCTTCGCTCCGCCTAATTGCACGAAGGATTTTTGCCGCGGCCTCGCCAAAACGGGGACAACCGTGAAAATGGGGTGCGTCCTGGACGGGGTCGCTCCGCACATGAAGGACTACGATGCGGTGCGGACCTTTCAGCCCCTTGAAAAGGAATCGACCCGGGAGCGCATCATCGCCGAGCTGCGCGAATCGGGCGCCCAGATTTTGCTCAACTATCTGCCGGTCGGTTCGGAAGAAGCGACGCGCTTTTATGTTGGCTGCGGGCTTGAGGCC
>JAICMR010000193.1 GCA_025929155.1 Chthoniobacterales bacterium | reverse complement strand
TTCAGTCGGTCGGGATCATGAGCGACCGGCATAATCCGGTTGAACAACTTTTCGGTGTCGGCATTGGCCTGGTGTTTGTCTTTCTCCTCATCCCGGTCTTTGTGGTTATCGGCGTCTTCATTGGGTCCATCATCCTGCACCTCTGCCTGATGCTCGTGGGCGGAGCGAAACGTTCCTTTGAGACGACTCTCCGGGTTATGTGTTTCACTTCCGGCTCAACCAATCTGCTCCTGATCGTGCCCTTCTGTGGCGGCGCTGTGGCCGGTATTTGGGGGATTGTTGTGGAATGCATTGGCATCGCGCGCGCGCATGAGACCGAGACAGGGCGCGCTGTTCTCGCGGTTTTCCTGCCGGTCGTGATCTGCTGCGGCGGGATGCTTTTCTTTGGCATATTTTTTGGAACGCTGGGCGCGCTTTTTGGGAATCGCTAAAGAACATTGGAAGCGCAGCCGCTTGCGCGTCCAGTTTCAGCGGTGACTGGTTGAATCCATGCAGCTCGTCTGGGCGCGCCCTGCTCAAACAACGGTCGACTACGAACTGGTCTTTCTTGTCGCCACGGTCGGCGGCGCGGCGGGGGCGGCGACTTGGCTCGCGCTCGGATTGCCCTGGCCGCATTGCGCATTCCTCGCGTTGACGGGTCATCCCTGTCTCACCTGCGGAGCGACCCGCGCGGCTCTGCAATTGTCGCACGGTCATCTCGCTGCGGCCTTGCATTTCAACCCACTCGTGACGCTGGGTTATTTTGCGATCGCAATCTTCGATCTCTACGCGCTCGTGGTGTTAATCGGGCGTGCTCCGCGGCTCCGGATCGTCCGCTTGTCGGCTCGCGAGAAAGCCGCGGTTCGGATCGGCGTTGTCGCGCTGCTCGCGTTGAACTGGAGCTACCTCCTGATTTTTACCTAACGATTGCGTCGCGTTCTGAAGAGACGGCAGGAACGGTCGGCAGATCCTCTGCTTCATTCCACCTGTGGACGACCAACATCTTCGTCGGGTGCACCGCGATGCGCGCGCAAGAACTCTTCCGGATTCAGCCACCCACGCGTCTCTTTTCGGTAACCTGCTCCCACGAAAGGCGTGACAAACTCCCGCATCTCGAAGTGCAGATGTGCGAGGTATTTCCCGCCCCCGGTCCCGACTGTGCCGATCTGCTGGCCGCGCCGCAGGAGCTCGCCCGGTCTGACGAGGATCGTCTCCAAGTGCGCGTAATACGACTGCACGTAATTCCGCAACCCATTTTCCCGATAAGCGTGGAGCACAATCACGATCTTGCCCCAGCCGGGACCGCCCTCCCGCGCAAACAGGACGCGTCCATCCGCGACGGCGAAAACGGGATCTCCGAGATCGCTGTTCTCGCCGCCGATGCCGTTTAGGTCGTCGCCGAGATGGCTGTTTGTCGTGAACGGCTGTGCGTTGTAAGCGAGCGTGCCGTGCTCGGTCCCGATCGGAAAATCGAACCGCGTCGCCATGGGTAAACTGGCCAGCTCGACGGGCGACGGGAGATCGAGCGCGAGTTGATAATGCCGTCGCTCAAGCAGCTCCGGCGCGATGTGCCAGGCGAGATCCGCCATGAGCGCGAGCAGGAAAATCAAGAGCGCGACGAGCGACCAGGGCCGGCCGCGCGATAATCGCTTCTCGTCAGGCAAATCGCTCATCCGCTCGTCCCGCGCAGTGTCGAGACCGGCGAGAGCAAACCCGCCCGCCGCGCCGGCACATAGCTCGCGATCGCGACCGCGACGAGCGCGAGCAGTGTTCCCCAGACGTAATGCCGCCAATCCCACGCGACGAGAAAATGGTTCGCAAAAATCAGCCCGCGCACGCGAATTGGAATGTGCGCGACCGCCGAAGTGAGCAGTGCGCCCGCGATGCAACCGACGAGCGATCCCGCCACCGCAATCATCGCGCCTTGCCAGAGGAAAATCGCTGAGATGTCGCCGCGCCGGTATCCAATTGAGCGCAGGATCGCGATTTCTTTCAACTTCGAGAGCACCGTCATCGTGAGCACGTTAAAAATTCCAAAGCCGGCGAGCAGGATAATCAGCGAGACCGTGATCGCAGCTGAGAGCCGGATCGTGAGGAACAACTGCAGATTGCCTTCTTCGCGATCCTGCCAGCTCTCCATTTCGTGACCGAAGAGCCTCTCGAATCGGGTCGCGAGCGCGGGCGCGCGATCTGGGTCGCGCAGTTTGTAAATGATCATCGAAGTCGAATACGGCTTGTGCAGGAGCGATTGCGCGACTTTGACGTGAGAATAGACTCGCGCCGCATCCACCACACCGACGCCACTCCGCGCGGTGGCCGCGACCACGAACCGGCGATACTCACCATCAGGCGAAAGCAGTTGCACCGATTCCCCCGGACTAACGAGAAGTGCGTTCGCCAATTTCGCACCGAGGATAACCGAGCTGGGATTGTTCCGGAAATCATCCAGCGATCCGGTTTCGATCTGCTTCGCGAGATTCGTCGTTTGCAGATGAAGCGGAAGATCGATCCCAAACAGATCCACGGTCGCGCTCTGAAAACCGGCGCGCACCGTCAGGTTGCCGCGCAACACCGGCGAGCAGGCGACAACGTTGGAGAAACGGCGGCTCACACGCATAATTTCCGCAGCGTTGTTGATTCCCTGGAAGAGCCGGCGATGCGGCGGATGGACGGGCAGGGGAGATAAGTCCGGGGCACCCTCGAGCGTTTGCATCCGCTCTTTCATGACGAGTGCGCCATTGCTCCCGAGCGTGGAATCTATGAAGTTTTTCGCGAACCCCTGTGTCTGCGCTTGCGTGCAGATGAAAATCGCAACCCCGAAAACCACTCCACCGAGGCTGAGAAAAAATGCGCGCTTCCGGCGCCCGAGGAAATGGAGCGCGATGTAAAGCGTCGGTGTCACCGGCGGGCAAGGTGCGGGTCGGCGCGCGCGATTCGTTGCCTAACGAATTCGCCTGGACGCAGTTGATCCTGCTCGGTCACGACCACGTGCGTGCCTTCCTTTAAACCGGAGAGCACCTCGGAATAATCGAGCGTGCGAAATCCAACCTGCACCGTCCGTTTCTCGATCATTCCGTGCGCCACGATCAGGACCTGATCGACCAGCAGCGCTCGCGTCGGAACAAGGAGGGCATTTTCGTGGCGGCCGGTGATGATGTTCATCTCACCCGTCATGCCGGCCATCAGGTTTTCGGGCGGATTCTGCAGTTCGAGCACAACCGTGTAACGCTGCGTTTCCGGGTCGGCCGCCGGCAAAATCGACGAGACTGTCGCGCGAAATTGCCGGGCGCGATATGCATACATTTGCAGCTCGGCTTTCATTCCGGCGCGCACTTCGCCGACATCTTCTTCGTTCACCTCGCCGCGCACATAATTCTTCTTCGAAGAAATCGTGAGCAGCTCGTTTCCAGTCGCGACCAACTCGCCATCGATCACTCCCAAGCTCGCTAGAATCCCATCCATCGGCGCGCGAATCTCGGTGTTCTTCATCTGCTCCTCGGCTTTTTGCACCGCGGTCTGAAGCGCTGCGAGATTGCGATCGCGTTCGATCCGCTCCGTCTTAAGCGCATCGCGCAACCGGTTCACTTCGCTCTTCGCCTTCTCGTATTCGACCGCCGGCACGTTGCTTAATTCCGCCAGCTTTTCCTGCCGCTGCACGTTCGCCTCCGCGATCTTCAAAGGCTCCGCTGACGGCAGTTCGAGCCGCGCGCTTTCGGTGGCCGCTTGGAGATCCGCTTGTGCCTGTTT
>JAICMR010000217.1 GCA_025929155.1 Chthoniobacterales bacterium | reverse complement strand
GCATGGCATCATGGCAGGCACGCATAATTTATTTGCGATAGGAGCCGCCGAAAACGCCGATCTTTGGGACGTGAATCACCCGGCCGCGCAGACTGCTTTCGTGTTCGCGGAAACGGTGCGCCGCTCCAAGGACCCTCTGTTGACCCTGTCCATTTACGAGCAGCGGCTCATGCGCCAGTACGAAAAGGTGCTCAAGATACTTCGGGAATTGCAAGCGGATCGGAAAGCGCAGGAAGCGCGCGAACAGGAAGATCTTTATCAGGTCGCTGCTTGCCACCGTGTCGCCGGCAAGGAGTTCTCGCCGGCCGAGTTTGGGTTCGTTTATTCGAATGCCGAAAGCGAAGCCCTTGTGAAGAGAAAATGGGTTTTCGAAAAGGCTCGCGAAGCTCATAAAAAAGGGTTCGATCCCGAATCCTGCAAACCCGCGCTCGCGTTCACCGTTTGAAATTGCGTTACCGGACGGGCATCGCGGCGGCGAGTTGATCGAGCGCCGCGAGTGTTGTCTCGAGTGGAGCCTTGACCTCCGGTTCCTGCGTGAGAAATTGGTCTATATCGGCACGGAGGCGGAGGGCGGCATCAAGCTGCGGGTTCGCTCCGGAGACGTAGGCTCCTAGATTAATCAGATCCTCCGACCGTTCGAGGATCGCAAGCGCCTCGCGGATTTGCTGTGAAGCGGTTCGCTGGCCGGGCGTGGCGATGCGGGAAGCCAGCCGGCTGACCGAGTGAAGTATATCGATCGCCGGGTAATGGCCGCGAGTACCGAGCGCGCGCGATAACTGTATGTGGCCGTCGAGGATAGCGCGGACGGCGTCGCAGATCGGTTCATTAAAGTCGTCGCCTTCCACCAGTACGGTAAAGAACCCGGTGATGGAGCCTCTCGGGAAATTGCCCGAGCGCTCGAAAACCTTCGGCAGGAGTGCGAAGACCGAAGGGGTGTAGCCTCTCTGGCTCGGTGGTTCGCCCGCGGCAAGGCCGATCTCGCGCTGGGCCATCGCCAGCCGCGTCACCGAATCCATCACCAGCAGCACATCTTGTCCTTGGTCGCGAAAGTATTCCGAAATCGCCAGCGCCACGAATGCGGCGCGAATGCGAAGCGGCGCGGGGCGATCCGAGGTGGCCACGATCACGACTGAACGAGCGAGCCCTTCCGGGCTGAGTTCTTTTTCGAGAAATTCCCGCACCTCGCGGTTGCGTTCTCCAATAAGCGCAATCACGTTGACATCGGCGGAACTGTGCTTCGCCATTGCGCCGAGCAGCGTGCTTTTCCCCACCCCGCTTCCGCCGAAGATGCCGATGCGCTGGCCCTTCCCGCACGGCAGCAGGCTATCGATGGCGCGAATACCCGTCGTGAGCCGCTGCTCGATATTCTCGCGTTCGAGTGGCCCCGGCGGAGTTGCATTCAGCTCGTAGTTCGCCTCTGCGATAACCGGTCCGAGCCCGTCGATCGGGCGGCCGAAGCCGTCCAGCACTCTCCCGAGCAGTGCCGGTCCCACTTTAACCCGCGCGTCCTCGCTCCGCGCCACAATGCGGTCTCCCAGTTGCAGTCCGCCGGTTTCTTCGAGCGGCATCGAAAGGACGTAGCCATTGCGGAAGCCGATCACTTGCACGCGGATGGGCCGCCCCGCCCCTGTCTGAATCTCACAGAAATCGCCAATGGCCGCCGCCGGCCCCTTCGACTCGATCAGCAAGCCGACCACTTGCGTCACTACTCCGCCCGCGAGCAGCGGATTGCTCTGAGCAAGAGAACGGAAGTATGGTTCAAAATCGATAGCCGATGGAACAGTGTCCAATCTCATCAACTAGCCCTTAGTGCCGACGATATCGGCGAAGCCGCGCTCAATTTCTTGTAGTTGCGCTTCGACGGAGGCGTCGAGTTGGCCGCGTTCTGTTTCGACGATCAGGGAGCCTCTGTCAAGGCGCGCGTCCGTGGAAATCTCGATGCGCCGCTCGATACCGCTCTGTTCGAGAACACGGCGCAGCAGCGGCACCGTCTCCGGATGCGTCCGTATCCGGTGAATCTCGCGCTGGTCGATCTTCTCTAGGGCTGCTTTCACGAGACCGAGCAGAGCCTCCCCATCGACGGCGATCTCGCGGTGCAGGATTCGCCTTGCCACCGCAACCGCCAGGCGCACGAGTTCGTCTTCCGCATTGCGCCGCAGGACGGGCCCAGCCGCGATCAGATCCTGCATCATGCGCGAAATCTTGCCGATCTCAACGTGCAACTCCTGTTCGAGCGTCCGGCGCGCTTCACCTTCGCCTTGTTCGCGCCCGGCCGCGAGCGCCTCGCGCGCTTTCGCGTCCCCGTCTTCTCGGGCACGCTCCAACTCGCCCTTAAGTTCCTCAATTCGCTCTTGCAGGCTAGCGGCTCCCTCCCCATTGCCGGGCGCTCCCGAGCTTGACTCCGGATCGCTACTGCCCGCCCCAGAACCCGCTGGCGCCGCCCACTCAATCGGCTGAATCGCCGCCGCGCGGTCGCCCACGATCACCTTAGTCGACATACTGGTCGCTTGCCGCGTCGCCCAGGTTGATGACGCCTTCGCTTTCGAGCAACCGGACCGCCGCAATGATCTGCTGCTGCGCCATCTCGACTTCTTTCAGCTTGACCGGCCCCATCGCATCCATGTCTTCCTTCAGCATTTCCGCGCCGCGCTGCGACATTACTTCCAGGAAGTGATTGCGCAGCAATTCGCTTGTGCCCTTCAGCGCAATCGTCAGCACCTTCCGGTCTACTCGCGCCAGTATTTCCCGAATCCCCGCGCCGTCGACTCTCAGCAGGTCCTCGAATACGAACAT
>JAICMR010000203.1 GCA_025929155.1 Chthoniobacterales bacterium | reverse complement strand
CGGGGCCGTTGTCGCGAATCAGGATGTAAACTTCGCGCTCATCCCGGAAGTTCCTTTCAAGCTCGAGAGTTTTCTCGCCGCTCTAAAGGAACGAATGCGAGAAAAATCGCATGCCGTTATCGCCGTCGCCGAAGGCGCAGGCCAGGATTTGCTGAAGAGCGCCGGAGAGGAACGCGATGCCTCCGGGAACGTGAAGCTCAAGGACATTGGCCCATTTTTGTGTGAGGAGATCAAATCCTATTTCAAAGCCGAAGGCATGCCGGTCGTGATGCGATATTTCGATCCGAGCTATCAAGTCCGCAGTCGTCCTGCGAACTGTGAAGACGCTTTGCTCTGCGACTTGTTTGCGCGCAATGCCGCGCACGCCGCGATGGCGGGAAAGACCGGCTTGGTCATCGGTTTTCTGCACGAGCGCTTCATTCATGTGCCGATCGAATTGCTCGCCACGCATGTGAAGCGCCTCGATCCGGCCGGCGGCTGGTGGCGTTCGGTCCTTGCGGCAACGGGTCAGCCGGAGCGATTTGACTAACGAGAAGTTCGGGAAAAATGGATGCGTTTTAACCAGGATTATTTCAACCTGATGGTCAAGGGCACGATGATACCGCGGTCATCGGGCGATGTAGCTTTTCAATTCATGAGACGCTCCTTCGTCGACCGTGCGAAGGGGCTGCCGCGCCGAGTCGCGGTGCGCTCCTCAATTTCGTGCATCTCCAACTCAACTCTTAAGGCAGTCCTAGCCGAAGCGGCATCGTAATATTTCGGCGGGCTACTCTGTCCGCGTAAGTCTCTCATGGGATGTTCTGGGCGATCTTCATTATTCTGACGCACTCGTTAGGCGCATTGACCGCGATGCGTGCGATCATGGATACGCGCACCGCGCAGGGCGCGATCGCGTGGGCGATCATCCTGCTTTTCTTTCCGTATGTAAGCGTGCCGGCATACTGGGTTTTCGGGCGCACCAAGTTCCGTGGTTACATCTCTAAGCGGCGCAGCGAATTGCTCAAGACCAACACGGTTGCGCGACGGCTGGAGGCGCAACTGATCGAGCGAAACCTACTCGCGAAACCCGATCGCGAGCAGGAGTTGCTCATCGAGCATTTGGCCAAGGCACCGCTGACCACGGGCAACGACGTCGAGCTCTTAATCGACGGCGAGGCGACCTTTCGCTCAATCTTCGAAGGCATCGAGGCGGCGCGGAATTATCTCCTGGCCGAGTTCTATATCCTGCGCGATGACGGCTTGGGGCGAAGATTTCAGCAGGCGCTGATCGCAAAAGCGAAGGCCGGCGTGCGCGTCGCCGTGCTGTTCGACGAGATCGGGAGCAAGCATCTGCCAGCCCGTTATCAGGAAGAATTACGCGGAGCCGGCGTGGAGATTCATCCCTTTAATACCCGGCAGGGCCCTTCCAATCTGTGGCAACTGAACTTTCGGAATCATCGCAAGATCGTGGTCGTGGACGGGGAAGCGGCCTGGGTGGGCGGAGCAAATGTCGGGGACGAGTATCTGGGGCTCGGGAAAAAGCTGCACCCTTGGCGAGATACCCACGTGAAAGTGACCGGGCCGGCGGTGCTCGCGGCGCAGTTCGCCTTCTATGAGGACTGGCATTGGGCGACAAAGGAGTTTCTCGAGCTACGCTGGGAGGCGGAGCCGGCGCAGTCGGGCGCGCGCCGCGCTGCCTTATGTCTCACTTCTGCTCCCTCCGATCCGTTGGAGACATGCACTTTGTTTTTCCTCCACATCGTGAACCGCGCTCGGCTGCGCCTCTGGATTGCGAGTCCTTACTTTATCCCGGACGAACAATTCATCAGCGCACTGCAACTGGCGGCCTTGCGCGGAGTGGATGTGCGTCTCCTGGTTCCGGACATCTCCGACGGCCCGCTGGTCGCGTTATCTAACTGGTGCTGCACCGCCGAACTCATGAGTGTGGGCGTAAAGGTTTTTCGCTACCAGGGCTTCACTCATCAGAAGGTGATGCTGGTGGACGACGATCGTGCGACCGTCGGCACGGCTAATTTCGATAACCGTTCTTTCCGGCTGAACTTTGAAATCACCGTGGCCGTGGTGGACAAGGACTTCGCGGCCGAAGTCAGGCGCATGTTGGAGGATGATTTCGCCCGGTCGCGCCAAGTCGGCAATGATGAAGTTGCCGGGCGCGGCTTCTGGTTTCGCTTCGGAACCCGTGCGGCACGTCTCCTTGCGCCCATCCAGTAGCGGCTGCCGTTAGCCAGCCCTTGCGACCCTTGCCCTGGAACGAGTAAGCACCTTTATCCTATCTCTCGAGAGACTTCCGAGCAATTGCATAAAGCGCGCCCGAAACCAAAATCGAACCCATCACATAGCCCTCCGCTGGTCTCAGCCATGGCAGGACGCCATGCCGCAGTGCAAACAGCCGAGCATTCTGATCGGCTTCGAATGCGATAAGCAGGAGCATCACCCCAAGGACGATAAAGAAAATCGGCATGCCTATTCCTCTTGGACGACGTATTCGCATCTAACGAGCGCCAAGATCAGCCGCCCTTGCGGGCGCGCGCCTCGTGGCGGGAAACGAGTTTGGAGTCATTGGAAACTTGAGCGTACGGTCGCGAGTGGTTGGCTCCATCGCACGATTGATGTCAACACCGTGTAGGACATTTACCACAGGAACTGTGACACCGTGTTTTGCTTCGAGCGTGCCGACCCCGTAGAGATGCGTTTTTTTTACTGCCATATTGGGGAGCGATTTGACTATCGAGAGGTCGCAGAATCAAGACGGTAAGACCAAGGTCCGATAGAAAATCTGCGCTCCCGAGCCGCAAATTCGTCCGTGGCCACTGATTCCGAAGCGCGGATGTCGAGGTCCAGCGTCGCGCCGAGTGCCAGACCGCAAGCGAAGCGGAAATGGATCGAACCGGTGACGGCATTGATTATGGCGCTGGCAACCGTGGGCACGGCCTGGTGTTCCTATGAATCGGCAGCCTGGACGCGCCGTGGTGGCCGTCTCATGAACGAGTCGAATT
Source organism: Chthoniobacterales bacterium (assembly GCA_025929155.1). Lineage (GTDB taxonomy): Bacteria > Verrucomicrobiota > Verrucomicrobiia > Chthoniobacterales > UBA10450 > Palsa-1392. The sequence goes on along the minus strand of JAICMR010000203.1, from coordinate 348 downwards.
CCTTGGAAGGGCAGGCTGGAATTATCAGCATTCAGGGAGTGCAGACCGCAAGCATACACGTTGCCATGTTTATGCAGTTACTCGCGGCTAAGCAGGCAGGAGACGAAAAGTTGGCTGACTTTTATGTCCAGCGCTTTCCGCCAGATTTGCGGAAGGCTTACGACGGTTGGTTGGACCAAAAACCGTTCGAAAACCCGAAGGCCGATCCGCATCCGTTCGTTCCGAATCTCTATCAGATGCGTGGGACCCAGGAGGCGAACAAGCTAACTACGGACGCTGTCAGGAAGGTGCAGGAAGCACGAAACTCCGGGAGTGTCTCGGGGCAATATCTTGCCAATACGGTGATGT
>JAICMR010000187.1 GCA_025929155.1 Chthoniobacterales bacterium | reverse complement strand
CTGGCGCGCCACGCTCTCGAAACATTTGCGCTCGATCAGATGCTTTTCGTTCCGGCTGCGCAATCACCTCACAAGCCGCGCTCCATTCCGGCGGAGCCAGCGGCGCGCTGGGAGATGATCGAAGCCGCGATCGCGGGTGAGCCAGGTTTCGCGGCCTCGCGGCTCGAGCTCGATCGGCCGGCGCCTTCTTATTCCATCGATACGATCGAGCACCTGCGCGCCGAAAACTCCGACGTGCAATTCTTCTTTCTCATCGGCGAGGACAACCTGGCAAAGTTGCCGACCTGGCATCGCTTCGAGGATCTCGCGCGGCTCGTGCAATTCGTGGTGCTCGATCGGACCGGGCAGGCAGCCGCTTCTGCCTATCCAATGATTAGAAGGTTGATCGATATTTCGGCGACTACGATCAGAAAACGGGTTGCCAGCGGGCGCTCTGTTCGTTATCTCGTGCCGGAGGCGGTCGAGCAAATCATCTTCCGCTCCAAACTTTACCAAGGACCACAGGAATCGAACCCGAAGAGCTAGCGATACGGTGCGCCGCCCTCGCGGCTGACAAGAAAGCCGAGGGAATCGTGGTCCTCGACCTCCGCGGCATTTCGACTTTCACCGATTTCTTTGTGATCTGCTCAGGAACCTCGGAGCCGCAGTTGAAAGCAATCGCGGGCGAGATCGAAGTCCGGCTGCGCGAAGAGAATTCCGTGCGTCCGGCCGCGGTCGATGGTTTTCCCGCGAGCCAATGGATCGTGCTCGATTACCTGCAGGTGATCGTCCACATCTTTCACGCGGAGAAGCGCGATTTCTACGCGCTCGAAGATCTCTGGAGTGACGCACCGCGCCTAACGATCCCGGGCGTAACCGATTAGGCATTCCAGTCGATGGCTCCTATCCGGATAAAATGCTGGCGGATGTTGGGCAGCGTGGAGAGGTTCAAAGCATGAATGATTCGGAGGATGCATCACTTCGGCCGGAAGATCCCTCTGGGCATCTGACCGAGCGCGCCGAGCTGATCGTTCCCAATTCTCCGGCGGATCTGGAACGCTACTTCGAACTGCGCTGGCGAGTTCTGCGCGCGCCGTGGAATCAGCCGCGCGGTTCGGAGCGGGATGAGCGCGAGAACGAAAGCATCCACATGATGATTCGGTCGGAAACCGGCGACGCCCTGGCCGTCGGACGATTGCATCTAAACACACCGGCCGAGGCACAAGTCCGATTCATGGCGGTCGATCCTGACGCGCAAAACCGCGGCCTCGGCAGTTCGCTTCTCCGGGCTTTGGAAAATCGCGCACGAGCCGTGGGCGCGAAACGCCTGGTCCTGAACGCGCGTTCGACCGCGCAGCGCTTTTACGAGCATCACGGTTATCATGTCGAGGCGCCGGCCCAGCGGCTTTTTGCCGAGGTCGAACACTGGCGGATGAGTAAAGATCTTTGAGCCGCGGGCTCTGCGATCTCTTCAGTCTTGACCAGCCATTCCGACAAGTTACTCTGCGGCCTTCGCTCTCATTCGAGTCTTATGAATAGAAACCTTTCCCGCACCTTTCGCACGCTGCTTGCAGGCTCCATGGTTATCGGCTTTTCGTTAGGCGGGATCGCGGTTACGCAAGCTCAGGACCTGAACGGCGGGATCCGCGAGGCGATGACTCCGGAGCAATTCAAGGCGGCAGGACTCGAGAAACTCACGCCTAACGAACTCGCGAAACTCGACGCATTCCTGAAAGGCGATCGCGAGAAAGCCGTCGCCCAGGCCACCGAAAAGACCGCCAAACGAGAGAAACTCCAGCTCGTGGTGAGCCGGGTGGATGGGGAAATCACCAGCATCGTTCCGAACCAGATCATTGCGCTGGAAGACGGCTCAACCTGGAAAGTCGCCAAGACGGATATCAAGTTCCGTGGCTACGCGGATCATCCCGCAGCCGCGGCTTTCAAATCATTTTTCGGCTGGAAGATGCGGATCGCGAACGTCGCCGAAATCTACGTCGTGCCGGTCAAGCGCTGACTGCTCGTTAGGCTGGACTGAGGTTGGTCATGCCGGAAGAGATCGGACAGGTCGAGGCGATCTTTCGGTCTCCGGTGAAGTCGATGGCCGGCAAACGACTCGAGGCCGCGAGTTTGGGCTGGCATGGTCTCGATGGCGACCGACGCTTTGCATTCCGTCGAATCGGCGACCGCACCGGATTTCCATGGCTCACGGCAACCATGTTTCCCGAGCTGCTTCTGTTTGTTCCGCAGCGGCCGGCGGACGGTTCTAACGGAGACATTACTCATGTTCGCGCGCCCGACGGGAAAGAGCTGCCCCTCTTCAGTGAAGAGTTGGCTGCGGAAGTCAGCCGTCGCTGCGGTGCGAGGGTAGAAATGATGCGAATGAGGAACGGCATCTTCGATGATGCGAGCATCTCGATCATCACCTCCCAAACCGTGGATGAAATCGGTCGGCTGGCCGGGCGGAGAGCGGACGCGCGACGATTTCGTCCGAATGTGGTGGTTCGCCTGCTGCAATCGTTTTCCTTCCGGGAAGACGAGTGGTTGGGAGCGACGCTTTCGTTTGGCGATGGCGATGACGCTCCCGCGATCGCCGTCACGATGCGCGATCTTCGCTGCTCGATGGTGAATCTTGATCCCGACTCAGCGAGTCCTGCTCCGGAAGTAATGAAGGCAGTCGTTCGTGCGAACCAAAACAATGCGGGAATCTACGGCACGGTCACTCGCATCGGTGGATTGGCTGTCGGACAGAAGGTGTCCCTCCGCCCGGCGATCAAAGAGGCCGCCTGAGCCAGCGAAAGTCAGGATCTGGAAACGCTGCTCAATCACGGAGTTTTTCGATTTCTTTGTAACCGCGAATTCTTCTTCGGTGGGCGAGCATCGCGCCGCCGAGGGTGCAAAATATTTGGACGCCGTCAGCCCGCGGATGTCGCGCTCGCCGGCTTCGGTCGCGTCAGACCAAAGGCAACATGCGTCACTTGAGCCGCGCGTTCGAGTTCCTCCTCCGCGATCACGACAGCGATCTTGATTTCGGAAGTCGAGATGAGCTGAATGTTCACCCCCGCCTCGCCAAGCGTTGCGAAGAGCCGTGAAGCGACGCCCGCGTGCGAACGCATTCCGATTCCGACCACACTGAGCTTTGCCACACCGGTCGTCGCCGTCATGCCGGCCGCGCCGATTTTCTCGACCAGCGGCTCCAGGATTTGTTCCGCAACCGCAAAATCATCCTGATGCAGCGTGAACGACAACTCCGTCGTGCCCGTGCTCGAGGCGTTCTGCACGATCATGTCCACGCTAAGATTCGCGTCCGCGATCGCCGAGAAGATCATCCCAGCGCAGCCCGGCCGATCGGGCAGCCCACAAATCGTCACTTTTGCCTGGTTGCGTTCCAAACTTACCCCGCGCACCACAATGTCTTCCATGTTCGGCGTGACGGCGCGCGTCCGCGTGCCGGGCCGATCGCTCATGCTGGAGAGTACTTCAAAACCGACGCCGAATTTTTTTGCAAACTCCACCGCGCGCGACTGCATCACTTTGGAACCCGCGCCCGCCATTTCCAGAAGCTCATCGTAGGAAATCTCATCGATTTTGCTGGCATCCGACACGACCCGCGGATCGCAGGTGTGCACGCCCGCCACATCGGTAAAGATCTGGCAATCGTCGGCTTTCAAAGCTGCTGCGAGCGCAATCGCGGTGAGATCGGAACCGCCGCGCCCGAGAGTGGTCGTCGCTCCTTCCGGGCTTTGACCCTGAAAACCGGCGACGACGACGAGGAACCCTTCGCCGAGGAGCGCGTGGATCTGGCGCGGCGAAATGTGCGCGATCTTTGCCTTGGTGTGCGCGTTGTCGGTCACGATCCCGGCCGCCGCGCCCGTGAGCGAGATCGCTTTGCCGCCGATCGCATTCACAGCCATGGCGACCAGCGCGCTCGATCCTTGCTCGCCCGTCGCCAGTAAGGCGTCGAGCTCACGTGCGCTCGGCTGCGGTGTCAGTTCGCGCGCCAGTTT
>JAICMR010000172.1 GCA_025929155.1 Chthoniobacterales bacterium | reverse complement strand
TTCACATGCAATATCTCGAAGCGGGCGCGGACATCATCGAGACCAACACTTTCAGTGCGACCACGATCGGGCTGCACGATTTCCTCTTTTTGGGCGAACTGGAAAGCGGAAGGAAAGACGGGGCGTTTTTTCAGCGCGTGGTGGATGATCCGGAGCTCGCCGCCCTCGCCGTCGAAATGAATGTCGCGGCCGCGAGAGTTGCGCGCACGGCTGCGGAGCGGGCCGCGAATCAGAGCGGCCATCCGCGTTTCGTCGCCGGTTCGTTAGGTCCGCTGCCCGTGACGGCGTCGCTTTCGCCCGATGTCAACGATCCCAGTTTCCGCGCGGTCACGTTCGATCAAATCCGGAAGTCGTATGGCGAACAGGTGCGCGGACTGATGGAAGGCGGTGTCGATGTCCTGCTGGTCGAGACCATTTTCGACACATTGAACGCGAAGGCCGCGATCTTCGCGATTGCGGAAGTTTTCGAGTCGTTAGGCCGCAGGATTCCGGTGCTCATCTCGGGTACGATCACCGATCTTTCCGGCCGGACCCTGACCGGCCAAACAGTCGGCGCATTTCTCACCTCGATCCTGCATGCCGAGCCGCTGGTTGTCGGGCTGAATTGTGCGCTCGGTCCGTCCGATATGCGGCCGCACGTCGAGGAACTAGCAAGGCTCGCGCCTTGTTTCACCAGCTTTTATCCGAATGCCGGGCTGCCTGATCCACTCTCGCCGACTGGCTTTCCAGAAACGCCGGAATCGCTTGCGCCGCAGTTGCGCGACTGGGCCGAGAACGGCTGGCTCAACATTGTCGGCGGCTGCTGTGGGACCACGCCCGCGCACATCCGCGCGATTGCCGAGGTCGTTAGGCCGTATCCGCCGCGCCAGCTTCACACTCTCGGGAAGCCATCGATTTCGCCCGCATCCACCGGCTCCGCTCAGGATGACGAAACTCCGCGGAGGGCACGCGAGGTTCGCGATCTCACGCTCCACCTCTCAGGACTCGAGGCGCTGAATCTTACCCACGACTTCGGGTTCGCCGTCGTCGGCGAACGGACCAACATTACTGGCTCCCCAAGGTTTTCGAAGCTGATCCTCGCGGGAGACTTCGAGGCTGCGCTCGCGGTTGCGCGTCAGCAGGTGGAAGGGGGCGCGAACCTCCTCGACGTCAACATGGACGAGGGAATGATCGATTCCGAAGCGGCCATGACCCGTTTCCTCAGGCTGATCGGGAGCGAGCCTGATATCTGTCGGATACCGATCATGATCGACAGCTCGAAGTGGAGCGTGATCGAGGCCGGCTTGCAATGCGTCCAAGGCAAAGGCGTCGTGAACTCGATCTCGCTCAAGGGCGGTGAGGAGGAATTCCTCCGCCAGGCGCGACTCGTTAGGCATTACGGCGCCGCCGTCATCGTAATGGCTTTCGATGAGCGCGGCCAGGCCGACACCTTCGAGCGGAAAACCCAGATCTGCGCGCGCGCTTACCAGTTGCTTATCGAGCACGCGGGCTTCCCGCCTAACGACATCATTTTCGATCCAAATATTCTGACGATCGCGACCGGAATCGCGGAGCATAACAATTACGCGGTCGCATTCATTGAGGCGACGCGCTGGATTAAAGCCAACCTTCCGGGGGCGCGGGTAAGCGGCGGCGTAAGTAATATTTCGTTCTCCTTTCGAGGGAACAACACCGTTCGCGAAGCGATGCATTCGGCCTTCCTCTATCACGCGATTCGCGCCGGGCTCGACATGGGGATCGTGAACGCCGGGCAACTTGCCGTTTACGAAGAAATCGCGCCGGATCTGCGCGAGCTCGTGGAAGACGTCCTTTTTAACAAGCGCGCTGACGCGACTGACCGGCTGGTCGATTACGCGGAACGCGTGAAGTCGAAAGGCAAAGCCGCGGTAAAAGACGAAGCCTGGCGGAGCGCGCCGGTCGAGGAGCGTCTCGCGCACGCGCTGATCAAAGGCATCGTCGATTACATCGACGCCGACACGGAGGAAGCGCGCGCCCAATCCGCGCGGCCGCTCGACGTGATCGAGGGTCCTTTGATGGCCGGCATGAGTGTGGTCGGCGATTTATTTGGCTCGGGCAAGATGTTCCTACCGCAGGTAGTGAAGAGCGCGCGGGTCATGAAGAAGGCGGTTGCGTATCTGATGCCGTTCATGGAAGCGGAGAAGCAGGTCGATTCGAAACCGCAGGGCCGAATCGTTATGGCGACGGTGAAGGGCGACGTGCATGACATCGGCAAGAATATCGTCGGCGTCGTCCTGCAATGTAATAACTACGAAGTGATCGACCTCGGCGTGATGGTCCCGGCGGAAAAGATCCTAACGACGGCGCGTGAGCGCGGGGCTGACATCATCGGGTTGAGCGGACTAATTACTCCGTCGCTCGATGAAATGGTGCACGTCGCGCAGGAGATGGAGCGGCAGGAATTTCGGCTCCCGCTTTTGATCGGCGGCGCGACCACGAGCCGCGCGCATACCGCCGTGAAAATCGCGCAGCACTACCAAGAGAGCGTCGTGCATGTGCTCGACGCTTCGCGGGCCGTCGGAGTTGTGAGTTCGCTGCTGAATCCTGAGTCAAAGACGAAATTCGACGCCACGACGCGCGCGGACTACGAGCGGCTGCGGACGGACCATGCGAACAAAACGCGGGAGAAAAAGATGCTCACGCTCGCGCAGGCGCAGGCGAATCGCCTAACGACCGATTGGTGCCGCTACGAGCCGCCGGTGCCGGAATTTCTCGGCCTCCGTGCGTATGCAACTCCGGGCGCACACGCCTCTGCTCCGGGCAGCGCGCGCCTTCTTCAGAGCAGCGAAGTGAGGGTTCGCGAGAGCATTAACACGTCAACCGCCGCTCAAAACGTTTGTGCGCCGGGCAATGCAGACGTTACTGAGATTTCACTCTCAACTCTAATCGAGTACATCGATTGGTCGCCGTTCTTTCACACTTGGGAATTGCGCGGGCGTTATCCGGCGATCTTCGAGGACCCGGTCGTTGGCGAACAGGCGCGCGAGCTGTTCGACGATGCGCAAAAACTCCTCGAGCGAATCGTGGCTGACGACTTGCTGACTGCGCGCGGCGTTTATGCTTTCTGGCCAGCGAATTCGTTAGGCGACGACGTCGAAGTTTATCGCGACGAGACGCGCGAAGAAGTCATGGCGACGTTTCACTTTCTGCGCCAGCAAATGCAAAAACCGGTTGGACAGATTAATTACTGCCTGGCCGATTTCGTGGCGCCGAAAAATTCCGGACGCCGCGATTATCTCGGCGGTTTTGCCGTGACCGGAGGGATCGGCGCGGACGAGCTCGCGATGCAGTTCAAGGAAGAGCTCGACGATTACAATGCTATCCTGACGAAAGCGCTGGCTGATCGCCTGGCGGAAGCTTTTGCCGAATTTCTTCACCACGAGGCGCGCATTGCCTGGGGCTTCGGCGCGGCAGAAGGCCTGAACAAAGATGATTTTATTCACGAGCGTTACCGCGGGATTCGTCCGGCCGCCGGTTATCCCGCTTCGCCCGATCACGTGGAGAAGCGCGCGCTTTTCGCGCTGCTCGACCCGGCCAAAAATGCGGGCGTGGAGCTGACGGAATCATTTGCGATGCATCCCGGGGCGAGCGTGAGCGGCCTCTATTTTTCGCACCCCGAGGCTCGGTATTTTGGAGTCGGGAAAATTCAACCCGACCAGGCGGCGGACTACGCCGCGCGCAAAGGTGAGTCGTTAGGCAAAATCGAGCGTTGGCTCGCGCCGAATTTAAACTACGAGCCCGCGCCCGCCGGTCTGACTTACTCCGCCAGTTACAGGGAAGACATTCGCTCTGATACGGGTTCGTCTGTCGTTCGGCAGAAGCAGCTCCCGTGAGCCGACGTATCCTCCTCCTGAGTAGCTCGACCGTGAGCGGAAGCGGCGGTTACCTCGATTACGCCGAGGAGGAAATTGGCCGATTCCTCGGAGACGCGCGCCGAGTGCTCTTTGTTCCGTTCGCGCTGGCGGATCATGAAGGCTACGCGCAGCGAGTGAGAGAAAGACTTGGCCGCATGAGTTATCAGGTCGAGGGGCTGCATCACGCTAGCGACGCGCGGGTCGCGCTGAAGAATGCCGAAGCGATTTTTATCGGCGGCGGTAACACTTTTCGCCTCCTAAAGGGCCTCTACAACCTTGATCTGCTCGAAACCGTCCGGGCTCGCGTCGAAGCCGGCGTGCCTTACCTCGGATCGAGCGCGGGTTCGAATGTCGCAGCGCCCACCATTCGGACGACCAATGACATGCCAATTGTGCAGCCGCCCTCTTTCGATGCCCTCGGGCTTGTGCCTTTCCAGATCAACCCGCACTACCTCGATGCGGATCCGAATTCTACGCATATGGGTGAGACACGCGAGGAACGCATCCTGCAGTTCCTGGAAGAGAACACAACTCCCGTGCTCGGATTACGCGAAGGCGCCTGGGTAAGAGTAGAAGGAACCGAGTGTCGTCTCGGCGGGAAGAGTGGCGCACGCTGGTTCTGTCGAGGACAGTCGCCGGTAGAGCTGGAGAACGGTGCGACGCTGCACTCTTAGAGCGCGTTCATCGGGCTTAGCAAGGCGCGTCGCCCCCTGAGCAAAGTCAACCGCCCCTTCCCTGCCCCCGGGCAAAATTTCCGCCTATTATTTTCCCTCGACGGCCATGGCGTTCCACCGACGCTGCATCTCTTCTGGCGACAGCTTTTCCAATTCCTGCGAAATGATCCACTCGTGGCCAAACGGGTCGCGCACCCGGCAGGAAAGGTCGCCGTAAAATTGTTCCGCGAGTGGCCGCACCACCTCGGCGCCGGCTCCCACCGCCCGGTCGAAATCCGCCTTTGCATCCAGCGTCATAATAGTGAGGCTGTTCGTGGTTCCGCCTAAGGTCTTTGGTGATGTGGTCATTCCGGGATACTCGCTGCCTAACGACAACAG
>JAICMR010000086.1 GCA_025929155.1 Chthoniobacterales bacterium | reverse complement strand
TTACCGCGCGGCTTCCCCCGAATCGCCGGCGTTCATCGAGGTAGGGAAGGAAGTGAATCCCGAAACCGTCGTCTGCATCATCGAGGCGATGAAAGTGATGAACGAAATCAAGGCCGAAGTCAGCGGCGTGATCGCGGAAGTGGTCGCGGAAAATGGCAAACCAGTCCAGTTCGGCCAGGCGCTTTTCAAGGTTCGTTAGGCTGATTTTGGGAGGTTGTCATCCTGAGCAAAGCGAAGGATCCCAGTAACGAATCTCGCCCGGGCCTTGGAGTGCTCTCCTAGTTTGTTAGGCAAATGTTTGAAAAAATCCTGATCGCTAACCGCGGAGAAATCGCGCTCCGCGTCATCCGCGCCTGCAAGGAGCTCGGCATCCGCACCCTCGCGGTTTACTCCGAGGCGGACGTGGATTCGCTCCACGTGCAACTGGCCGACGAATCGATCTGTATCGGCACGGCGCCGAGTTCCGACAGCTACCTGCGGATCGATCGGATCATGAGCGCGGCCGAAGTTGGCGACGTCGATGCGATCCATCCCGGCTACGGATTTCTCGCCGAGAACGCGCACTTCGCCGAAGTCTGCGAGAGTTGCAAAATCAAGTTCATCGGTCCGAGCGCCGAGGCGATGCGAGCGATGGGCGACAAGAATTCCGCACGCGCCGCGGCGCGCAAAGCCGGCGTCCCGGTCGTCCCTGGCAGCGACGGCATCGTCAAGAGCGAAGCGGACGCGATCAAGATTGCGAACAAGATTGGCTATCCGGTAATGATTAAAGCCGTCTCCGGCGGCGGCGGTCGCGGGATGCGTGCGGCGCATAACGAAGTGAGCCTGGTCCAGGGATTTCGCGCTGCGAGCAACGAGGCCGAGAAAGCCTTCGGAAATGCGGAGGTTTACATGGAGAAGCTGATCGTGGACCCGCATCACATCGAGTTCCAGATCATGGCCGACACGCATGGGAACATCGTGCATTTGGGGGAGCGGGATTGCTCGATCCAGCGCCGCAATCAGAAGGTGATCGAGGAATGTCCCTCGCCGTTGCTCTCGCCGTCGCTCCGCAAAAAAATGGGCGACGCCGCGGTGAAACTGGCGCGCTCCGTCAACTATGTGAATGCCGGCACGATGGAGTTCCTCGTCGATGATTCGGGCAACTTTTACTTTATTGAGATGAACACGCGCATCCAGGTGGAGCACACGATCACGGAGGAAGTGTATGGCTGCGATCTTGTGAAGGAGCAGATTTACATCGCAGCCGGCGAAAAACTTTCACCCCACATCGCGAATCCGGTGGCGCACCAGCACGCGATTCAATGCCGGATCAACGCCGAAGATCCAGCCCGCAATTTTCAACCATCGGCCGGCTTGATTAGCTTCTACTACGCGCCCGGTGGCCGTGGAGTGCGGATCGATTCGCACGCCTACACCGGCTACACCGTCCCACCGTTTTACGATTCGATGATCGCGAAGTTGATTACGGTCGGCGCAACCCGGGAATCGGCGATCGAGCGGATGCGGCGCGCGCTCGGGGAGTATTTGATCAGCGGAATCAAGACGACGATCCCGTTTCATAATGCGATCATGTTGAATGCCGACTTTCGCAACGGCACCTACGACACCGGGTTTGTTGATCGGATGATGAACTCGGACACGTTCGAGCTGCATCCGTCGAACGGGCGGTTGCACGATTGAGCGGCCGCGTTAGACGACTCCGACGGGAGCGGCACGCTCCAGTTGCGATCCCGAGCGCAGCGCAGCGCAGCCGAAGGATCCCCGGGAATTTCGTAAAGACGACGCTGCGGGGTGATGCCGCGGGATGCCCCGCCTACGCTCGGGATGACTGGGAGGTGGAGGCGCTTCCATGAAATCGTTAGGGGAAGCGCGGCTCTACGCAATTCTCGATCTGGGCTATGTCCTGCCTGAGGACGCGCTGAAATTTGGCGATGAATTGATTCGGGGCGGTGCAGACCTGATTCAACTGCGCGCGAAGAAGCAGAAAACCGAGGCGGTGCGCCAGCTTGCCGTCGAGCTTCATCGCCTAACGAGCGCGGCTGGCGTGCCGTTGATCATCAACGATCATCCCGAGATTGCGCGCGACGTCCCCGTGGAAGGTTTGCACCTTGGTCAGGACGATCTTCCGATCGCGGCCGCGCGCGCAATCGTTAGGCGAACCGGTTGCTGCTTCGGCAAATCGACCCACAGTGTGGAGCAAGCCGTCGCGGCGGAGGCGGAGGACGCCGATTACATCGGCTTCGGCCCACTCTTTGCCACGCCGACGAAACCGGACTACGCGCCGATCGGCCTCGAGGAAATCCGGCCGCTGCACGAGCTCGTGCGGCTCCCGATTTTTTGCATTGGCGGAATCAAGCTGGCAAATCTGCCGGAGGTATTAGCGGCTGGCGCAAAGCGCGCAGTCATTGTATCGGGGCTGCTGCAAACTTCCGACGTCGCTGCCGCTACACGCGCCGCGAAGCAGCTGCTCGTCGCGACATCAGCAAGGAAAAATCAGCATCAGCAATAAATCATGTCCGTTCTCGTAGTTGGTTCGATTGCGCTCGACACTGTCAAGACACCTGTGGAAGAACACGCCGATCAGCTCGGCGGCTCCGCTTCCTACGCCGCGCTGGGCGCGAGCTTTTTTGCTCCCGTGCAGCTTGTCGGCGTAGTCGGGAGCGACTTTCCTCAAGAGGAATTTGAGTTCTGGAAAAAGCACGGAATCGACGCCAGCGGCGTGCAGCGGGCCGAGGGAAAGACCTTTCGCTGGAGCGGCGAATACGCCTGGGACCTGAACACCCGTGAAACCAAATCGGTCGCCTTGAATGTCTTCGAAAACTTCGAGCCGATGTTGCCGGAGATTTTCCGAGAGACCGCTTTCGTCTTGCTTGCGAACATCGCGCCGTCCTTGCAGGCGCACGTTCTCGACCAGATGAAGCGTCCCCGTTTTGTCGTGGCGGACACGATGGATCTCTGGATCGAGACAACGCGCAAGGATCTGGACGCGCTTCTCCCGCGGGTCGATCTGCTGATTTTAAACGACAGCGAAGCCCGCCAGATGACCGGCAAGACCAGTCTGATCCGCGCCGGCCGGGAGATTCGCCGGATGGGACCAAATTATGTCGCGGTGAAAAAGGGTGAACATGGAGCGCTTCTTTTCGGCCCGGACGATTTCTTCAGTTGCGGCGCTTATCCGCTGGAAGACATCCACGATCCGACAGGTGCAGGCGACACCTTTGCGGGGGGCGTGGCGGGTTATCTCGCCGGCAAAATTGATGGTGAGGTGGGATTCGCAGAGCTTCGCAAGGCGCTCATCTATGGCAGCGTGCTCGCGAGCTTCAACGTAGAAGCGTTCAGCATGGACCGGATGCGCCGCCTAACGAACGGTGAAATCGCGGATCGTTACCAGATGTTTAAGCTCATGAGCCAGTTCGAGGTGCTCGACTAGCGAGCGGCGAAGGAGTTGTGTGGCGCATCACCTTGCGCCCCAGACCAACCGCGTGCGGAGTCCGGCGGCCTTTCGCCCTTGTCATCTGGCAGGTGGCGCGCTTCTTGTTCAAGTCATGAGATGGGAAAGGGCCGCAGCCGTTCTAGTTATTGCCCTGGCCTGCGTTGCGGCGAATGAAGTTGCGCCTTCGAAGGCGGAATTGGCGGCTCTTTATCAGAAGGCGGAGGAGGAGTTGGGCGCCGGTCATTACGCGGCCGCGCTGAAAGAACTCGACGCAATCGACGCCCGGCAACCGGATCTCGCTGCCGTGGAAAATTTCCGCGGCGTTGTTCTGTTGCGGCAAAATGAATACGCCCGGGCGGAGACAGCCTTCCAAAAAGCGCTTGCGATCGATCCGAACCTTTGGTCTGCCCGCTTTAATCTCGCGGACATCCCGTTCCTGCAGAAGGACTGGGCGACCGCGAGGGATCGATTCGCCGCTCTGCGGGAAGCCGTTCCTCGCGAACTCGCAGAAGGGATGATCCCGCTGGTCGATTATAAGATTTTGTTGACCGTTCTTTTTGAAAAAGACGACGAGAAGGTCGGTGCAATCTTGAGCCGGTTGAAGGAGCGGAAGAAGAGCCCGGCGTTTGATTACGCGGAGGCGGCGATCGCGTTCCATCGCGGCAAACGAGGCGAGGGGAGAGATTGGGTCGCGGCGGCTACGAAAGATTTCACGGCGCGGGAGAACCAGCTATACCGCGAGGCGTTTTACGAAGTGGGTTGGTTGCCGAGGCCGGCGGATGAGCAGCCTGTGCTGGCGAAGTTCACTTCCGAAGATGCAGATGGTTCGCGACCGGACGCGGCGGAGGCCGATCTCCAGCAGGCGAAGCGGGCCTATGAATCGGGAGACTACGACAAGGCGCTTAACCTTTTGGGCACTGAGCCGCAGGGCGCCGCTCCCGAGGACGCGGCTACGGCGCGTTTGCGCGCTGAGATTCTGATCGGGCAGAAGAAGTTTGACCAAGCCGAGGTAGCGCTAAACAAAGCGCCCTCGGCGGATCAGGCTGCGTGGGAAAGCGGATATATTCGCGCCAGAATTTCTCTGGGACGCGAAGACTATGCCGATGCAACGGCCCGGTTGGAATCTCTGCTCAAGGGAAAATCCGCCGTGCTGAAACCGGAGACAGCTCAACTCATCCGTTATCAACTCTTCCTGACCCTGCTGCTGAAAGGCGAGGAAAGCGCCGCGCAGCAGACGATGGAGGGTTTCAAGTTCACCGACCAGACGCCAGCGCTTTATTACGCGCAAGCGGCTTGGAATTTTCGGCATGAGAACCCAAAACAGGCGCGGCGGTGGATCGATTCCGCGAAGAAGCTCTTTTCGGAAGAAGCGAACATCGAATTTGCACGGACGCTGCCGGTTCTGGCGTCGTTAGGTACGGAAACACCGGGCGAGATCGCTGCTTCTTCGGCGGCGTCGCTCAGCGTCGAAAAATTTCCCCCTCCCAAAGCGGCGGCGACAACCGAAAAAAGCGAGGAAACTCCGGCGCCCGAAAAGATCGCGACGTCAAAAGACACCTCGCCGACTCCTGCTTCCTCACAAACAACGAAGGTCGCTTCCGAGACCAGGCAAAAAACCTCAGAGCGCACGCGGTCGTCGAGGAAGACAAAGACAAGGAAAACCAAGAGTCATCGGACTGCCTCGTCCGCCAAAGCGACTCCGGCCGCGACGCCCGTTCCTGTTGCCACGCCGGCTCCCACGCCGCAGCCACCTTTCCTCAATCGACTGGCGCGAACACTGCTTCATACCTTCCAACGGCAAAGTCCCAAGCCCGAAAGTAATACCCAAAGTCAGCCGGCAAGGACGGAGCCAGCGAAGCCGACCGCGACGCCAACCAGAGGGAATCGTTAGGTCGATTAAACCTTGTCTTGCTCAGCCCGTTCGCTTTTGATACGGCTGCTATGAAACTGCCTCGCTTTGTCGCTCTTGCGCTGTTGGTGGGGAGCTCTTTTGCGGCCACCGGCGTCACCCCGAACAAGACTGAACTTGAGGCGATGTATGACAAGGCGTTTCGCGAATTTGACGCTAACCACTACGATGCGGCGCTGAAGGCGCTCGACGCGATCGATGCCCGCAAGCCCGATCTCGCGGAATCACAAAATCTTCGCGGCGTAGTGCTGATGCGGAAGGGCGAATACGACAACGCGGACAAGGCGTTGCGCAAGGCGCTCGCGATCGAGCCAAAGTTTTGGAACGCCAACTTTAACCTCGCCGAGATTTCGTTCCTGAAAAAGGATTGGACGGAAGCACGAAATCGATTTGAAGCGCTCGTGGCCGGGAATAGCGAGGAGATGAAAGGGGAAACGAGTCTCCTGATCCAATACAAAATCCTCCTTACCTTCGTGCTTCAAGGGAAGGAAAACATGGTCGATTGGATCGTGAACAAGTTCGACGGCGAGAAGAATAGCCCGGCGCTCTACTACTCGAACGCTGCAATCGCGCTCCAGCATAACAACCGGAAGGAAGCGAAAGAGTGGCTGGACGCGGCGGAGAAACATTACCCCGCGCCGCTGAATAAACTCTTCGCGGAATCATTTTACGAAATTGGTTGGCTCCAAAAGCCGGAGGGCGAAACCCGCGCCGCGATCGAAGTCACTTCGACAGCAGAACATGCGGCACGCATGAAGGCAGACGCCCAGGCAAATTTCGAACGGGCGGAACGAGCGCTTCAACGGCGCGATTTGCCGGCCGCAGTAAGGTTTCTCAATCTCGCTGACGAAGGCGAGCCGGACCAGGCGAAGTCGCTCAACCTTCGGGGTGAGATCCTGATGGCGCAGGAGAAATTCGACCAGGCTGAAGACGCCTTCGACAAAGCGATTGCGGCCGATCCGAAATTCGAGGAAGCGCAGTACAACCTCGCGCAAATTTCGTTTAAGAAGAAGGATTACGGGAAGTCGCGCGAGCGACTCGAGAAGCTGTTTGCCGAGACGCCGGGCGGTCATGAAAACCAGGCGGCGCAGCTCATCAAATACAAGATTTTCATGACGCTGCTGCTCGAAGGCAATGATCCGCAGGCGCAGCAGATGATGGATCAGTTTAAGTTCACTGGCGACACGCCAGCGCTCTACTACGCGCAGGCAGCCTGGGAGTTCACACGTGACAACCCCGATAAGGGAAACGACTGGGTGAAGTCGGCGCGTAAGATCTATTCGCCGGCGCTGAACATCGTCTTCGCCGACACGTTATACGACCTCGGCTGGCTCAAGCGTGCGAGCGAAGCGTCGCTGGCGACGACCGCCCTTGCGCAAGCAAACGCCAGGCCTGCTGGTCCGGCTCCTGCGATGCGGTTCGGAGAATCCGAATCTGTTCAAGCCCCGGTTCAGGCCGAATCCCCGGCTCAAGTCGCGGCCGCGACGGCCGCCCCTCCCGTTGAGGTGGCGAATCCTTCACCAGCGACCGCTGAAGCCGCACCGGTGGAAGCAAAAGCGAGCGTTGCGACCGGCGCTTCTTCGCCTGCGCCGTCGCAGGGGAGCGCGGCTCTAGTTGCTGGAAAAGCTTCTGCGCCCCCGATCCCCAAACCGACTCCTGGGCTGAAAGCCGCCGCGCCGATCGCCCAGACGACGGCCTTCATCTCGAAACTTCCGCAGCCAGCAACGGCTGCGGGCAGTTCTGCCGTCACTCCAGCCGCGACCGCGGTCGCCGCGAATCGTGTTCGTGAACATTCGCAGCTCGCATTTGCGGAACTGGTGGATCACGTGTCGGAACCTCGGACGCTCCTGCTGCTGCTCGCCGGGATTGGCATTCTTGGTTGGCTTGTCGCGCAACAGCTTCGCCGCCAACCGGCCGGCGTCCATTCCTCTGCGCTGCCGCTGACCGGCCCGCGATTCGGACGACCTGTTTCAGTTAATGAACGCCGGCTCTGCGACGAAAACGTCGACGGTGGTCCGCCGAAACTTTCGCTGAAGCTGACGGCAACAGGATCCCCTGGTCTGAAAACGGTCGTGCCCCCAGATGTTGCAGGTGCTCAAATCGGGATCCATTCCTCCGGAATCGCGCCTGACGAGGAACGCCAAACGGCTCGCAAAACCGGGTCGGTCCCGCCTTCCCCGCCGCCGGCAGCAAAGAGTCCGCCAGCCAAAATACCGCTCGCGGCGAATCAAAGCACTCAGCCCGACGACTACGCTGTCGCACCGAAGATGCCGCTTCGTGATGATAAAGAAGTGTCTCTCGCGGCGTTTGCCAAGCCCTCAGTAGCTGCCACCTCGACCGCGCCAGCATTCGTCGCTGCGCCGCAAATGCCGATGGCTGAGGCAAAGAAACCGGTCCTTCCGGCAGAAGAAGAAGAGCCGTGGGTCTCGACCGACAAAAAGTTTCTCGTGGACCAGGAGGATCCAGTCGGACAAGGTCAGCCTGTGCCGCATCTGATCCCTTCCGCGCAGGACGTCGAACCGAAACCGGCCCTCGCCGAGTCTCAGGAGAAGCCATTGGAACAACGCCCGACGCGGATCGAACCCGAGAGTGCTGCGATCGCCGCGATCGCAGGAAAAGACTCCCCGCAACCGCCGGTTCCGGCGCCCACTTTTGTCGCGAAGACAATCGCGAGTAATCCTCCTGCGTCGGTTGCCCGGGAACTGACCGCGCTCAAGTCGGAGCCGCCAATGGTGCCAGAACAGGCCCCGACCCGCCTTGAACCCGAAACCGCGGCGATTGTCGCGCTCGCCGTCAGAGCCTCTCCGTAACCGCCGGTTCCTGCGCCCACTTTTCCCGCAAAGGCGGTCCAGTGGTGGTGATCTTAAAAGGGATCGCAGGAGTTTCAACGGAAGGCTGCGGCGGTTTGGCACCCGCAATCCAGTGATTGCCGCGGTCTCCCATTCGAGGAGAATTGGAGCATTGTGGGCTTTCTTCACCGGCTCCGATGTAGAGGTAGCGAGCCGCTTTTCAACTGTCGCCACAAGAGTCTGGCGATCGCCTTCTTTCTGGAGATTGCTTCCTTGCAACTGGCCCGAAGCTCTATGAGGGGCTCGCTCCAGTTGAAGTCGATCTAAGATCCTTTCGACGCGCCTCGCGCCCTCCGCGCAGCCGCAGCCCGCAGTTACGCGGCTTCGGTCCGAGCTCAATCGAAGCCGCACCTGTCTTTGAGATCGGCAACGTGCAGTCGAGCGCAAACAGCGAGATCGAAATGCTTAGCTCAACCCGGTCGGCTCTATCCGCCAAAGCTAATCGGCCTGCGGAAACTCTTCCGCCCAACGAGCGTAAGCAGAGTCATCCTGAGCGAAGCCGAAGGACCCGTCGGGAGCCCAAAGCTCCGACCGCAAGGTTCCAGAGGGTTGGCGGATTCTTCGATCCCGCCTGCGTCGCGGTCGGGCAATACGCCAGATTTGCCCAGCGGATTCCGCTTCTTCCTAACGGAACCTGGACCAGTTCAATGACTGGAGCGCCTTCGGAAGAAACTCGCCGTCGCGCCTAACGAGGTTGTCATCGAAGTAAATCTCACCGCCGCCGTACTCTTTCCGCTGGATGCAAACCATATCCCAATGCACCTGGCTGCGATTCCCGTTGTCGGCTTCCTGATACGCCTCGCCCGGCGTGAAGTGGAAAGAACCCGCGATCTTCTCGTCGAAGAGGATGTCCCGCATCGGTTCGCGGATGTAGGGATTGCAGCCTAACGAGAACTCGCCGATGTATCGTGCGCCCGCATCGGAATCGAGAATCGCATTCAGCTTCTCCGTCTGGTTGCTCGTCGCTTCAACGATTTTTCCGTCACGGAAATCGAGCCGGATATTCTCGAATCCGGTACTCTGATAAATCGTCGGCGTATTGAAGGTCACATGTCCTTGCACGGAATTTTTCACCGGGCAGCTAAAGACTTCGCCGTCGGGAATGTTACGATCGCCGCCGCAAATGATCGCGGAGATGCCCTTCATGCTGAAACGCAGATCCGTGCCGGGTCCTTTAATCTGAACCTGGTCCGTCTTTTCCATGAGCGCTTTCAGCGCCTTCATGCCGGGCTGCAATTTCCGGTAATCGAGCGTGCAGACTTTGAAGAAGAAGTCTTCGAAAGCTTCGGTGCTCATCCCAGCCATTTGCGCCATCGACGGGGTCGGCCAGCGGAGCACGACCCACTTGGTTTTTTGCACCCGCTGGTTTTGCACCGGTCGCATTTTCTTTGCGATCAGCTTCATCCGGTCGATCGGCACGTCGGAGAGCTCGCTCACGTTCTGGCTGCCGCGAACCGCGATATAAGCATCCATCTTCTTCATCCGCGCAAGTTCATGCGCGGCGGCGAGATCCAATTGTTTTTCATCGGCGTCGAGTGCGAGCTCGCGACTGACGCGGGCCCGTTGGAGCTGGGAGAAAGGAATTGCACCCGCTTTCCGTGCCGCTCGGATAAGCGCGATCGTCATTTCTTCCGGGGTGTCGAAGGTTTCGATCAGCACTTTCTCGCCGCGCTGGAGATTGGTGGAGTAGTTAACGAGGACAGAAGCGAGCTTGTCAAAACGGGCGTCTTGCATAAGCGCCTATCATTCCACCGTGAGACGGCGATGCAAACCTCGTCCAATCCTGCTCTTGCTCCTGTTCTGTCGATTAAGAATGGGCGAATGAAACTAGGATTAGGAGCAGGATTGGCTGCGGAATCAGCGATTTAGTTCCAGGCGCGCCGCAAAGGCGCCGTCAAATCCGTCGCGCACGGGAAAGCTCTTCACGCTTTTCGTTAGGCAGAAATCGGGGCGAGCCGCAAGAAACTTCTCCACTACTTCCTCGTTCTCCTCCGGTTCCAGGCTGCAGGTGCTATAGACTAACGAGCCGGCGGGCTTGAGGAGCGGAGCAACATTTTCGAGAATCGCCAGCTGCTGGGCCTGCATGATAGCGAACTCGTCAGGCCGAAGCCGCCAGCGCAGATCAACACGGCGGCGCATTACGCCAGTGTTCGAGCAGGGGACGTCGAGCAGGATTTTGTGAAAGGAGCGCGCTTGAAATTGCGCTGCTCGGATCGATTCCGGATCGCGCCAGTCGCAGCGAACCGTCGTGGCGTTGATCACGCTCAACCGCGCAAGGTTGCTCTGCAATCGGTGGAGCCGTGCTTCGTCGCGGTCGGCCGCAATGAGATGCCCATGGTTCTTCATCATCGCGGCGAGGCAGGAGGATTTGCCGCCGGGCGCTGCGCAGGCATCGAGCACGTTTTCGTCTGGCAACGGCGCGAGCAGCGCACAGGCGAGCGCGGTGCTCGGATCTTGAACGTAACAATCACCATTCCGCAATGCTTCGGCTGGATCCGCTAAAGTGGCGAAACCGTCGCGCCCCGGAAGTGGAACCGCCGCGGGATATTTGTTCAGAAAATCGAGGGCGCTGATCTTCAGCGAGTTGATCCGTGCATAAACGGGTGCGGGCCGGTTGTTCCACTGGCAGAGTTGATCCGTAGCCTCGGGGCCGAACTGCTTCGTCCATTTCGCGACCAGAAATTCCGGATGAGAGAAGCGGGTCGCGAGCGGTTGTTCGCCGGGCAAAGTTGTTAGGCCGATTTTCTCGCGGAGCGCGCGACGCAGGAGTGCGTTGATCAGTCCTCGAGCGCGGGCTGGCGCGAGTTCGACGGTCTCAAAAACGGCGGCGTGCGGGGCCGTGTCGATGAGCAGGATCTGGTAAAGCCCGAGCCGCAGGAAGTCGCGCGAGGCTGGATCGACCGGCGCGGCGCGCAACCGTCCAATCCAAGAGTCGAGGAGCGTGAGATTTCGGAGCGTGCCATAAAACAACTCGAGCGCGAAAGCGCGGTCGGCGGCTGCCAGCCTGCTCCGGCTAAAAAGATCCTGGCTGATCTGGTCGGCGAACTGCCCCCCGGTGCGCCAGCGCCGGAGTGCAGCGAGAGCAAGGCTGCGACTGGATTCTTTCATCGAGCGGGTTCTGCAGGCGACGTTGTGACGCGGCGGACCGCGACCGCGAGCTTTCAACGGCTATCGACCGCCGTGACATGAATTCGTTAGGCCGATTTCGCGCCGGGGCGTCCAATTGAGCTGTAGTAAAAGCCGAGCTTCTGCATCGTCTCGGGATCGTAGAGATTTCGGCCGTCGAAGATCATCGGCGTCTGCATTTTCTCCTTCACGACCGCGAGATCCACGTTTGCGAATTCCGCCCATTCCGTCGCGATGACGAGCGCCTCAGCGCCCTCGATCGCTTCCATCGCAGTTTCTGTAAAAGTCGCGTCGGCGATTGATTTCACTTCGCGCGCCTTTTCCATTCCCTTCGGATCGTAGGCGCTGACCTTCGCGCCTTCACCCAACATCTCCGCGACCAATTCGATCGCGACGGATGAGCGGATGTCGTCCGTATTCGGCTTAAAGGTGAGCCCCCAAACCGCGATCTTCTTGTCGCGCAAGACCCAGAGCGCGTCGCGAATTGCTTTTAGGAAACGATCCTTCTGCGCGGCGTTGATCCGCTGCACTTCCTTCAGGAGGTCGAATGGGACGCCCAGTTTTTCGCTAATCGTGATGAATGCGGAGATGTCCTTCGGAAAACAGGAGCCGCCATAGCCGATGCCGGCGTTGAGAAAGTTGCGACCAATCCGCCGATCCATCCCGATGCCGTCGGCGACTTTTTCGACATCCGCGCCGCTCGCTTCGCAGATCGCGGAGACCGCGTTGATATAGCTGATTTTCAGAGCGAGGAAAGAATTCGCGGCATGTTTGATGAGTTCGGCGCTGTTGATATCAGTGACGAGGATCGGCGCCATGAAGGGCTCGTAGATTTTCTTCATCAGGTCGATCGCGCGCCCGCTATCCGCGCCGATCACGATGCGATCCGGCTTCATGAGATCGGCCACCGCGCAGCCTTCACGGAGAAATTCCGGATTACTCACGACATCGAACTCAGCGCCACTTTTGTTGTAGCGCTTGATCGATTCGGCGACCTTCTGACCCGTTTTCACTGGAACCGTGCTTTTATCCACGATCACCCGGTAATCGGTTAGGACGCCGGCAATCTCGCGCGCCACCTTCTCGATGAAGCTGAGATCGACCGCGCCATCGTCGCCTTGCGGCGTGGGCACGGCGATGAAGACAACTTGGGAATTATCAACGCCCTCCTTGATGCTGCCGGTGAACCGAAGTCGCCGGGCGGAGACGTTGCGCTGGATAATTTCTTCGAGGCCCGGCTCGTAGATTGGGACCCTGCCCTGGGTCAGCGCTTCAATTTTGCGCGGGTCGTTATCGACGCAGATGACGTTGTGGCCGACGTCGGCGAAGCAAGCGCCGGTTACGAGGCCGACATAGCCGGAGCCGATTATTGAGAGGTCCATTTTGAAAGTCGAAAACTTGAGAAACTGAAAGGTTAAAAGACGAGAGAGAACCGCTTCGTTAGGTTCGAGCGCTCCGTCAGGGCGAGGTTTGATTGGTGCCGGCGGGATCGAAGTTCAGGTCGAAGCTGAATTTCGGAAAGGCCTTCAAGGTGAAGGTAAGCAGGACGCCGTATTCTTTCACGCCGCCATTGTTCCGAATGATCGCGCCGATTGAGCCGACCCAACTGGTGAGGTCGCGATAAATTTCGTAACGCTGCTGCTCGACGATGTTGGTGGTCGCTTCGTATTGGCCGTAGGCGCCGACGCCCCAGTTGTCGTTGATCCGGTAATAACCGCCGATCGTGTAGAGGCTGCTATCGACAAAGAAAGGGTTATCCGCCAAGTAGCGATGGCCGACCGTGATCTGCGTGTTCGCGGTTGGCTGGAAGCGCAGGCTCGTGTCGATTTCTGTGAATCCTTTGTCGAGCAATGGTAGCTGCGAATCTACCACCAGCGTCACCCACGGCAGGGGTGTAAAGGAGAGTTCGTTGAAAACGTTGGAGAATTGCGTGCGATCAAAAGGGTTGTCGATGTTGATATCAAAATAGGTGTCGAGTTCCAGCCAACTGACAGTGACATCGTCGCGACGGGTTTGGAGTCGATTCCGCACTCCGATGCGCGCGACCGTCCAGTTATCGATCGAATCGATTGAGGTGAATTCCGGAAAATCGATCGGCTTCAGTTTCGTGGACGGCTGCGCGCGATCGAATTGGAGGATCGAAAGGGCGTCGTCACTCGGGTTATCGACATAGGAAAAATTCACGAAGGGCTGGACGATGTGCCGGAGTCCATCGAGCCCGAGAGCGCGATTCTGGACCTGCTCCCAGGAACGCGAAACTTTGAAGGATGCTTCCATCCCGGCGTTGAAAACCGAGCGCCAGGTGTCGCCCTTCAGCACAAGTGGCACCGTCGTCCCCGTGGTCGGATCGAAACCGGGATTCGGCAGCGGAAATTCCGGCGCAAGTGGATCATTCGAGGGAGTGAAGATCGTTGGCCCGAGATTGCGCGTCTGGCTGTAAAACGTTTCCCTGAAACCGATGCGCGGCACGACGGAGAGCCACCCGAAATAAGTGTTCGGGTAGGTCAGTTGATGAAAGGTGTCGAAGCGAAAAGCGCTGTAGTCGGTGAAGGTCGATCCGTTAGGGAAATTCCGTTTCAGCTCCCCTGCGCTGGTTTCGCCTTCGTAGAAAATGGGAGTGTGAAATAGCGGCTGCCGCTTGAGATCGAGATCGACTTCCGGCAGACGCTCCGTCATTTCGAAAAATGGGTTGAGCTGATAACGCGCATACGCCGTAAGCGCGTAATTTTCCTGCGTGTAGGTCGCGGCCACATTGTTGTCTGGGCGCGGATCGACTCGGAATTCCGACGGGAAAAAATCCTGGAGAATGAAGGGATCGCTCAGCTTCGTGATGTCCGCCGTAATGTCGATGTCCTCCGTCACTTTCGTCCGGTCCTGGAGCGAAAGGCGATAACGCCCTGTGGGAATGAACCCGCGCGGGAGCGAAGTGCGATTGAGCAGCGGATTCTGATCCTGCAGATAGTAAGTGCTGATCTTCGCCACGCTCTTGTTGTCCTTGCCGTAGTGAATGTCTGAATCGAACCCGATCGCTTCGCCGCGCCGCGAGCGATAATCCAGCCGGAGCGTTGAACTGATCTTCTCCCCGATCGGGAAAGTGATTTTGCCGAGCAACGACGGACCCCAGGAGCTGAGGTAAGCGGGTGCGATCGCGTAGCTGAAATCCTGATCCAGCGGCTGGTAGAGATAGGGCCACCAAAAAATCGGCACCTTTCCGATGTATAAAGTCACATCGCGAAAGATGACGCGGTCGTCGGGATAAATGCGCGCGCCATGCGCCTTCAACTGGAAATCCGGTTGCTCCCGGTCGTCGGTCGTGAAGGTGCCCTTTGTGATCTTATATTCGGCGTCGGAATGGCTGTCGATTTTCGCTCCGGACACCAAGTAGGGATACGTGCCCGAACGCATATTCGTGGCCTGAATGGCTTTCGTGTCGAGGTTGTAGGTCGCCTCCTCGCCGACGTAGAGCGAGATGCCGCGATAAATCCGGACGTTGCCCTTCAGCAACAGCTCTCGTTTCGCCGAGTCGTATTGCGCGAAATCCGAATAGATATCGGTATCGCCAAAATGGATCGCAACGTTATCCCGCGCCGTCGCGAGACCGTGCTCATAAGTGGTTTGGCCGGTTGAATTGATTTCAATCGGCAAGGCGCCCGGACCCTGGAGATTTTGTGCGGTGACGAACGGGCTCGCGAGCAGTAAAAAAAGCAAAGAGACCAGCTGACGCATCGCGGGGGGCGAACGTAATGGAGCGGCGGAACGTTGCAAAGTCGAAAGCGTGACGGCCGGGTAGCCCCAAAGCCAAAATAAGCGCGGCGAAGTCAAAGAATACCGACCGATCATTTTGAAGCGGCGCAGAGTCGGACGATTTCGTGAAATTGCCCGCAAACTCCGCAAAAGGTTCACGGTTGCTGCACGGATTCACAGTTCGGCCCCCTGGCTCGAGATGACAACACGAGTCCAGCGACCTGTTGATTCATTCCACATGTGGTTACGATTACGCGCTCCAAAGAGGAGGCCGACCGGCCTAACGACATCGGCATTTCCTGCCGGCGGAGCGCGAGCGCAGCGCAGATCACCTGCCAGACGCCTCCCGCCGCTATGCTTTCCCCTAACGATCGTTTCGGTGCGTAGATCGGCGCGTCCGCGAAATGTTGTGCCGCCACTCCTTCTTCCGCGGCATCGACAAACGTCCCATTCGCGCTTGCCACAAAAAGGTCGATCACTCCACCGCTCGCGAGAGACTGACCGATCCGGTGCAATTGTGTGACGAGCTCGCGCTGGTGCTGAAAATTTCCGCCCGGTTCAATCCGCTCCAGCCTCACGTCTCCGTGGCGACCAAGGAGGATCGCGCCGGCTCCTTCCGCGAGAAAGGTGCCACGCGCCGGTCTTCCGAACGGCTCGATCGGCGGCTCCGCGCGGAGCAGGCGCCACCTGCGATAGGCGTCGCAGAGCAGTTCATCGACT
>JAICMR010000051.1 GCA_025929155.1 Chthoniobacterales bacterium | reverse complement strand
GTGTGACGATGTCCGTTTACCGGGCAGACGTCGAGCTGACCTACAGCTATCGCAGCCGCACTTACACCCTGAAGCGCACAACTCTGAGGGCGTCCGACATATGAAACGGAAGGATCCCCGCGGGACAACCCTGTTGGAACTCAGTATCGCGATCAGCCTTATTGGCGTCGTCGGCCTCTCGATCTATTCGATCCTCAATGTAGGGATGATTCTGGGAGCAAAGAACACCGCGGTAAACACAGCCCACCAACAGGCCCGCGTGGCGATGCTCCAAATGGTGCAGGACCTGCATGCCGCCATCTCGCTGCCAGCGCTGACCGACGCGAACTCCGTGCCTTTGACAAATCCAGCGCCTAACACCGCTGCGCCCGGAATTTCCTTTCAGCTATGGGCAGGTGGCCCCTACCGGGTTTGCGCTGACGAGCCTGCTGATGCAACCGAGATCCAGATCCAGACTTCCGCGGATGCTCCGGCTCCAACAAAGGGAGAACGAATCATCGTTGAAAGCCATGAGATCGAACAAGATATAACCGCGGTGACGAGTCTCGGTAGTAATAAGTATAAGCTCTCGGTTGGCGTGCCCATCGGTGCGGCCATTCAAGGAACGGGCGCACCTACTTCCTACAATATTCCCTGCTTCATCGCAGACCGTTGCTCCTATGTCGTCAATAACGGCGCCTTGGAATGGCATGGCCCAACTAACAAGAAAGCCTTCGCGCTCCTTGGTAATGACATCACTAGTCCAACCCCATTCTCAATCCCGAGCACGCCAGCGGGTGCGCTTTACTACCGTTTTGTTGCCGCGATCGATCTCTCGACCGCGGACAGCAAGTCAACCAACCGCGGTTTCAAGTCTGCCAACATCCTGCTGAACGGGCAGGTGCCGATGCGAGCCCGTCTTACTACCTACCAATGAAAAATCCGTCCGACTCGAAGGTCTCGGGGTCTTCTCTGGTCGTGGTCCTTTCCGTGATCGCGACCCTTTCGGTAACGGTGGCGGTCTCAATGGAATACACCACCGCCGTGCGACATCACGTCCAGCGAAGCGAGGCTCTGGAGTCAGCTGTCACGATCGGCGATGGTGTGCTCGAACATGCCTTCTCATACTGGCGTGAGATTTGCCGCAGCAATACCGATGCTTCGCTGGGGACCAGCTCCTTTGCCAACATCCCGCTCCCGACCCAATCTCAATTCCCCAACCTGGAGGGATTTTCTGCGCAACGTGCAGAAGCGGACCCGACATCGAGTCATCCCCCGACGGTTTCCAACTTCCAGGTCATCGCCATAGATCCGCAATACAATCCTATCGAGGACGGCGCCGCGCTTATCCCTGCGATTGGTCAATCACCTGTGACGGCAACCTATTCTTACCTGGCCGAGGCGGATGTGACCCTGCCAGTTTACGGCGGCATCATTACGGCGAAACTGCGTCGCGTGTTTCAAAAAGAACAGCTCTCGCCTTGGAACTGGGCTATCTTTTATGTGGACCCGCTCGAGATCCAACCGGGCGCACCTATGAATGTGACTGGGTGGGTGCACACCAATTCCACCCTCTACACCGGACATGACCTTCTCACCTTCCAAAGTAAGGTCACGTACGCGACTGATTGGGTGGTCGGTTTCATGCCGGGGGATTCCCGCGCGAAAGGCGGGAGCGGCCCCGAAATCCCAACTACTCCTAACTACAATAGCTCACTTCCGCCTGCCTTCGACGTGGCGCATCAGCCCTTTGGACTCGATTCGACCCGTATTTTCTCAAGTACGGACGGGAACCCGAACAATGATAGCTATCATGAGTTGATCGAACCGCCGAGTGGAACCCAGACCGATCCTTTGAGCGGGAAGCGCTATTACGATCAGGCCGGCGTAAAGATTTTGATCGATGCAAGCAATCACATCGTAATCAAGGACCAAGCCGGCAACACCCTGAGCGCCTCCAGCCCCGGACTGGGCGGCAAACTCTTCTCGGTCTTCTCAAGCGCTATCAGCACAAACCAGTCAATTCAGGATAACCGAGAAGCGACTTCAATAAGATTGGCTACTCTCGATGTGGGCGCGGTGACATCCAAGATAAACGACGGCACTCTTTCCCCGTTCAACAACATAATTTACATTAGCGATACGAGTGCGAGTCAGACCGGCGGTACTCCGAAACGCGGGATCCGGTTGAAAAATGGAGCGGTGATGCCGGATGATGGGTTAACAGTTGCCAGCCAAAATCCGGTTTATATTCAGGGCGACTACAACACCGGCGGCAGTAATCCACCGTCAAACTCGGGTGATCCGACACGGCCGCAGGTCAGCGGATATACGCGTAAGCCATGTGCCGTGGTGGCCGATGCGGTCAACATTCTCTCCAATGCCTGGGTGGATTCGAACTCGTTCTCGAGCCTAAGTTCGCGCAACGCGACCAACACAACCGTAAACACCGCAATCGTCTCAGGAATCGTCCCTAGCATTAACAACTACTACAGCGGCGGCGCCGAGAACTTCCCGCGTTTCCTGGAGAACTGGACCGGCCGGACGATGACTTACTACGGCTCAATGGTGGAGCTTTACCAAAGCAAGCAGTCGATCGGTCGTTGGGGAAGCGGAAATGTCTACAACCCACCCAATCGTCAGTGGTTCTTTGATACGAACCTCCAGGTCTACACGCCTCCCGGGAGTCTGCCGGTGTTCAGCTATACCAAGGGCCGTTGGTTTCTCGCTAATTGAGTATGATTCGAGTGAAGAAAAAACACGGAGCCACGTTTGTTGCTCTCATTTGCGTTCTTTCACAGCCGGAGCGGGCGCTGTCGGCGCTGGACTTCTCTCCTCAGCTGGAAGCCTTCAACATGGAAGGCATCAAGATGTCGCAGCTGGTGTTTTCCAACGGCACCAAAGAAAAGGCGATGTATCAGCCGCCCGTCGGTTGGAAATATGCCGGCGATCAAAATTCGCTTGATCTGACGCCGGAGGATGTCACGCAGGCAAGAGCAACAATCACGAAATGGCCGGCTACAACTCCCGTTTCGTTTGGTCCCGAGGGACGGAAGCAGTTAGTGCAACAGTTTATCTCGATGCTCCCGGAAGGTAACCAGGAGGTGAAAGTGGAATCGGAGGAACTAAATCCGCTTAAAATCAATGGCAAACAAACCTATCTCGTGGAGTTGACCTATACGAACTACGGAGCGCGCTTCTCCTCCTATTCGCTTTTACTCGACCGCCGGCCCGAGGCCATCTGTTTTCGGCTTACCTGCCGCGCCGGTGATTACGAGAAGTTGCGAGAAGCTTTCCGCAGAAGTCTCTACAGTTGGCAGAATCTTTAGGCGCATCAGCTGGCGAGCTCCGACTACCTGTGATCGCCATCTCTGCGTCCCTTCCGGTCTTAATCTTCTCCGTTTACCTTCTTCCAGACCTGATTGGCAATCCAAATGACCGGAAAAGCTTCCTCTTTGTGTGATCGTCGCTTGCCTCTTCCCCACTGTATCCAAAAACCCACGGCGCCTTCGCTGGAGTCAACCCCTAATAGCGCCGACACCGATTATTTGAAGTGATGAAGTTGCTGACTCTCGGAAGGGGCAGCTGGAGCGCCGCCTGACGCCGCGATTGGGCGGTTCAATCAAGTAATCAGGATGTGGCTGACGCGGGTTCTTCGCGACGGAGATGGTTGGCATCCGCGAGGAGGCGGGTGATGGCATCCGCGTCGGTGGCATCATAGTAGCCGCGGATCTGCCCGGTCCGGTCCACGAGGATCATCCGGGTGCTGTGGACCGGTTGACCGTCCGCCGCGGTCGCCGCGGCGAGTTTGAAGCCGTCCCGTGAGAGGCGGTAGATGGTCCCCTTATCGCCGGTGAGAAATTCCCAGCGGCCCGGCTGCGCGTTTAGCTTTGCGGCGTATCCGCGCAGGACTTCCGGTGTATCGTGCGCCGGATCGACGCTGAAGGAAACCAATTTAACGTCCGTCTCGCGGAGCGGCTTCTGGGTTTCGCTCATCCGGCTGCTTATCATCGGACATGGACCCGGGCAGGTGGTGTAGATGAAATCAGCGATCCAGATTTTTCCCTGGAGCTGTTTGGTGCCGAATGGACGGCCATTTTGATCCGTCAACGTGAACGCCGGGAGTGCACCCAGCTTCGGCAATTTGTGGTTCGCCAAGCGCGATATTTCCGCGTGACGCAAAAAGAGCAGCCCCGCCACGGTCAGGAGCGGGATGAGAACGAGCGTGAGCTTCCAAGCCAGCGCGCGCCCGGAGATCGGCGAACGAGTCGGGGCGAGCGGGGTCGTAGAGGCTTCGGCGTTCATTATTTTGTCAGGACGAGAGCCGCAAGGAGTAGCGGCAGATAAGTTATCGAGGCGAGGAAAAGGGAGCGCGCGTTTTGAGCGGAGCGTTCCCGGTGAAACCGCAGCGCCATGATCACGAACCATCCGCTTAGCGCCAGCGCGATCGGGAGATAAAACCTATTGGTGAGGCCGACGTAACTCGGAAGCCCCGCGATGATGAGCAGCGCAATGCAGAAGAGGACGCTCTGGCTCGAGCTGCGCAGGCCATTTTCGTCATCGCGCGACATCATGCGAAAACCGGCGCGCGCGTAATCGATCCGGTACATCCAGGCCAGCGCGAAAAAGTGCGGCATCTGCCAGAGAAAGAGAATCGCAAACAACGTGCCCGCGCCCAGATCAATTGGCTGTCCCGCGGCGACCCAGCCGATGACGGGTGGGATTGCGCCCGGAATCGCGCCGACGAGGGTATTGGCGGTGCTGATCCGCTTCAACGGCGTATAGGCGAAGACATAAAGCGCGACAGTCAGTCCGGCGAGGAAGGCGCTAAAACCGTTGACTGCGACCGCCAGATAGGCGACGCCCAAAACGCTCAGGAGCGCGCCCGTGATAAGTGCTTCGCGAGGCAACATCCTCCCCGCCGGAATCGGCCGGGCGCGAGTGCGATTCATCAGGGCATCGAAATCCCGTTCGCGAAATTGATTCAGCGCGGCAGCTCCAGCGGCGGCGAGCGCGGTCCCGAGCACCGCGTGTGTGAGCGCGAGAAAATTTATTGGCCCCTGCCACCCAAGATAGAATCCGACACCCGTGGTGATGACCACGAGCAGCGTGAGCCGTGCTTTCACCAGCTCGGAGAAATCAGCCATCGTTAGGCTGCGCTCCAGCGGGATGGCAGGCGGTTCAAGCGAGGTGACGGTCTTCATACGGCTTTTGGCTCCGCGAGGGGAATCGCAGGCGAACGCAACGGCGTAGTTCGGGAAAATTGCGCGAGCCGCAGCGCTAGCGCGCTGATCGTGACACCAGTCACAAACGTGACCGCGCCGACCGCGACGTGAGCCGTGGCGATATCAGCGGCTTTGTTGCTCAGGATTGTCCATCCGCCGAGCGCGATCTGCACCACGACCAGAACCAGCCAAAACGTCGAGAGCCCTCCGACGGGCGCAACCGATCCTTCCTTTTGCCTAACGAGAAACCAGAACCCGAGGATCGAAGCCCCGATCACCAGCGCGCAGAAGCGATGCACCAGTTGCAGCCAGATTTGCGCGGCCGTGACGTCGGAGAGAGCAAAGCGGTCCCGGGCTTTGTTGATTTGCGCGATTGTTGCCGGATCAGTTTTCGGAATGACCTGACCGTAAGCGAGCGGGAAGTCGAGAATCGAGAGGTCGCGATGTTGATGGCGCATCGTCGCGCCGAGCCCGAGCTGCGCATAGATCACAATCGTGATGCAAATGGCGACGCGGCCAATCGTACGGAAATTTTGACGGGCGGCCGCCGCCCGCAACCGCTGCCAAACCGGCGAAAGCCCGAGCGCGAGCACCACGAGCATCGCGAAGAAAGCCTGCGCCACACAGGCGTGGAAGATACCGATCTGGTCTTTCATCATCGTCACGCGCAGGCCGCCGAGCACGCCCTGCAGGATAACCATGCCTAACGAAGCCCATCCGAGTTTCTTTATCCAGCTGGGGACGCGCGAGAAGCCGAGCCAAAAGGCAAGGATGAGGGTGAGGAAGCCGACGAGCGAAGCGATCAGCCGGTGCGTGTGCTCGAAAAAGATGCCGCCCACCCATTTCGAGATCGGGAAGAAAAACATGTTGTAGCCAAAAGTCGTCGGCCAATCCGGCACGGACAACCCGACACCCTTACTCGTCACCATTCCGCCGCTGCAGATGAGGAGCAGCGTGGCGCCGGCTGTAAGCCATGCAAAGTAGCGGAGAAAGCGATTCGTTGCAGGTGCGGACATGAGTTCAACATCATCCTGAGAGGAACGCAGCGGAGTCGAAGCATTCCGTGACGCAACCAGGTAGCCTCCTTTTGCTGTCTGGCTTACTGGTTTTGCCACGGGATTCCTGACTTCATTCCGCTGCGCGCCAACACGCTCGGAATGAAACTCGTCGCTATCCGCCGCCCGGGTTATTCGTTTTTGGAGCGCCGGGAGGGGCGACGGTGCCGGGAGTTGGGCCGGGCGGCGGTTCACCCGGAGGACGGGTGAGCGGCGGCACTGCGGTTTGGTTTCCCGAAAGTTCACGCCGTTCCTTGAGCCACGCCTGATAATCCGCCGGCGTATCGACCACGACCATGCCTTTCATTCCGTAATGGCCGAGACCGCAGAGCTGCCCGCAGACGATTTCGAAGTTGCCGGTCTTGATCGGCTTGAACCAAAGCGGAATGATCTGCCCGGGAATCGCGTCCTGCGCCATCCGCATGGCCGGGATGTCGAAGTTGTGAATCACGTCTTTCGACGATACGTCGATAATGACATCACGATCGATCGGCACGTGAAGTTCACCAAGAGCGGTCAGGTCATCTTTCGCGGCCGCATCCGTGTAATCGATCCCGAGCGGGTTGGAATTGCTCTCCAACGAAATATCCCGCCGGCCAAAAGTGCCGTCCGGGCCAGGGAGGTGGAAGTTCCAGCTAAATTGCTGGCCAACCGCGTGGACGACGATCGCATCCTTTTCATCTGGAATTTTCTCAACCCGTTTTGCCCAGAGCGGGATGGCAAACCCGATCAACAGAAGCGCGTCGATCAGCACGACAGCGAACTCCAGGTGAGTGGAGATACCGCTGGTGACTCCTTCGTGGCTGGCAACCGGGTTGCGCTTTTGCCGAAATCGCCAGAGGCAATAAATGAAGAAGATCCACCAGCCGATAAAAAGCGCGCCCATGAACCAGTGGCTGAACTCGATGATGTGGTCGACCTGGTAGCCTTCCGCGGACGCGTTCGGCGGCATGCCGAGAAACTCGTTAATGAGGGCCAAACTAAACATAGCGATCAAAATCTTCGGTGATCAGTTGCTCGTGGGGTTCCAAGGGTGTGTTGGCGTGGCGCCAGAGGTGGAAGCTGAATGCGCCCACGCCGCCCAAAACCGACATGATGGCAGCGAGCATGACCCAGATCGCGATCGCCATGTGCGCAGTCGCAGGAGAATTCTTATCCCCCATGCACGTCGCGCAGGCGACAAGCTGCCCGGCTTGCGCAGCCCAGACGAGAACAGCAACGACAAGTAGTTTCATACGATTAAACGTAGTCGCTTCATCTTTCTCCAAAACCAACAACCGTAAACGATGAGCGCGAGAGCGGCCGCAAAGGAGAAACCGGCGCCGACAAGGTAGCCAGGCGCATCGGCCACTTTCCGCACCCAGAGGCACCACATCCCACCGCCAAAGGCCAGGGCGGTTGAGAAGACGATGAAAACGATGTGAAAAGCCTTCAGAGACATATCAGCGAGTGATCGGGTCGTACCAAGCGAAGTAGGTCAGCCAGAAGAGGCCGAAGACGAAAATGCCGGTAAAAATGAGGACACGGTAGATCAGCTTCTTCTCGGCCGAGAGATGCATGAAAACGTAGGCCACAAGGCCGGCTTTGAATGTCGCGAGCACCATCGCCACCGCGACGTTCGCCTTTTCCGTGCCGAAGTTAACGTAGGAAAGGAAGACGGTCAGAAGCGTGCAGAAGATCAGCGTGCCGCCGACGATCAAATAAGCGCGCACGTGCTTGCTGATGTCGTGCGTGTTCGGAGCAAAATGCTCCGTCTCGTGTTCGACTGGCGCGGTGTCAGGCGGGTTGTTCATGTTCTAAAGCAAATAGAAAAGCGGAAAAACGAAGATCCAAACGAGATCAACAAAGTGCCAGAACAACCCGGCGACCTCAACTCGATTTGCGAGGTGTTCAGGATTTTGCCGGTAGGTTTTGCCTCCAAAGAAGAAGAGATAAGCAAAGACCAGTACGCCAGCGAGGACATGGAGACCGTGCAATCCCGTGATCGTAAAGTAGCTCGCGAAATAAGTGTTGTGCGTTGGGAGGAACATTGTCGCACGCTCGACGTCGGCCTTCTCAATCACTCCGATTTTATCCGTCGGCGGTACGTAGAGGAAATGCGGCCGATCCATCTGCGGATTCGTCGGATCGGTATAAATCGGATCCAGCGCCACCTCGTATTCCTTGATGTTCGGGTCGTGAAGCGCCTCGTGGTTGTGCAGGTGGCCCGTGATCTCCACCCGCGGCGGCAGACCTTCCGCAAGGAGATGCTTGTTCCCGAGATACTTCTCGTACTTTTCCAAGCTGCTGGTTTTGATGTAGGCGCCGAAGTGATCGTATTTCTGCGGCCATTCGTAACCAAGCTTCACCACGAGAAAGACCACCCCGCAGAAGATGGTGATGGCCATATAGACCTTGTATCTCGAGTAGCGCCGCATCTTCAGCGCCGCCCACGCCAGTACCACAGTGACGGAGGAGAGAATCAGGATCGCCGTATTAAAAGTCCCGACCGGGACGTTGAGCAGGCCGTGCGGCCAGTAGCCGGGCGCAGCGTCGAGCCGCAGAAAGATGTAGGCGGAAAATAAACCGCCGAAGAGTATCACTTCCGAAGCGAGAAAAAGCCAGATGCCGATCTTCGCGTTCCAAACTCCGGTATCTGGCCGGGCGGTGACTGTGTAAGGGATTTCCATGTGAGCGGGTCGTTATGCGTTAGGCAAGAGCGGTCATTCAATGGCCGAGCGACATCGTCGGCTCGGGCGCGACCCGTTCACCCGGCTGCACCGGCTCGGTCTGCATCGTGTAATCCTTCGGCCGGCCCGGCAGGCTGTATTCGTAAGGTCCCCGATAAACCACCGGCGCAGCGAGGAAGTTCCCATGCGGCGGCGGCGAGGGAGCGGTCCACTCCAGCGTGGTCGCTTCCCACGGATTGTCGTCCACTTTCTCACCGTGCCTCATGCTCCAGAAGAAGTTGATGATGAACGGAATTTGCGCCAGACCCATCACCCACGCGGCGATCGAGATCGGCAGGTTCCAATGGAAGCCGCTCAAACCCCAAACCTTTTCCGCCGCCAAGTTCCAACCCTGCCCGCCATCATACCAGCGGCGATGCATTCCGAGCATGCCTTGCAGGAACATCGGCAGAAAGATCACATTCATGCAGATGAGCGACGGCCAAAAGTGCACTTTTCCCCAGAATTCGCTCATTCTTCGCCCGGTCGCCTTCGGGAACCAGTAATAAACACCAGCGAAGACCGCGAAAATCGTGCCCGGCGCGACGAGGTAATGGAAGTGCGCGATCACATAATAAGTATCGTGCAAGTAAAGGTCAGCCGTGTTGAAAGCGAGAGGAATGCCGGTGAGACCACCAATGCCAAACATCGGCAAAAAGGTAGTCGCAAAAAGCATCGGCACCGTAAAGCGGATGGAACCGCCCCAAAGGGAGATGAAGAGCGCGCTCAGGATGATAACGGACGGAATCGAAATAATCACCGTCGTGGTCTGGAAAAACGCACTGACAACTGCGCCCATGCCGGTGAGCCACATATGGTGGGCCCAGACGAGGAACGAAAGAAAACCGAGCACGAGGATCGCGAGGACGATCGATTTGTAACCCCAGAGCGGCTTGCGCGTATTGTTCGCGAGGATTTCCGCCACGATTCCCATTGCCGGCAAAACCAGCACGTAAACCTCCGGATGCGCCAGGAACCAAAAGAGATGTTGCCAGAGCAGAGGACTGCCCCCGCCGCTGATTGAAACCGCGGCGCCATTCACCACCAGGCCGCTGGGAAGGAAGAAGCTCGTCGCGCCAACACGATCCATCAGCTGCATGATGATCGCTGACTCAAGCGGTGGGAACGCGAGGAGGAGCAGGAAGGCCGTTACAAACTGCGCCCAGACGAAGAACGGCAGCCGCATCCAAGTCATGCCCTTGGCTCGCAACTGAATGATCGTGGCGATGAAATTAACCGAGCCTAACAACGAAGAAGTGATGAGGAAAATGAACGCGATCAGCCACATCGTCTGGCCGTTGAAAATGATGTCGTAGGCAGGCCCTTTGTCCGCGATGTCCGAGAGCGGCGTATAGGAAGTCCAGCCGCCTTTGGCCGCGCCGCCAGGGACGAAAAAGCTCGCGAACATGATTGCGCCGCCGACAAAATAACACCAATAGCTGGCCATGTTGATCTTCGGAAAAGTCATGTCGGGCGCCCCGATCTGCAGCGGCACGACGAAATTCCCGAAGGCCGCAAAAGCCACCGGCACGATCCCGAGAAAGATCATGATCGTGCCATGCATTGCGCCTAACGAGTTGTAAAACTCGGGCGTCATCACACCCCCGTTCATGGCGCCGGGCCCAAGCACGTTGCCGATGATATCTCCGACCACGGGCAGCGCCTTGCCCGGATACGCCAGCTGCCAGCGCATCAACATCATGAGGCAAAATCCAAAAAACAAAAAGATCAGCCCGGTGATCAGATATTGGATTCCGATCACCTTGTGATCGGTCGAGAAAATATAGGTTCGCCACCAGCCCAGCTCATGATGTTCGTGCTCTGCGTGAGCGTGGGGATCGTGGTGCGAATGAGCGGAGACGGAAGAAGAAGCGTCCATGGTTTGCGTGCTGACACTCATTATTCGGCGCGAGTTTTCAAGAAGAAAAGAGACAAATCCCTGCGACATCCGCCTGCAAATCGTCGCCTAACGAATTCAAAAACCGGGAATTTCGACGAAGCGTTTCCAATTCGCGTCAGAGCCTTCGAGGCTTCCCGAACCGGACTTGCAGCTTTTTCGTTAGGCGATTTTCCAACACACATCCGCTCTGCGTGGTCGGGACAAAACACAGGAAAATTGGAGCTAATTTATGAAACAAACACGTTGGAACAGCGAGGCGCAGCGGAGCTGAAAGAGGTGGCCGCCGCGAAGCCAAAGCCGGGCCTAAGCAACGAGCCCGAGAAAATCGGCCCAAGGCGACTCGCTCTGCCTAACAACTCTCCGACGCCTAACCGCTAACGCGTGTCCGTTACGCGCGCCCCGGAAACGCCGACCCAAAGCATCCATTTCGCGCCCGCGCCGCCGAAGCGAGGGCCGTCGTGCAGAAGAGAAACGCAAGAAAAAGCCGGTCGCGCTTAAGCTTTCCGCGAGCCGCTTTTCCCGGAGACTGTGAACCCGTCGCCGTTGTCGCACTTGATCCGCACGCTAACGCACGCATCGCTCGGATCTTCAGCGGCATAGCCTCGGAGCCACTCAGCTTCCGCACGTTTCCTGAGACGCTCGTAAACTCGATCGAGGTTCCGGAGCAACGCCTGGGTCTCGGGATGATTTCCGAGCCGCCGAGTCTTAGGCGCCGGCCGGAGGGATTTGCCATCCAGTCGAGAGGAAGACAGCCTTTTCATGTCTGCCTTCTTTTAAGCAGGAAACGCGCCCACCTGTCGGACGCGCTTCGATTGCCAAGCGCGCGGGCCGCTTTTAGACTCCTCCTCCCAATGGACCGCACGCTGCTCATCGTCGCCACGCTGTGTTTCTTTCTGGCGATGGTGCGAACCGTGATCGCAATTCGCGGCGGCGGTTATCGGCCCGGCGGATTTAGCTTCTTCGCGATCGGGCTTGGATTTGTCTTTCAGACGGCCTTTCTCTATCTGCGCGGGCACGCGCTCGGCCGCTGCCCAATCACCAATCTCTTCGAAGTCTTCATTTTTCTCGCGTGGTCGGTCTCGCTCATCTATCTGCTGGTCGGCCCGGCCTACCGTCTCTCGTTGATGGGCGCGTTCACTGCGCCGCTTGTCTTCGGATTGCAAACCTTCGCCCTTCTCGCCCCGATCGATGTGCGTCATTCACCACTTAGATATTCACCGACTCCGTGGCTCGAACTGCACGCCTCGGTCTCGCTCATCGCCTACGGATCCTTCGCGCTCGCCTGCGTCGCGGGGCTGATGTATCTCGTGCAGGAGCGGCAACTGAAACGCCGCCAGCTCAATTCAATGTTCTATCTTTTCCCGCCGTTGACTGATCTCTTCGCCGCGATCACGAGGCTGGTCTGGCTCGGTTTTGTGCTGCTCACGGTCGGGCTGGCAGCCGGATTTCTCACGGGACAACCGCTGCCTTACGGAAAGGTCGCCTGGTCGTTAGGCGTCTGGGTTTTCTACGCCGTGATTCTGCTCGCGCGCCATCTCGGCACCACAGCCCCGCGCCGGATCGCGGCGCTTTGTGTGCTCGCTTTCAGTGGAGCGCTCACGCTCCTCTGGGGCATTACCTTTCTCTCTCAAACCCACTCGACGTGATGCATCTTTTCTGTGTCGGCCTGAGTCATCACACCGCGAATGTCGAAACGCGCGAACGCTTCGTCGGACACGCGGAAATCGATCGCGTGCTGCGCGAAACGGCCGGTTGCACCGAGGCGCTTTTTCTCACCACCTGCAACCGCGTGGAAGTTTATGCTGCCTCGAAGAGATCAATCCCGACTGAGCAGATCGCGCGTTGCCTGCTTGGAGTCGGAGCGTCGTTAGGCGAAGAACTCGACGTCTTCTATCGTCACGAGGCGCAGCAGTGTGTGCGACATCTTTTCCGCGTCGCCTCCGGGCTCGATTCCATGGTTATCGGAGAAACCGAGATTCTCGGCCAAGCGAAAAAAGCTTACGCCGCCGCGCGGGAATCCGGAGCCGCTGGCCCATTCCTGCACCGGCTTTTCCAGCGTGCCTTTCGAGTGGCGAAACAGGTGCGGACGCGGACCGAGATCACGCGCGGCGCCGTCTCGGTCGGGTCGGTTGCGGTTGATCTGGCAGAACAAATCTTCGGCAACTTTGAGAGCCGCAAAGTCTTGTTGTTAGGCGCGGGCGAAGCCAGCGAGCGGACGGCGCGCGCGCTCATCAAACGCGGCGTGCGTGACCTGCGCGTGAGCAACCGTTCGAGCGAGCGCGCGGAGGCGTTAGCCGCTCAAGTTGGTGGTCGCTCGGTGCCGATGGATACCTGGCAAACGCACTGCCGTGAGGTCGATATTCTCGTTTCGTCGACCGCGTCGCTGATTCCGATCGTGACCCGCGAAAATCTGGCGCCGCTCCTCCGCGATCGGCTGAACCGTCCGCTCTTCATCATCGACATCGCCGTTCCACGCGATGTCGCCCCCGAAGTAAACGAGATGGAAGGCGTCTTCCTTTACGATATCGATTCGCTGCAATCGATCGCGCAGCAATCGCTCGCGCAACGCCGCCAGCAGATCGCCGCCGGCGAAGAAATCATCGCTGGTCACGTCGACGAGTTCAACGGCTGGTTTATCTCGGCGCGGTCGCGGCGGGAAACGGCGGCGCTGGAACTGCGGCCGTCGGAATCGTGACCCAGCGGATTGTTCTCGGTTCGCGCGGAAGTGAGCTGGCGTTGGCTCAGACGAGGCTCGTGGAAACGGCGCTGCGTCGGAGCTGGCCTGGTTTGGAAGTCGCAGTCGAAATCATCCGTACGAGCGGCGATGAATCGAGCAAGGCGGCGCCCATCGCAGACCGGAAAGCGGGCCGGAAAGGATTATTCACTCGCGAGATCGAGAAGGAGCTTGTCGTTAGGCGGATCGACGTGGCGGTGCACAGCGCAAAAGATCTGCCGAGCGAGAAGCATGGCGAACTGGTAGTCGCCGCGACCTTGCAGCGTGCGAACACGGAAGACGTTCTGGTCACAAAAAGCGACATCAGCCTAACGAACCTGCCGCGGGGTGCGATCGTGGCGACAGGAAGTGTGCGGCGCCAACATCAGTTGCGGCATGTGCGGCCTGATCTCGAAATCATCGACCTGCGCGGGAACGTGCCGACACGGCTCAGGAAGTTGCGCGAGAACGACGCCTGGAGTGGCATCATCCTGGCGCGCGCCGGACTCGAGCGGCTCGGACTCGACGTGACGACGGAAATTCTTTCGCCTAACGACTTCGTGCCGGCTGGCGGCCAAGGGATCATCGGGCTGCAAATCCGCTGCGCTGATGAACAGACGCGACGGATC
This sequence comes from Chthoniobacterales bacterium, assembly GCA_025929155.1. Taxonomy (GTDB): domain Bacteria; phylum Verrucomicrobiota; class Verrucomicrobiia; order Chthoniobacterales; family UBA10450; genus Palsa-1392. The sequence continues at coordinate 8,440 of JAICMR010000051.1, read as the reverse complement.
GTTGAGCAAGTTAACGATTGCGATACCCTCCTCGCGTTCCGCGCGGAGTTGGAATTTTTAAGGCTCTTAGACGGCGACTGTGATTCTCCGGTCGGTGTGAACGCGAAAGTGGACGGCGAAAATCTGCATTTGCGCGCTCAGGTTTTTGAGGATGCACCGGGCGAAACGTGCGGTGGCCCCACAGGCGCGGCACCAGTGCCACGGATCGGAAACACGAGCGGCGCGAGCGCAGATCCTGAATCGGTCGCGGGCGCTTTGATGCACTTGATTTATGGCGGATAAAAAGAAAAACGGACGCTGTTATCTGGTCGGCACGGGTCCCGGCGATCTTGGCTTGGTGACTTTGCGCGCGAAGCAACTGATCGAGCGGGCCGAGGTGCTGGTTTACGATTACTTATGCAATCCCGAGATGCTCGCGTGGGCGCCTACGAGCGCAGAAGTCATCTACGTTGGTAAAAAAGCGGGCGCGCACACGCTCAAGCAGGAAGAGATCAATGCGCTCCTCGTCGAAAAAACGCGCGCCGGTTTGGAAGTCCTCAGGCTGAAAGGCGGCGATCCCTTTTTGTTTGGTCGCGGCGGCGAAGAAGCGCTCGCGCTCGCGCAGGCGCAACTGCAATTCGAAGTCGTGGCGGGCGTCACCTCTGCGATCGCGGCGCCGGCTTATGCGGGCATTCCCGTGACGCAGCGCGGCGTCACTTCGCACGTGACTTTTTTCACCGGTCACGAGGATCCGGAGAAGGTGGAGAGTTCGATCGACTTCGCCGCGCTCGCACAACTCGGCGGCACCCAGGTGATGTTGATGGGCGTGGAAAGGATTGAGAGAATCGTGCAGCAGATGCGAGAGAATGGCGTCCGCGCCGATCTCCCGGTGGCCCTGGTGCGCTGGGGCACAACCGGACGACAGCGCGTCCTTAAAGGCACGCTCGAAAACATCGTGCAGCGGGTGGCAGACGAAAATTTCGAGCCGCCCGCGGTGGCAGTTTTTGGCGACGTGGTCTCGTTAGGCGAAAAACTGAACTGGGCCGCGGAGAGGCCGCTGGCGGGAAAGCGCATCGTTGTCACGCGCACCCGCAAACAGGCCGGCGCGCTGAGTCTGCGCCTGCGCGATCTGGGCGCGGAAGTGATGGAACTGCCCACGATCCGGATCGATCCGCCGAGCGATCTCCGCGCTTTCGCCGAGCTCGTGCAGGACGCGCACGGTTACGATTGGATCGTCTTCACGAGCCCGAACGGCGTGACCGCTTTCTTCGAGATGTTTTTCAAGCTCTACGACGACGCCCGGGATATTGGCGGAGCGAGGATTGCGGCGATCGGACCGGCAACAGCAGCGCGGGTGCGCGAGTTTCACCTGAAGGTCGATCTGCAACCGGAGGAGTTCGTAGCCGAGGGCGTCGTGAAGGCGTTCAAGAAGGAAGGCGACGTCGAAAACCTGCGCATCTTGATTGCGCGCGCTGAGGAGGCGCGGGATTTGCTACCGAAGGAACTCGGAGCCCTGGGAGCCATTGTCGATGTTGCGTTTGCCTATCGCACGGTCGCGGAAACCGATGACCCGACGGAGGCGCGCACGCGATTGGCGAACGACGGCGCAGATATGATTACTTTTACTAGTTCATCGACCGTCGAAAACTTTCTGGCGCTCGGCCTGACCTGGCCGAGCGGGATGGAAGTCGCGAGCATCGGCCCAATCACTTCGCGGACCGTGCGCGCTCGCGGACTGACGATCGCGGTCGAAGCTCCGCAACATGACGTCCCAGGGCTCGTGGACGCAATCCGTCGCCATTACGAAAAATCCTGAAAAGCAGAATGAATGGCAGCACGGAAATTGAAACGGATTTTGGCGCGGCCATGCAGGAGCTGAGCGCGCAGGCGACCGGCCAGGAAACGGGTCGGATTGCCGCCGGCATATCGATCTTGATCAGCGGCATCCATTCGCTCGGGCAACGAGTGGAAGCGTTGGAAGAATCGGTCATGCGCCAGTTCGAGGGGCTTCATTTTCAGAAGATCGAGCAGCAACTAAACGCGATTCGGGAAACGGAATCGGTGAACCAGAAGTTATTCGATTCGCTGCACGAAGAGTTGATCAGCTACCGCGACAATTTTGTTCGCGACTCGCTCCAGAAACCGGTGATCCGGGACCTCGTGGTGCTCTTCGATGACCTGAACAAAATTCTCGAGCAAGTCGAGTCGGACGCGACCTCAGAAGACGGAACCGCGAATGCGCAGCTCCGCGATAACCTCGAGAACACGCTGCACTTCCTGGTGGAAATTTTTCATCGGCTCGAAGTCGTCGAGATCGAGGCGAAAGGGACGGTCGATCGCAACCTGCACCGAGTGATTTCGATCGAAAAAGCCGAATCGGCGGAAGAAGACGGCCAGATTGTGAGACGGTTGAAGCACGGCTTTCTTTGGCGCGACAAAGTGCTGCGCCCGGAAGAAGTCATCGTTAGGCGGTTCTGCGCTCCGTCGCTCTGAGCGGCAGCGGAGCTGAATAATCGGTTGATCTCCTGAGCTTTTAGGCTCGGGCGTTTCAGCGCCACTTTCCGGAATTCGCACGACTGCCTGCGCTTCGCTTCAATGACCGAAAGGGAGCGGCCGCCCTCGTGTGGATTCACAAGGGGAAAGTTCTTCGGCAATGATTCCGCAGTGGGCACGAAATCTGCAGTTAGCGGAGGCACAACTTCAGTCCAACCACACCTTCTCCTTCTACAAAATCATGAGTAATCGCAAAGCAGTCGGAATCGATCTTGGCACGACCTTCTCTGCCGTCGCCCATATCGATCCCTACGGAAAACCGCAGATCATTCCTAACGCCGAGAGCGAACGGATCACGCCGTCAGTCGTTTTGTTCGATGGTACGAACGCGATCGTGGGCACGGTGGCGAAAAACAATACTGTCGCCGAGCCGGAAAAGATCGTGGATTTCGTGAAGCGGGAAATGGGGAAATCGAAGCAGCAGTTCCATCGCGAGTTCGACGGCAAAAATTATTCCGCCGAAGAGCTCTCGGCCCTCATCCTGAAGAAGCTGAAATCGGACGCGGAAAAATATCTCAAAGTTCCGGTCACCGACGCGGTGATCACGGTCCCGGCATATTTCAACGACTCCGAGCGAACCGCGACGATCACCGCCGGGCGCCTGGCGGGACTGAACGTTCTCCAGATTATCAATGAGCCGACCGCGGCGGCACTCGCTTATGGCTTGGACAAGCTCGATGAAGACCAGACGGTTTTCGTGTTCGATTTGGGCGGTGGCACGTTCGACGTTACCCTGATGCGGATCGAGTCCCATCGTCTCGAGATGGTCGCGACCAACGGTGACCATCGCCTCGGCGGCAAAGACTGGGACGACGTGATCGTGAACTGGGTCGCCGAGGAATTCGATCGCGTGCACGGCGAGAATCCGCTCCTCGACCTGCAAAGTTATCAGGACCTGCAAAGCCGCGCGCTCGCCGCCAAGATTCAGCTCTCCAGCCGCCCGCGCACCACGATCGTCCACAATCATAACGGCAAAAGCATCAAGCTTGAGCTGACCCGCGAAGAATTTGAAAGGATGACGCGCCACCTCGTAGAGAAGTGCAAGGCAATCTGCGAAATCGTGATGCAGGAAGCGAAGATGGAATGGTCTGAGGTGAACAAGATTCTCCTGGTCGGCGGCATGACGCGCATGCCAATGGTGCGCGAGATGATCGCCAGCCTTTCCTCCGTCTCGCTGGCCGAGGACGTAAACCCCGATGAAGCCGTGGCGGTGGGCGCCGCGATTCAGGCAGTTCTCTCGCTTCTGCACGAAGAAGAGATCTCCGGCGAACAGATGCTCCCGGCCGCGACTCGTCAGCAATTTTCCACGCGCGAAGGCGGCCTCATCCAGGTGCGCAACATCACTTCCCACACGCTCGGCGTGGTCCTTTGGGATGAAACGCAGCTCGAAGAATACGTTTTCCCAATGATTCGCAAAATGACCGCAATGCCCGCGACGGCGAAAAATTCCTTCGGCACCGCGACCGCTAACATGCAACGCGCCATTGTCCGCATCGTCGAAGGAGAAAGCACGCTCCCGACGGAGTGCACGCCGCTCGGCATCTGCGACGTAGAGCTTCCGCCCTTTCTCCCCAAGGGTTCGCCGGTCGAGCTGACCTACGAATACAACGCGAACCAGGTTCTGGAGGTTGCGGTGCAGGCTTGTGGAAATTGCGCGACCGTCTCGATCGAACGCAAAACCGGACTGACCGAGGGCGAACTTGATCGGGCCACCCAGGCACTCGGCCAGCTCACGATTGCCTGATGCCGGAGGCGGTTGTGACTTTCCCGATTCCGTTGCCGGACGACCCGCGCAAGTGGGACGGCTGGAATCGCTATAACTCGCCTGATCTATACGAGCGACTCTGTCTCGATTCGGCCACGAATCCGAGCAACGAGCTGATCGAAGAACGTTTTCGGGATCTGCTTCTTTGGTGGCAAAAGAAACTGCCACTTAAGAATCAGCCCAGCAATCCGCTCGCGCAGCTCTTGCGCGCAGGATTGGATGAATCGTCGCGCTACCTGACGGAGGCGCGAGTGGAATTGCTCGACCCCGAGCGGCGCCAGAAACTGGACGACGAGCTCGCGGCTCGTGCCGAGGAAAAGGCGATCGCGGAGTTTCGCAAGTATCTCGCCTTCGCCCTCAACGATAAAACGCTCCTTCCGCATGAGGAGGAAACGCTTAAGCAATTCGGCCGCGACAACGGCCTGTGCGATGAGCGGATGAAGGAGCTAATTGAAACCGAACTGATCGCTTCAGGAGCCATCCGAGTCGTTCCGCAACCGGTGGCTGCTCCCGGTGACGGGAACAACGGACACGCCAAACTCGACCCGAAAGAAGATTTCATGCGCATGCTTCGGCTCAGCGGTCTGGACAGCGACGGCATGACTGATGACCAGCGCGATGCCTTTATCAACATGGCCGAAAATCTCGGTCTTGATCCCGGTGACGCAGAAGACTTGGTCGATCTTTATCTGGAAGAGATCGACGGAACCAGCATGCCGGTACCTGCCGCAAAACTCGCAGTAAAAATTGCGCCAAAAGTTTCTGCGCCCTCCGCGGTGGTCGAAACCGCGCCGGTTGTCACAATCAACGTGGCAGGTGAACGGAATCGCTTCCAAAACTTCAAGAGCTCCATCGGGCTCGAGATGCTTTTTGTCCCTTCAGGTAATTTCCAAATGGGGAGCGATCACGATCAAGCTGCGCCTAACGAACGCCCGGTGACGCCGGTGACCTTATCGCGTTTCTACATCTCGCGTCATCCCATCACCAATGCGCAGTACGAGCTGTTCGACCCCAGCCATGTGCGAAAACGTGCGGCCGGCGCCGGTGATCGGCACCCGGTGGTTTACGTGAGCAGCGCGGAAGCGATCAAATTTTGCCAATGGCTGACATCCCGTGAGCACCGCAAATTTCGGCTCCCAAGTGAAGCGGAATGGGAATACGCCGCGCGGGGAACCGACGGCCGGAAGTATCCGTGGGGCGCTCAGGAAGGCCGCGGCGATCTCGCGAATTTTGCCGATCGGAACACCGTTTTTGCCTGGAGCGACAAAGAGATCGACGACGGGTTTACCGAAAGTTCACCGGTAGGAGCATTTCCCATCGGCGCGAGCCCATTTGGCGTGGAAGACATGGCCGGCAACGTCTGGGAATGGTGCGGCGATTTCCTCGAACCGTACCGCGGCGTGCCGAAGACGAATCCTCGAGGAGCGAAAAATGGCGCGAAGCGCGTCTATCGCGGCGGTAGCTGGAAATCGCGGTTCAACAGCCTGCGCGCAACCACTCGCGGAGCGAACACGCCGAACTATTCCTGCAACGATCTCGGTTTCCGGGTTGTGTCCGAGTGCGAATAGGCCGCTAGAGGGTCGCGATCTCTAATTACGGCAGATCAGACGCTGGAAGCGCACGCGCCCTCGCGTGCTGGTTGGGCGCCCTCGCCGCGAACCTCTGCCGTCCCGAAGAGGTAATAAGCTGCAAAAACCGCAGAGAAATTCTCTGGACTCCCCTGCGCTCTCTGCGGTCTAAGTTGCTACCGGCAAACGGCTACGAGGGATTGAACCGGAATTTGGCGCGGCCCCGTTTCGCGTTGGCTTTCGCCTTTCGACGGGTCTTTTGCGAAGGCGTCTCAAAGGCGCGCAGCCGACGCACTTCTTCCAAAATTCCTTCCGCGTCCAGCTTGTTCTTGAGCCGTTTCAAGGCCCGGTCCACCGGCTCACCTTTACGAACGATCACTTCTGGCATGTCGATTGTTTCTCCTGATCCTGTTGAATTTAAAAATTTTCCCGTGACGGGGAGCGAGCCTAATGCTCGGCCGTTGGAGCGTCAACCGCGGCTTTTTCCGACTCCGGCGACCCTTTCGACAGCAAATTCACAAGCGGGTGCGTCCGGAAAGCGCGCGAGAAAGCGTGAGCTCGTCCGCCGACTCGAGACCGCCGCCAGCCGGAAGCCCATGCGCGAGGCGCGTGAGTTGCACCTGATATTTCTGAAGAAGGTCGACGAGATAATGCGTCGTCGCTTCTCCCTCGACGTCCGCGGCCAGCGCAAAAATGATCTCTTTGGGATTTTCGCTTTCCACCCGTTCGATCAACTCCGCGATCCGCAGATCCTCCGGCGCCACCCGATCGAGCGGCGAGATCCTCCCGCCTAACGAGTGATATTTTCCGCGAAACGCGCTCGTTTTTTCCAGAGGCAAAATATCCGTGGGCTGTTCGACGACGCAGAGCAATCCTTCCGTGCGCGAAGGGTCAGCACAGATTTCGCAGAGTTCCTCCGTTGCAAAAAATCCGCAGAGCCGGCAGGCATGAATTGCGGACCGCGCCTCCGTAATGGCTTGTGCGATCGCTTCCGGTTGCGGTCCGCGGGCCTGCACGAACCAAAGCGCGATTCGTTCAGCGGAGCGAGGGCCGACTCCCGGCATTTGCCGCAACTGCGCGATCAAACCGCGGATCGCGTCGGGATATTGAATGCGCTTCATCGCGGCGCAAGGGGATCAGCGACCGCCGAGGGCTCTGTCGTCATGTGGAGCACGAGCGGTTCGAGGCGGCGCAGATACCATTGCAGTGGTTCGTCCGTTTCGGTGTCATCGCGCCGCGCGCGGTTGAATTCCGCGAAAGCCTCGGCCCAGCGGCGCTCGCGGAAATAGACCAAGCCTTTCCAGAAGGAATCGCGGCAGGAGATCTCCTTCTCGCTGGCGTCCGCGGTGAGCGCGAGGAGTTCGTAAACTTCCAGACGGTCGTGGGCTTCGCTGCTGCGCAGGAAATCAATCGGTCTTGCCACGATTTCCGCGCCCGCTTCACTAAAAGCGTGCGGATCGAGCAAAATGCGCGAGCCATAAACCTTATTGGCGAGCGCCAGCCGATGCGCCAACTCGATTGGCTCCCCGCTCAGCACCACACCGGCGCAGGGGGATTCGGTTTTTTGCGGCAGCGTCGTAACCACCGAACCGGCAGCCAGCCCAATTCGGAGATCAATTTTTCCTAACGACTCCGACGCCTCGTCGACAAGAATCGCGAGACGGTCGCGAAACGCCAGCGCCGCCCGGGATGCGATCACTGCATGATTTGCGGCGGCCAGCGGAAAACCGAAGATTGCTCGCACGCCTTCGCCGTCCGCCCCATGCAGATAGGCGCCCTCCTTCAGAAACAATTCGCTCGCCAGCTCGATGAAACGGGTCGTCAGCCTCGCGCAATCGGCCGGCTTTAGCTCGTCCATCAGCTCGGCTTGGTTGGCGATCTCGCAAAAGAGAAAAGTGACCTCGCGAGTCTGCGGTTCAGTTAAATCCGGCAGATTGCTTTCCGTTAGGCGGATGATCTCCCGCGGCGCCAGCCGGCCGTGGAAAAGACCGGCGAGAGCGCGTCGGCGATCGGAGCCCGAAAGATGGACCACCGCCACAAGCGCAGCGGCCAGCAATGCGACGAGGACGCCAGGGAGCGGCTGAAAAAAAACGGAGGCGAGCGCGAGAACCCAGGCCGCAGCGAGCAGCTCGACGAGCAGGAGAAAGAGCAGGATTGCGCGACGCCGCAGCTCCGGAATTTGCCGCATCGTCCAGGCAACCGCGAAACCGAGCACCACGACGAGCAGGTAATTTCCAAGCGTGATCGTCTCGTTAGGCAAATCGACGCCGAAAAGCAGTCGATTGAGCGCCTTCTCCGGCTTGAGCAGCAAGCCGAATTTTTGCAACGCCACGACTACGGCCGCGGTGAGTCCTCCGATCCAGAAAGTGCCCAGAAAGGAGCTCTTCATGCGGCCGGCGCGCCGGGACCGTAGGAATGGAGCACGAGGTCGCTGAGAAATTTGTCGGGCGCATCAATGGCCGACGCGTCGAGCAGAAACTCAGTGCGACCGGTATTCTTGCGGATCAGGCTGAGGCCAAACTGAAACTCCTTGAAAAGATGCGCGCAGAGTTCGGTCATCGTCATCCGCTCGGCT
>JAICMR010000165.1 GCA_025929155.1 Chthoniobacterales bacterium | reverse complement strand
GCTTCATGAACACGGCTCCGCCGTGGAGTGGAGGTTGTATGGCGTAAGGGGCGGCGAATAGGACCCGTAGCTGCGAAGGCACAGGCTCAAACGGGGCGTCGAAGCGATCGCGAAAGTATCCACCTATGTGCCTTCGAAACGCCTCGCGATCGTCCACCGCGGCCAGCCTGTGCGCTCGCCATCGTGCGCCTGCGGCGCCCGCGAGTTGAAGAAACGCCTTGGCTAGCCCCGGAAAGCTGAAACTGCCAGGCTGATCCCCCGAGACCAACGTATGTACCGAGCTCGTGAAACAAGCCGCGATATGGGCCAGAAGCATCCGCGGGCTGTGGATGTTCTTCCATACCATCAGCACCGCGTTCTTCTTGAGAACACCCTGAATATATTGAGGCGAAAACTTGCGGCCGATCGTGCCCCGGTGCTCATGGTAAACGACGCTCCGCGGCTGGTAGAGCACCTTCCATCCGCGCTTCCATGCCATAAAGCCCAGGTCTGTGTCCTCGTAATAAAACGGCTTTAGAATTTCGTCAAAGCCGCCTAGTTGAAGAAACTTATGACGATCGTAAGCGCTCGATCCGCCGCCACCATAGAAGCACGGAAACGGCTTTACGATCTCGTCGTCGACGCGATGCGTCACGCGGAAGCGCCCTTGTCCCCACCATCCCTGTGTGAGGCCGGTTTCTTCCCGGCGCTTCTCAGGGTCGGAAAAGAAAATCTGGCACGAAACCGAGAAAACCAGCGCGTCGGCAAACGGTTCCAGCAGCGGCGCCAGGAAATCCCGTTCCACCCGCATGTCGCTGTTCAACAAAACGACAATATCGTTCTTGGCTTCAAGGAAACCGAGATTCGATCCCCCACCGAAGCCAAGATTCCGATCGCTGCGGATCACCCTTACCTGCGGATATCGCTCGGCCACGAAATCCGCGCTGCCGTCCGTCGAGGCGTTATCCACGACAATCACTTCGTTTCGAGGATTGCCCGAAACGGCGTCAATAACACTGGGTAGATACCTCGCCAGCAGATCGCGGCCATTCCAGTTTGGAATGACGACGCTAGCCGCACGATTGTCCGTCGCAATCGCAGGAGGAAGCCGTTTTCGACCGAATACAGCGAAACAGATGTCAACGGCGAACAAGATGGCGACACTCACGAGCAGAATGAGCGGGCTCAAAATCAGGAGGAAAATCCCAACCAAAAATCGCACGAGCCTCATGGCAGATCGTCTCCGATAAATGGGCCGAGTCCCAGCGCTCGCCCTAAACGCAGCCATCGCGAGTTACGCACTCGCTGCCGTTCGTCCAGCAACCGGTTAACCGCATCGGCTGCTGTTGTAAACTGCGCCTGGAGCCGCTCAAGTGACAGATTGCGAATTTCGAGTTTCTGTTGCAGGCTGATTATGACGTTCCTCTGCTCCTGTAAGCGAGATTCTGTTTCTCGCAGCGACCTCTCGGCCTTCATGAGCTGTTCCTGCAAGTCGGCCATCGCTTGCTCCCGCATCCCTCGAAGAGTTGACGCGCCGCCTGCGGGCAGTCGCTGGAGTTCGGGGGCGGAACCGGTCGAATCCATGTTTTCACTTCGATTGCGATGAGGGGTTGCTGAGTCATTATTTCCCAAGTCAACGCATGGCACGCCTTCTGCAACCCTTCCGTTTCCTCAACTGTCATCCTATGGTAAGCTGCCGCCCATTGCCAGTTTTCCTTTCGTTCGCCTCTTCATAGAGTGGGCGGATCAGGCTACCGTCGGAACACACAGCGTTGCGTTTACTCCGCAACTACTGCTGGTCCGTTCGCAACACGCCAAGCTGGCCGCGGTATTTGGAACGGACGGCGATGAAGTCCTCATGTGGCAGGCCGAGTTCGCTGGCGATTTGACGGATCTCGTTGTTTTCCACCGTGGAGATGAGATCTTCAGCCGCGGCAACGCGGAAGAGGCAGTCAAGCAGAGCAAGCTTCTGCTCTTCGGTGGCGATCTTATTGAACTCGCGCGTGACCAGAAAATTCTCGGTGCCGCCGAACAACATGTTTTGGTGGCGAGCGATCTGAACCACGAGGATGGCTTGATCTTCGGAGACGCCGCCAAATTCGACGACTATCTTTTCCATAGCGCGCGTCTCTTCCGGTGAGATTTTGAGGTCTGCGCGCGCAACCCGGCTGAGGATGTAGGCGAAAGCCGCCAGGTACCGGGCCTGATCGGGATCGAGCCGCTCCAGCGCGTCCACAATCTTGCGCACAGTCTCGCTTTGGTCGGCCGTCGAACTGTGCGCCGACGATGGTTGAGAACGGAAGATATCGAAAAACTTCACTAATTCCATCATCTCGCAAGCGGCTCCCACGGCGGGACCGCCAAGTCGATTGAGATAGGCAGCTATATCCGAGGCTGCTTCTCCGGATTGTGCCACCCTCCAATATCGGCAGCAAGCAGATCCGCCTCTGGCGGTCCCCAAGTGCCCGGCTCGTAGACGTGAGCCGGCGTGGCGCTCCCTAGTACCGGCCCGACAATGGACCAGGCTGCTTCCACGGCATCCTCGCGCACGAAGAGCGTAGCATCGCCCCGCATCGCGTCGGTGAGTAATCGCTCGTAGGCTTCCAGGTCTTGAGATTTGGACTGGTTAACCGCGGAGAGTTCCGCCGGCATCGAGATCATCTGCGCGCCCGGACGCTTGATCCTGGCGCCGAGACTTATGGATAAATCGGGGCCAAGCCGGAAGCGAAAGTAATTACTTCCCGGATCTAACTTACTCAGAGGTGGCTGCTTCAGTTTGACGAAAACTTCGGTAGCCGCTACTGGAAGGCGTTTACCGGCTCGGATCAGGAATGGGACGCCCGCCCAACGCCAGGAATCGACTTCAAGCCGTACGGCAGCAAAAGTCTCGACCTGTGAATCGGTGGCAACTCCTGGCTCGTCGCGATAACCGCGGAACTGTCCTCGCACCAGGTGTGCAGGATCGAGCGGAGGGACCGTGCGAAATACCTTGACCTGCTCGTCGTGCAGCGATTCAAAGTACATACTCGTTGGCGGTTCCATTGCCAGGAGACTTACGACCTGAAGTAAATGATTTTGAAGGACGTCGCGGATCGCGCCCGTCGCGTCGTAAAACGCGCCTCTGCCGGCGACTCCAAGCGTTTCCGCCATCGTGATCTGCACGCTATGAACGTAGTTGCGATTCCAGATTGGCTCGAGGAACGTGTTAGCAAAGCGGAAAAAAAGCAGATTCTCCACAGCTTCCTTGCCAAGGTAATGGTCAATGCGAAAGATTGCCGGCTCGGGAAAGGCAGAGTGTAGTACGGCGTTCAATTTTCGCGCGGAGGCAAGGTCATGCCCGAACGGCTTTTCGATGATGATGCGCGCGTCTCGAGCACTCCCCGACTTTCCCAGTGCTTCGACGACATTGCCAAACAAGCTCGACGGGACGGCCAGGTAATGCGCCGGGCGTTTGGCGCCATGGAGCGCCTTATGCAACTTGTCGAAGGTCGCCGGATCGTTGTAGTCGCCATCCACGTACTGAAGCAATTGCGCCAGCTTGGCAAACGCCGCTTCATCGACGCCTCCGCCGTGCTGCGCGAGGCTATCGTGAGCGCGAGCGCGAAGGTTGTCAAGGCTCCAGCCGGATTTGGCGACTCCGATCACAGGCACGTTCAGGCCGTCGCGCTGAACCATGTTTTGTAAGGCCGGAAAGATTTGCTTATAAGCGAGGTCGCCGGTTGCGCCGAAAAAAACTAAGGCGTCGGAAGGCGGTCCGGATGCAGAGTTTCCGCTCGCTATAACGTCATAGGCAGGTTTTTCACTCATCCGTTGTTTTTCTTCTCCAAATGGCCGCCAAATTCGAATCGCATCGCTGAGAGCAACTTGTCAGCAAAATCTTCCTCACCTCTCGAACTGAACCGCTGGTAGAGAGCGGCGCTCAAAACCGGGGCTGGAGATCCTTCTTCGATGGCTGCCATGACGGTCCAGCGGCCTTCCCCGGAATCCGACACACGTCCGGAGAACCTGCCGAGATCGGGTTGATCGAGGAGCGCGATAGCGGTCAGATCCAGCAACCACGAGGCGATGACGCTCCCGCGTCGCCATACCTCTGCAATGTCGGGCAGGTTGAGGTCGTACTGATAATGCTCCGGATTCCGCAGCGGCGTCGTCTCGGCATCGGCGGTCTGGGCACTCTCCTTGCCAGCGTTGGCGTGCCGCAGAATGTTCAGGCCCTCGGCGTAGGCCGCCATAAGGCCGTATTCAATTCCGTTATGAACCATTTTGACGAAATGGCCTGCGCCGGAAGGTCCGCAGTGGAGGTAACCTTCTTCAGCAGAGCCACCTGCTTTTTCCCGCCCGGGCGTGCGTGGGATATCACCACGTCCCGGAGCAAGCGTCTTGAAGATAGGATCGAGATGTTTTACGGCCTCGGCCTCACCTCCGATCATCATGCAATAACCGCGTTCGATTCCCCAAACGCCACCGCTCGTTCCGACATCGAGATAGCGGACGCCTTTGGGTTTCAGCTCTTTGGCTCGCCGGATGTCGTCAATGTAATAAGAGTTGCCTCCATCAATAATGATGTCTCCTTGCTGCATCTTCCCGGCAACCTCATGCAGAGTTGCCTCCACTGCTCCAGCAGGCACCATTAACCAGACGGCGCGCGGCGGATTCAGCTTGGCGATGAAGTCATCTAGCGAAACGGCGCCCGTCGCGCCTTTACCTGCTAATTCCTTGACGCTGTCAGCCTTCATATCGAAGGCAACGCACTGATGGCCGCCGTGCAATAAGCGAGTCACCATGCTGGCTCCCATCCTCCCCAAGCCGATCATTCCTAGTTGCATTCTCACGCTCCTTTTCGATAAAGATTCCGCGTGGGCTTCGGCCATGGCCGCCATCATCGCTGCTCGTCGATCTTGCTCCTCCTGAGCCTCGCATGCTCAGGTATGATTCAGTCTGTCCTCACGTGTCCACGCGGTGCCGTCTCGACCATCTTCTCGCAATGTGGGTAAGAATCATGACCGGCGCCGTTTCCGGGGGCCGCGACATGACAGCGAACGATGTGCGGCTAACTGATGTGCGGCTAACTAAGGATGATGCTGTCCGTCCGCACTAGCTTTACTCTTCGTACAGCGGTGTCCAAGCAAAAGGGAAATCGCTTTTAGTCTCCGGGAGAGGTCGTCGACTTCTCCAGCCTCGATAAAGCAGACGCGAGATTGCTGTGGTAGCGGCTGTATCCGAAGTAAATGGCAAGTCCGATTGCCAGCCAGACGAACAGGCGAAGCCAGTTGTCTACTCCCAAGCTGAAGATCATGAGGAAGTTGAAGAGAATTCCTAAGATTGGGACTAGCGGCACTAGCGGTGTCTTGAATGCGCGCGGAATGTCCGGTC
>JAICMR010000230.1 GCA_025929155.1 Chthoniobacterales bacterium | reverse complement strand
GCTGGTTTGCCAAACAGGATTACTCGAAGCTTCTGCACGAAGATCTGGATTTGAAGGAATCGCTCCAATCGCGGTTGAAAGCGGCGGGCGTGAGTTCGATCGAGGTCGACCGGCCCGGCAATAAGCTGCGCATTACGATCAGAACTTCGCGGCCGGGCATCATCATCGGACGGAAGGGCGCGGAGATCGAGAAGTTAAAGAGCGACCTCGCAAAGAAAACGAAGCGGGAAGTGTACATCGATATTCAGGAAGTACACCGGCCGGAAATGGATGCCCAGCTCGTCAGCGAGTCGATCGCGTTACAGCTTGAAAAACGAGTGGCTTTTCGCCGCGCGATGCGCAAGTCCGTCGATTCGGCGCTGCGCTTCGGATGCAAAGGAATCAAGGTTCGTGTGTCGGGACGTTTGAATGGCGCCGAGATCGCGCGTAGCGAGTGGTATCTGCAGGGACAGCTTCCCTTGCACACGCTCCGCGCGGACATCGATTTCGGGTTCAGCCAGGCTTACACCACCTATGGCGTGATCGGCGTCAAGGTGTGGATTTACAAGGGTGAAGTGCTCGAGGGCTCCAGTCGCCGCAGTTCGCTGCGGAACGAAGGCGAGCCGCGCCGTAGACGCCGTGAGGAGCGCGACCGTGGGGATCGCGAACGCCGTGCCCCGGCTGCCGCGCCCGTTCCCATGGCCGGGCCGGTTGTCCAGGCGCAGCCGGGTGATATGCCGAAACCGGCGACTTCGCCCATCATTCCGCCGCTTGCTCCGGTGACCGCGCCGAGCTGGAAGCAGGAAGCGCGTGGCGAGACCGAGCCCGCCGCTCCGCCCGCAGGCGAGGAGAATAAGGAATCGAACGAGTAGGCGCGCCTGCTCGGTTTAGGAGATTGTCGCTATGTTAATGCCGAAGAAAGTGAAGTTTCGCAAGCAGCAGCGCGGCCGCATGACGGGCAAGGCCTGGCGTGGATCGACGCTCTCGTTCGGCGACTACGGCTTGAAAGCGATGGAGTGTGGCTGGGTGACCAATCGCCAGATTGAAGCAGCCCGTATCGCGATGACGCGTTTCATTAAGCGCGGCGGGAAAGTCTGGATACGAATTTTCCCCGACAAGCCGATCACGAAGAAACCGCCTGAAACCCGTATGGGTAAAGGTAAAGGCGCGCCCGAAGCGTGGGTAGCGGTTATCCGCCCCGGCTGCGTACTGTTCGAGATGGAAGGCGTGACGCCGGTGATCGCGGCGGAGGCGATGCGCCTGGCGGCTATGAAGCTGTCAGTGCCGACGAAATTCGTCACGCGCGCACGCGCCGATTAAGGCGCAGGAGAAACGACGATGAAAGCATTGAAATATCGTGAACTCGACGTCGCGGAACTCGAGCGGCAGCAGCAGGATGCTCAGGAGCAGTTGTTCCGTTTGCGCTTCCAGATCGGAATGGGGACGGCGGAGGGACTGAAAAAGTACCGCGGCTTGCGCAAGGATCGCGCCCGCATGCTCACAATCCTCACTGATAAGAAGGCGAACGGCGAGACCGCCGTCCAGGTCGCCGCAGTGAAAGCCGCGGACGGCAAGAAGAAATCGAAAAAGAGTAAGTAAGGACAAAGAGCGATGGCGGAGCAGATTACCGAGGCGGTCGGACACAAGAACGAGAAGGTTGGCGAAGTTATTTCGACGAAGATGAGCAAGACGATCGTCGTGGAAGTGACGCGCAGGGTGCCGCATCCGCTCTATAAGCGAATCGTCACCAAGCGGAAGAAATTTTACGTGCACGATGAGCAGGAGACTGCCAAGCCGGGCGATTTCGTCCGGATCATCGAGTGCCGTCCTTTGAGCCGGCTGAAACGCTGGACGCTCGGGACCATTCTGCGCCGGGCCGTACAGGTAGGAGTGGATCATCCGGCCGTACGGGAGTCGGCGGACACGTCCCAGCGGAAGACCGTCAAAGCGAAGTAGGCGGCAGAACAGGATTTTAGGAGAACTGACATGATCGGAATGCGAACCATTCTGGAGGTGGCCGACAACAGCGGCGCGCGCAAATTGCAATGCATTTTGCCGCGCGGCGGCGACCTCGGATTGCGCGCCGGCCTCGGCGATGTGATTACCGCCAGCGT
>JAICMR010000012.1 GCA_025929155.1 Chthoniobacterales bacterium | reverse complement strand
CGCAACGTCTTGAAACGTTTTGAGCGGGTCGAATTGTTAAAGAAGCGAAACCAGTGGACCGATTCGAGCAAAGTCATCGGCCTGCCGAAGACGAAGCCTGATCTCTAGGCGGAAGTTGGGGTTTCGAGTTTCGGTTGAGGGCCGCGCAGCCGGCTCCCTTTCAACTTTCAACTTTGAACGCCCGGCTTTTTCATGCGCCTGAATCGTTTCCTCGCCGCCGCTGGGCTCGGTTCGCGCCGGCATTGCGACGAGGTCATTGCTGCCGGGCAGGTCACGGTCAATGGCCAGCTCTGCACGAATTTCAGCACGCAGGTTGAGCCAAACGATCACGTCAAGGTCGGGCACCGGCTCGTTAGGCCGGCAGAAACGCTCACCATCGCGCTCTATAAGCCGGCTGGTTTCGTCTGCACCCGGCGGGACCCGCAGGCTACCGATACGATTTACGATTTGTTGCCCGCGAAGTTTTCCCGGCTCTTCAACATCGGCCGACTCGATGCGCAAACCGAAGGGCTGCTTTTACTCACGAGCGACGGCGATCTCGCACAGCATCTCACGCATCCACGCTACAAGGTGGAAAAGGAATACGAGGTGACCCTCGATCGACTGTGGGACCCAAAGCTCGCGGAAAAATTGCGGGTCGGCGTCTTTCTCGACGGCAAACGCGCCAGGCTCACGCGCGTTCAGGCAATCGGGCCGACAAGGCTCCGAGTAATTTTGCAGCAGGGGATGAACCGGCAAATCCGTCGCATGTTTTATGCGGTCGGCTACGACGTGAAGCGGCTCGTCCGCACGCGTCTCGGCCACCTGCGGCTGGGCGAAATGCCGCGCGGCGCCTGGCGTCCCCTAACGAAACTCGAGCTGACTAAGTTGCGGTCGTAGAGGGCCGTTATCCCCGACCCCGGCCGAGGGATCCCGAGCCTCGACGGTGGGAAATACGGCACGAAAGCGCCCCAGCAGCCTATCAGGATCCCTCGACTATGCCTGCGGCTCGCTCAGGATGACGCTCAGTCGCGCGCTAATCCAATTCGTCACGCAAAATCGCGAGCGGAGGCGTGCTCCCGATTCCGTAACTCGTGAGCAAACCGACGGCAACGGTCAGCGCGCTCACCACGATCGCCGCGACAAGAATCGGCCAGAGCGATGGCGTGTAAGTGAGTTTGAATGCGAATACCGCGAGCGCCCAGCTCGCGAGAATCGCGAGCACGATCCCGGTCCCGCTCGCCAGCAAGCCGAGGAACAAATATTCCGCGGTCAGGATTTCCCAGATCTGCCGCCGCGTCGCGCCCAGCGTGCGCAGGAGCACGCTTTCCTTCAGCCGCTGATAGCGCCCGCTCCAGATCGTGCTCCCAAGCACAATCAATCCCGTGCCGACGACAAAGAGCGACATGATCCGAATGACGAGCGCAACTTTCGTCAGGATCGAATCGACCGTTTCGATCACGGAAGTGAGATCCATCGCGGAAACATTCGGGAACTTTTGCACGACCGCGTTTTGCAATTTCGCCGAGGCGGCCGGCGTCGGCACCCGGCTCACAAGCACGTTAAACGTCGGCGCATTTTCGAGCACACCAGTCGGGAACACGACGAAGAAATTTGTCTGGAATCGTTTCCAATCGACTTTCCGCAAGCTGGCCACGCGACATTTGATCGGCACACCCTGGACATCGAAAACCAGCTCGTCACCGATCGTTAGGCCAAGATCCTTTCCGATTCCTTCCTCGACCGAGATCGGCACGACCTCGCCCGGTTGGTAGTCCAGATGGCCGATCCATTTCCCAGCCGTCAGCTTCTCCGTCTCGCTCATCTTGTCTCGATAGGTCGAGCGATATTCCCGCTCGAGTTCCCATTCCGGCGCGGTTCGGTGCGGGTCTTTCAAAATTTCCGACGACTTCCGGCCTTTCACTTCCACGAGACGCATGGTCACGATCGGCGCCTGCTGGATGACCGGCAGACCCTGCTGCCTAACGAGTGCAGCCACGCCGCTCGTCTGCGCCGGCTGGATATCGAAGAGGAAAATGTTCGGCTGATTTTGCGCGTCGATCGACTTGAACTGCGAGAGCAGCACGTCGCGCGTCAGGTAAATACTCAGAAGCAAAAAGGTGCCCAAACCTAACGACAGCGTCAGGAGCAGCGTCCGGTTGTTCGGCCGGTGGAGATTCGCCAGCCCCTGGCGCACGACAAAGCTCCAGCGCTGTGGCAGAAGCTTGCGCACCAGAAAAATCAGGAGCTTCGCCATGCCCATCAGGACGAGCACGGCCAGTCCCAGACCGCCTGCGATCCAGAGTCCGTCGCTCCATTTTTCTGACTGCGAAATGGCGAACGCAGTCAGGCCCAAAGCGATCGCCAAATAAGTAAACCAAAGCGCAGAGTCCGCCTTCGCAGCCGCCGCATTTTTATCGACCGACGCGCGCAAGGTGAGCAGCGGCGAAACGCGGCGAAACCGCAAGAGCGGTGGGAGCGCGAAGAGAACGCAGACCGCCAATCCCATGCCCATTCCGCGCCCGACCGGGGCCCAGATGATCGCGGTCGGGAGCGTGAACGGGATGTACTTTTGCAACGCGCCCGGGAGCAGTTGATGCATCGTTAGGCCAAGCGCTGCGCCGACGACCGCGCCGATCACGCCGAGCGCGACCGCCTGAATCAAGTAAACGAAAACCGTCGTGCGCCCGGCCGCGCCGAGGCAGCGAAGCACCGCCGCCGTCCGCACTTTTTGCTGGAGGTGTGCCTGGATCGCGCTGGCCACACCGACCGCGCCGAGCAGCAAGGCGATGAAGCCGACGAGATTGAGGAAACGATAAAGATTGTCGAGCGCTTCCCCGAGATCCTTCTTTCGCTTCGCGACCGTGTCGTATTCCAAGCCGGCGCTTTCGATGCTCGGCGCAAGTTTTTTGATCTCCGCCGCGACATCAACGCCCGGCGCGAATTTCACGAAATCCAGGTAGCGCGCGAGGCTACCCGGTTTGAGTAGATTCGTCTGCGCGAGGTTTTGCAGCGGAATGTAAATGCGAGGCGCGAAGCTCGCGGCGGGCGACGCTTCGCCCGGCATTTTCGTCAGCGCCCCCGCGATCGTAAGCGTGAGGTCGCCGATCTTGATCGGGTCGCCCGGTTGCGCGTGAAACTGAAGAAGCAGGCTTTCTTCAGGCACAGCCTGACCGCCGTTCCGAAAACTTTGCGCAGCCGCAGCCGGGGCGGTTTCCATCTTTCCGTAAAATGGGAAACCGCCGCCGAGCGCACGTAGATGAACAAGCCGCGTCCCGCCGCTCTTCGGGAAAAGCGCCATCGTCCGGAAGCGCACCTCGCGCGCCTGCGTCTCGCCTAACGAATGCAGGACGCGCTCCTGCTCCTGCGTAAAGGGCTGAGAACTTTCCACCACCAGATCCGCGCCTAACAATGCCCGCGCCTGATCGTCGATCGCCTGCGCGAGGCTGACACGGAACAAACCAATCGCGATCAATGCGGCCACGCCTAACGAGATTGAAATGGAAAACAACAGAAGCCGGCGCCGGCTCGATCGGCTGTCGCGCCAGGCCATGCGAAGGATGAAAGAAAAAGTCGTCATCCTGAGCGGAGCGGAGCGAAGCCGAAGGATCCCGCCGGTCCTCCTTGAAGAGATCGATCAAAGGCGCCGTGCGCGCGGACTGCCCAATCAATCCGCCCCCGGTTGATTGTTTCTGCAGCGGAGCTTCCGGGAAGGTGCGCGGGATTCTTCGGCTTCGCCGTTTTGCGCTGCGGATGAAGTAGTGGGTGCGCCGCTTTCCTCATGCCGACATCTCTCCATTTCGCAGCCGAATTGTCCGCTCCGTCAGCCGCGCTACTTCCGGATCGTGCGTCACGAGGACGAGCGCCGTGCCGTCGGTGCGATTCAGTTCGAGCATGATCTCGATTACACGCTGGCTCGTGTCCGCATCCAGGTTCCCAGTCGGCTCGTCGGCGAAAAGAATCTTCGGCCGATTGATGAACGCCCGGGCGAGGGCGATCCGCTGCTGTTCGCCGCCGGACAGTTGGGCGGGATAATGATCCGCCCTGTCACTTAATCCGACGCGCTGGAGAAGCTCGCCCGCCAGCTCGCGAGCGCCACGGTCGCCGCGAAGTTCCATCGGCACCGTGATGTTCTCGAGCGCGGTCAGCGTCGGGATAAGCTGGAAATTCTGAAAGACAAATCCCACCTGCGCATTCCGGACCCGGGCCCGCTCATCCTCGCTGATTTCGCCTAACGAAATCCCATTCAGGAAAACGGTGCCGGAAGTCGGCTGATCAAGTCCCGCCGCGAGGCCGAGCAAGGTCGTCTTCCCACTTCCCGAGGGCCCGAGAATCGCGCAGGTCGCGCCTTGCGCGAGCGTGAAAGAAACATCGCGTAGAACGGTCAGCTGATTCCCGCCGGTCGCGTAGCTCTTCGTTAGGCTCCGGAGGTCGAGAATTGGGATCGAGCTCATTGACGGTGCAGGGCGCCGCGTCTTGCTTACGCGATGAAAGTTCGTCGCGCATGAGGAAATTGGCCCGGCAGACTTTCGGATTGGCGCTTTTTCTCTTCTGTTGCGCAGGCCCCGTCCGCGGCGGCACGATCCTGTTCCTCGGCGATAGTCTCACCGCCGGTCTGGGTGTGCAGGAGTCGCAGGCTTATCCCGCGCTGATCCAGGAGAAAATCCGCGCGAGCCATCTGCCCTTCGACGTGATTAATGCCGGACTGAGCGGCGAGACGTCGGCCGGCGGCTTGAGCCGCCTTGACTGGATTTTGCAGAAACCGATCGACGTTCTCGTGCTCGCACTCGGCGCGAATGACGGCCTCCGCGGTCTGCCGGTCGAGCAAACGGAGAAAAACCTGCAGGCAATCATCGACAAGGTGAAAGCGAAGAATCCGCACGTGAAGATCGTGATCGCCGGGATGCGGATGCCGCCCAATCTCGGCGAAGATTATGCAGCGAAATTCGCCGCGGTCTTTCCCGAGCTCGCCACAAGGAATCACGCAGCGTTGATTCCGTTCCTGCTCGACGGCGTGGGCGGTCATGTCGACCTGAATCAGCCAGACCACATCCACCCGACGGCGGCTGGTCACAAAATCGTGGCAGAGAATGTCTGGAAAATCCTGAAACCACTCCTGACGAAAAAGGGAAGCGAATGAAACTTGAAGGTTGCCGCGCCCTGATCACAGGCGCTTCCTCGGGGATCGGTCGCGAGTTTGCGCGGCAACTTGCCGATCGTGCCGAGCTGCTCGTGCTGGTCGCGCGCCGGGCTGATCGGCTGCAGGAATTGAGGGAGGAATTGGGCGCGCTCCATCCGCATCTGCGCCTCGAAGTTCATCCCGCCGATCTCGCGGAAGCGGAAGAAATCCGCCGCCTAATTGCCTGGACGGAACGCGAGCACCTTTCGATCAACCTGTTGATCAACAATGCGGGCCTCGGTGATCTCGGCGCCTTTGCGACGGCGGACCCGGAGAAGCTCGACCAGATGATGCTCGTGAACGTGGTTGCCCTAACGAGGCTGATGCGCGGCTTGTTGCCGGCGATGATCGCGCGCCGGAACGGAGGTGCGATCCTGAATGTGAGCTCGTCTGCCAGCTTTCTCCCGCTCGCGAACTTCGCGGTTTACGCAGCAACGAAAGCCTATGTCACCAGTTTATCCGAGGCTCTGCGCACCGAGTTGCGCGGCAGCGGACTTGGCGTGACCGCGCTTTGTCCGGGACCGGTGCGGACGGAATTCTCGGAGGTTGCGCGACGCTCCCCGAATGAGAACGAACTCGGGCCGGAATTCGTTTATGTCTCGGTGGAAGAAGTCGTCACTGCCGCGCTCCGAGGAGTTGAATCGGATCGTGCGATCGTCATTCCCGGCTGGGCGATGAAAGCGGGCATGGCCATCGTTAGGCTAACGCCCGCGGTGCTGCTGCGCGTCGCCAGTCGCCTAACGATGAAACGGCCGCTGTAGCCGTTTCGCCGGACAAATCGAGAGAGCGACGCTGATCGCGCTGAGTCGTTGGACGTTCCAACAGGACCTTCGGAGCCTAACTGATCGCTTCACATCCTCCTCGCTGATCGGGCCATCCGCATCCATTTGCCGGCTCAGAACGATATACAACGAGAGACCAAAGGATGCTCTCTCGCCTTCTCAATATTTATGAAACAACCGATCACCATTCTCGGCATCGCCGGCAGCCTTCGGCGCCAATCGTACAACCGAGGCGCGTTGCGAGCTGCGCAGGAGCTCGTGCCCGAGGGGGCGACACTGGAGATTTTCGAGCTCGATGGCATTCCTGCTTTCAATCAGGACGACGAGCAGAATCCGCCCGCCAAGGTCGCCGAGCTAAAGAAACGGGTACGGGCGGCCGATGCGATTCTCTTCGTTACGCCGGAGTATAACTATTCCGTGCCGGGCGTGCTGAAGAACGCGATTGATTGGGCTTCCCGGCCCTACGGCGATAGTGCGTGGGATGGCAAACCGGCCGCGATCATGGGCGCCTCGATGGGCAACATCGCCACTGCGCGGGCGCAGTATCACCTGCGCCAGTCGATGGTCTTTTTAAACATGTTCCCTCTTAACCGCCCGGAGGTAATGATCGGGAACGCGGCCGATCGGTTCGATGCAAATGGAATTCTGACGGATGAAACAACCAAAGGCTACATCCGAAGATTGCTTGAGGCGCTCGTCAAGTGGACAAGACAAATCCAAACGACTGAGATCAGCTGATGACATGAGCATCGCGGGTGCGCTCAGGTGTCGTCTCCGGTGCCCGTGATTCGAGATCGAGGGGCCGCCAGGAGGCGGTGAGAAGGCGGTCTATCGCCTACCCGTTTCGACGCCGGCGCCTCGTGCAAATGGCAGCGACTTTCGTGACAGTCGTTTCGTCACGCCAGGCGAGGCAAGTTAGGAGTCGGGACCGCCGGGCGCGCATGCTCAAAACTCTTAAAGCCATCGCCATCTGCCTCGTTGGGGTGGGGCTGATACTTTTTGTGATCGGGCAATGCAGTCGATTGCCGTCACTGGAGGGACGCCCCACTTGAGCGGCTCTTCCGCAGGGCGCCGAGACGCGGCTCGGTCAATCCCTCGCGCCTCTGCTCGAAGCGCATCCGGGACTTTTCCGGAGTCTATTTGTTAGCGAATTCGCGCGACGCCTTTGGCGCTCGCGCGCGCCTGGCGGAGGTGGCCCAACGGACGCTGGATGTTCAGTATTACATCTGGGAAGACGACATGACCGGCACGTTGCTCTTCCAAGCACTTCACGCCGCGGCCGATCGTGGGGTGCGCGTCCGCTTGCTTCTCGACGACAACACTACTCAGGGTCTCGATCCAATTCTCGCCGCACTGGATTCGCATCCGAACATCGAAGTGCGGCTTTTCAATCCGTTCGTGATCCGCAGACCACGGATTGGCTATTTGACCGACTTCGCGCGCGCCAACCGGCGCATGCACAACAAGTCGTTCACGGTGGACAATCAGGTCACGATCATCGGCGGCCGCAATATTGGCGATGAGTATTTCGGCGCGACGGCGGAAGGTTCCCTTTTCGTTGACCTCGATGTCCTGGCCGTCGGGCCGGTTGTGCCCGAGGTCTCCAGGGATTGATCGTTATTGGGCGTCAGCTTCCTCGTATCCTGTCGACCGCATCGTTGATCCTGTAGATCCGATGAAACTCGCAGAGGTCGCTTCGGCTGCGGCTCGGGTGAAGCACGATCCTGCTGCGCTGGCTTACACGACCGCCGTTCGCGATTCCCCCTTCGTTAATGCGCTCATCGAGCGCCGGCTGGGTTTCGAATGGGCGCTCACCCATATGATCAGCGATGATCCAGCGAAAGGCCTGGGTCGCGCTCCTCCGGGAAAACTCTTTCATGAGCAGCTGCGGGAAATCATCGGCGAACCGGTCTCCGATTTGGAGTTGGTCGCCTCCTATTTCGTTCCGGGCGACAACGGCACAGACTCCTTCGTCTCAATGGCGAAGCGTGGGGTCAGAACCAAAATCCTCACGAACTCGCTGGAAGCCTCTGATGTGCCGGCGGTCTATTCTGGCTTTGCCCGACGCCGTAAACCTCTCCTCAAGGCGGGGATCAAACTGTATGAAATGCGGCGGCTGTCGCCGGACAGCGGCGAGAGCGATCTCGCCGGGCCGCTCGGCAGCTCCGGTTCCAGCCTGCACGCGAAGACGTTCTCGATGGATCGTTCCCGCTTCTTCGTCGGATCGTTCAACTTCGATCCGCGTTCGCGCAAGCTGAACACGGAGCTTGGGTTTGTCATCGACAGCCCGGTCCTCGCACAAAAAATCGAAGCAGCATTTCATGAGGCCATTCCCGCTAATTCCTACGAAGTGCATTGAGCAGCACCGGGAAGCTGTTTTGAACCGAGCAGCGCGGAAAGGAGCTGGTGCGCTCCGACAAGGAACCGGGCACAAGCTGGTGGTTGCGGGCCACGACCTGGTTTCTGTCGTTGCTGCCGATCGAATGGCTCTTGTGATTTCATCTATTTTGCAGAACCTGCTTGGCACCGCGATCGACTCGATCGGTGACCACCATCGGTGGCTATTTTTTCGTGATCATCATTCCTGCACGAAAGATGTTTTCTCACGAATCCCGACGAGCTAACCCTCTTACTCTTGTATGGCGCAGAAACGACCGACGAAGCTCGATCCACCCGTTGATCTTTCCCGGGACCACTCGTTAGGCGAAGAGAACTCGGAATTAGTCCTGGTTGAGTACGGCAACTACGCGCGCGAGTCGTGTCACGCTGCGCATGAAGTGGTGGCCGCGCTCCGAGATCGATTCGGCAGCCGGATGCGGTATGTCTTTCGACATCGGCCTGCGGGCGAGAAGACAGCAGCGCGGCGCGCCGCGGAGCTGGCGGAGTTCGCCTATCAGGTCACCGGGGAATTCTGGCCGGTGCACGACGCGCTCATGAAAAGGGGTCCCGCTTTCACGGAGGACGATTTCGCGCAGATCAAGCAGGAGTTCAATCTGCCGCCGCCTGATCAAGAGCACTCTTCCGCCTGGACTGCGGCCAAAGCGCGGGTGCAGGAGGATGTGGAAAGCGCAAAGCGCAGCGGCGTCATCATTACGCCGACATTCTTTATCAATGGCCGTCGCTACGAGGGGCCGTGGGACGCGACGAGTCTGGCCGAGGCAATGCTCGGGGGACTCGGTCATCGGGTTCATGCGGCGACAGTCGATTTTATCCGCTGGGGGCCTTCCGCCGGCTTTCTCCTGCTGGCGATGTCGATCCTCGCCCTCGCGTTCGCAAACTCTCCGCTCGGTCCGGCTTTCAACAGGCTCTGGGCGACGCCGCTGGGAATCCGAATCAACGGCGGGGGTTTCATCCTCCCGCTTCTGAAGTGGATCAACGACGGTCTCCTCGCTGTCTTTTTTCTGTTCGTCGGTCTCGAGATCAAACGGGAGTTCACCGTCGGACGGCTCTCGACTCTGCGGACCGGCGCATTGCCAGTGATCGCTGCGTTCGGAGGGATCGCGCTGCCGATCGGTATCTATCTTTTTATCGCGCCGCCGGGTCCGATGGCTGCAGGCTGGGGAGTTCCCATCGCGACCGACACCGCGTTCGCGGTTGCCATCATGGTCTTGTTAGGCGCGCGCGTCTCGGTCGAGCTGCGCGTCTTTCTGACGGCCGCTGTCATCATCGACGATCTGGTGGCGATCGGCGTGATCGCATTGTTTTACACGGACGCGATCAACCCAAATTATTTGATTGCCTCGGTACTCGTGACCGGCCTGCTGGTCGCGCTGAATCGCTCGGGCATCTACAGCCCGCTGCCTTACGCCGTGCTCGGTCTGGCGCTCTGGATTTGTCTTCACGAGGCCGGATTGCATGCCACTCTCGCTGGTGTCATCCTCGCGCTGGTCACGCCGACGCTTCCTCCGGCGAATTTCCGCGCGTTGCTCGCACAGGCGGAAACGATCCTGCAGGCGGAATGGAAACGCGCCGACGAAGCCTTGATGCGACACGGCCCGTCCGAGCCGGCGCTGCGCGCGCTCGACGCCATCCACGGGCGGATGCAATCGCCGGCTGATAAACTTCTCCGCACGATCGAACCGTGGTCCAGCTTTTGTGTTCTGCCCATCTTCGCGCTGGCCAACGCCGGGGTAATTTTGTCGGGCGACGTTTTCAAAGGTCACAGCAGCCTGATGCTCGCGATCATTCTCGGACTGGTGGTGGGAAAGCCGGTCGGGATTTTCGCCGCCTCGTGGCTGGCGGTGCGCTTTCGTATCGCGGTCAAACCGAAAGAATATTCGTGGCGACAACTGGCGGGCGCAGGCGCGCTGGCCGGCATCGGCTTTACGATGTCGTTGTTCATCGCAGGCGAGGCTTTTCCCAATCCACCCGATTTCGCGGCTGCCAAAATCGCGATCTTTATTGCCTCAATTGCCGCCGGCGTGCTCGGCACATTGATGCTGCTGCCGAGGGTGCCGCCGACCGACTAGTGGCTGCCAAGGAGAAGATCGCTCACCGCCATCGGACGAAAGTCCAGACGATGATCGCTGATATTAATGCCGCCGTCGATGTCACCGCTCCGAGGGAACGAGACCGTATCCAACCGCTCAATCCAAGACTCAGCAGATTCGCGTAGATCCCGATTGCGAACGCGACAAATATCACCGAGCGAACCCAAGGCAGGAACTGCGGTGTCGCGATTCCCGCTGGCGCCTGAGGGTTCAGCACGATGGCTACCAACGTGCCCGCGATCACGGCGATCATGAATGAAGCAGAAGCTACGGCCGCCGCCCCGGCTGCCCATGCCACTTGGCGACGTGAGCTGGAGGATTGCAACAGGATGCCCAGAAACGTAGCGGCGAAACCCCCGAGGAAAGCGCTCAGAGAGGCTATTTGTCGTCCGATTTCAGCGAGGAATTCCGGTCTCATGGATTCGCGACACTTGGGAATCGCATGTGCAGCAATCCCGCGACGCAAACAGTGCGCGTCGCGAGGCAGCGGGCGAATTCGTGCCGCAAACGAGCAAAGTCCTTTGTCGGCATTTTCATACTTCTGATTCACGTGAGCCGCAATCTGGGATCAGGAAATGCACTACCTTACTCAGCTCGCACAACCAAAGGACTGAATTCGCGACGGATCCAGCGAAGCGAACAGCCAGTGAGCGACGGTCGAGATATCATCTGCAAAACAAAGGCAATCGCGGTGATTTCTGGGACGTGCACATCAAGGCCGATCTCCCAAGCGTTGATCAAGAAAGCCTTCTTAATCCCCCATCGTTAGTCAGTCACGATATTGACTGAGTGATCCCGCCACGCTCGTTATTTTGGCGGATGAGACATGGAAGGCCTCAGGTTCTGAATTGTTTTAGTCAAGTTTTATATTGACTATTTATTCCAGCGGTCCAAACTGCCGCCAACGTTATGAATACAAATTCCGCAGACATCGCGCCCGCTCGTTCGGGCAGCGCATCGGCTCCGGCCTACCAGGCATTCCGCATCCTGCAGGTGGCATTTATTGCAGCCCCGGTCGTCGCCGGCGTCGACAAATTCTTTCATCTGCTCGTCAACTGGGATCAATATCTGCCGGGAGTCGTCGCCCGGCTTTCACCGATCGGCGGTCATAATCTGATGCTGGTAGTGGGCGTGATTGAGATCATCGCCGGCATCGGCGTCGCCTTGAAACCTCGCCTCTTCGCCTACGTCGTCGCGGCATGGCTGGTGATCATCATTATCAATCTGCTCCTCATTCCGGGTTACTTTGACATCGCCTTGCGCGACTTCGGCCTGTTTCTCGGCGCTCTCGCTCTGGCACGGCTAAGTCAGCAATTCGCCAGCGCCTGACACATCCGTGAATTACCAATATTTGATCATCGGCGGGGGAATGACCGCGGCCGCCGCGGTCGATGGCATCCGTGAGGTCGATGCGACCGGCAGCATCGGCGTCATCAGTGCGGAGGAGGACGCGCCTTACAACCGTCCTCCTCTCTCGAAGGGTTTATGGAAGGGCGAGCCCTTGGATGGGATCTGGCGCAAGCCAAAGGGCAAAGAGCCGGAGATGCACCTGGGCCGGGTGATCAAGCAGATCGTTCCCAAGGAAAAGCGCGTGCTCGACGAGCAAGGGAACTCGTTTCACTACGAAAAACTTCTCCTCGCCACCGGCGGCACGCCGCGTCGCCTTCCTTTCGACGATGACGAGGTCATCTATTACCGGACGTTGGCTGACTACCGTCATCTGCGCGCGCTGAGCGAAAAATGCGAACGCTTCGCGGTCATTGGCGGCGGGTTCATCGGAAGCGAGATCGCCGCGGCCCTTGCGATGAACGGCAAGAAAGTCACGCTCATCTTTCCCGGTCAGGAGATTGGGGAACGGCTCTTTCCCAGTGATCTGGCAAGATACGTGTCGGGTATTTACCGGCAAAAAGGAGTTGAGCTGGTCCCAAGGGAAAAGGTCATCGGTTCGGAGGCGCGCGGGAAGGAGCGTGTACTCAAACTGAGGTCCGGAAAGACGACCGTGGTTGATGCGGTGGTGGCAGGAATCGGGATCGAGCCAAAGATCGAGCTTGCCAGTTCGATTGGCCTGGCGACGGAGAACGGAATTGTGGTCGATGAATTCCTGCGAACTAACGAGCCCGATATCTACGCCGCCGGAGATGTGGCTGCATTCCACAATCCGGCGCTGGGAAGGCGCCTGCGCGTCGAGCATGAAGATAACGCGAATAGCATGGGCAAAATGGCCGGTCGGAACATGGCCGGAATGACCGAGCGCTACGATCATCTGCCGTTTTTCTATTCCGACATGTTCGAGCTCGGCTACGAAGCGGTCGGTGAAGTGGATTCGCGTCTCGAAACTTTCGCCGACTGGAAACGGCCTAACGAGGAAGGAGTCGTCTATTACCTGAAGGAAGGGCGCGTCCGGGGCGTGTTGCTCTGGAACGTATGGGGACAGGTCGATGCCGCGCGCGCTTTGATAGCGGAGCACGAAACGTTTACGCCGCAGGACCTGAAAGGACGTATCGCGGGGTGAGTTGGCACAACGTCAAGCAGTTGGGTCGAGAATGGCCGTGGGGTTGCGCCTTCGGAGCGGAATCAATGGCGGCGTCCGGGCAAATGAAGTGAGAAGAGAGCTGCCAAAAATCCAGGACTACGCCCTGATTGGGAATGGCCGCTCGGCGGCGCTAATCTCGCGCGGCGGTTCGCTCGACTGGCTGGCCTGGCCGCGCTTTGACAGCGGTTCGATTTTTGCCGCGCTTCTCGATTCCGACGTCGGCGGAAGGTGGAGCATCAGTTGCGCAACGCATGCTGAAATAACGCGTCGCTACATCGCGGACACGAACGTTCTCGAAACGCGCTTTGCGGCCCCCAATGGGGTCGCGGTTCTGACCGATTTCATGCCCGTGGCGACGGAACAACAGAAGCGCGAGATGCTCTGGCCCGAGCACGAAATAATCAGGCGAATGGAGTGCCGGAACGGGCACGTGACATTGGTGATTCTTTTCGATCCGCGGCCCGACTACGGACGCTCGGATGCCGCAATCAAAGGCACGCGGAACCTTGGATGGCGGATGCAGTTCGGCCGCTCTTTGCTGGCGCTGCGTTCCAGCGTTACGCTCGCACCCGATCCTGCAGGTGGTTTGGCGGTGGAAGCGACTTTGACGGCGGGCGAATCGGTTGAGTTCTCTCTTACCTTCTCCACCGAGGGCCCGGCGGTTTTGGCGCCGCTGGATCTCGTTAGGCCGAAGCTGGAACTCACCATCGAGTGGTGGCAAAACTGGGCGCGACGCGGGAATTACAGCGGTCCTGACCGCGAGGAAGTTGTTCGTAGTCTTCTCGTTTTGAAGGCGCTCTCCTACGCGCCTTCCGGCGCAATTGTCGCCGCTCCCACCACCTCGCTTCCCGAACGTCTCGGCGGCAGCTTGAACTGGGATTACCGTTTCGCCTGGCTGCGCGATGCCGCTTACACCGTGCGGGCGCTGGCCGGCCTGGGTTACAGCGAAGATGCACACGCGTTCGTGAGCTGGCTATTGCATTCGACACGTCTGACCCGTCCCGAGCTGCGCGTTCTCTACGACGTTTACGGCCGGACGGCCCCGGCAGAAAAGGAGCTTGCGCATTTGCGCGGCTACGCGAATTCCGCGCCGGTCCGGATCGGCAACGGCGCGCAGCATCAGCTTCAACTCGATGTTTATGGGGAAGTGCTGGAAGCGGTTTCATTTTCCCTTCGCGAAGAAAAGGAGCTGGACCGTGAGACGCAAAAAATGCTGCGGCAGATCGGCGATTACGTCTGCGAACATTGGCGTCAGCCCGATAGCGGAATCTGGGAGCCGCGCGGGGAACTGCAGCATTACACCCATTCGCGCCTGCTCTGCTGGGTCGCGCTCGATCGACTATTGCAGTTCCACGAGCGCGGCCAGCTCGATTGCGTAGAGACTGAAAGGCTTTCTCGTGAGCGCGAGCTGATTCGAAATGAAATCACGGAGTTGGGCTGGAATGCTGAGCTCCAGACTTACACGCAGATTTTTGGCGGCGACACCGTTGACGCGAGCCTGTTCTTTCTCGCACTCTACGAGTTTGAACAAGCCAGCTCCGCGCGGATGCAGCAGACTTATCGGCGGATTCGCGAAAAGCTGGTCCCGCGGCCGGGGCTCGTGTACCGCAATGAAGAAAGCCTAACGAGTGGCGAAGGAGCCTTTGCGGTTTGCAGTTTTTGGGAGGTGGACTTTCTGGCCCGAGGCGGCGGCAGTCTGGAAGAAGCGCGCGCGGCCTTCCGGAGAGCGGCGGCTCACGCGAATGACCTGGGTCTTTTCGCCGAGGAGATCGTTCCCAAGAACGGTGACGCGCTCGGAAATTTTCCGCAGGCTTACAGCCACCTGGGGATGGTGAATGCCGCGATGTCTTTGGGCCAACGCGAAGAGGAAGAGCGACCGCATTTGGCTTCGAGAATTTCGGCGCGCCCGAGAAGCGGCAGGGCGAGGGTTCAGACATGAACTCGGGGAGCTGGTTACTGTGGGGCTTCGCCAGTACCGTCGTGCTCACGTCGATCCTTGCCGCCAGCCAGGGCTGGGGCATGACACGAATGAACCTGCCGTATTTGCTCGGCACGATGTTCACGCCGAACCGCGACCGGGCGAAGGTTCTTGGCAGTCTCGCGCATTTTGCAAACGGCTGGATTTTTTCGCTCGTTTACGTGGCGGCGTTCCACGCCTGGAACCAGACGAGCTGGTGGCTCGGCACGCTCGTCGGCCTCGTCCACGCCACGTTTATTCTTACAGTCTTGATGCCGCTGTTGCCGTCGTTTCATCCTCGGATGGCCAGTGAGCAGCGCGGCCCGAGTGTCGTTCGCCAACTGGAACCTCCCGGCTTCCTTGCCTTGCATTACGGCAGGCGAACACCGATCTCAGTGGTTGTCGCTCATATGATTTTCGGAGGGATTCTGGGGTCGTTTTATCGTTTCGGCTGAACGCGAGAAAGCATGACCCTGCTCACTTTCGGCCGAATCATTGCCGTGATCGCGATGTTGAACATTGGCGGCGGACAATGGCTCGTTCTCCAGTCGGTCGCGTGGAGCGGGATGCTGATCAGATATTCGGAGGATGCGAGTCTGGCCGAGGCGGTCGCGAAAACTTTCGATGGGCAGCATCCGTGTAATCTTTGCAAGGGCATTCAGGAAGCGAAGAAGCAGGGCGAGCAACATCGCAATGTCGTCGTCGAGACGATGTCGAATCATCTTAAATGCACGGTCTCGCTTCGTGCGCCGGTGCTTTATCCGCCGGTCTCATTTTGGCCTTATTCGTCCATCGCCGAAGCGGCTCTCGCTTCGGCCGCCGCTCCGCTCGTTCCACCCCCACGCAACGCGCTCGGTTAGTTCGCTGACGTTTCTGTTGCGCGGCGGTACCGGTGCACGAGCTCGCCAGCTCATGCGCATCTGGAGGTGGGCTGCGCTTCCATCCCGCGGTGTTTTGCGGCCAATAAAAGAATTTTTTGAAAGCCATTTTTTCCATTTTTCTCGCGGCGAGCTTCGGAGCGATTCCCTTTAGCTCGGCGCAGGATGACTCCACGCAGACCTCCACGATCGTAGTCTCCGCGGCTCCGCTCAGTGAATCGCTGACGGTTCCTTCAAAAAAAGAAGCGAAGCGTGAACTGGAGAAAATCACCGGCGGCGCGGAGGTAATCGATTCCGAGCAATACCTGGAAGGGCGCGCCAGCACGCTCAAAGATGCGCTCGATTACGCGCCGGGCGTTTTCGTCCAGTCGCGTTTCGGCGCGGAGGAAGCACGCGTTTCAATCCGCGGCTCAGGAATTCAACGGACCTTCCACGGCCGCGGACTTGAACTGCTGCAGGACGGAATCCCGCTCAACCTGGCGGACGGCAGTTTTGATTTCCAGGCGGTGGAACCTCTCACCGCCGACTACATCGAGGTCTTTCGGGGAGCGAACGCGCTGCAATACGGGGGAACGACGCTCGGGGGCGCGATTAACTTCGTCTCGCACGACGGTTACACCGCGCCGCGGCTAGAGGCCCGGGCGGAAATCGGGAGTTTCGGATATTACCGGGGGCAACTCAGCAGCGGCGACGTTCGCGGCCCTAACGATTACTTTGCTTCGATCAGCGAGTTCGCGCTCGACGGCTTCCGCGATCACAGCCAGCAGGATACCCAGCGCCTCTTCGTAAACATCGGCAGGAAAATCGGCCCGACGATCGAGACCCGTTTCTACCTCACCTATGTGCACAGCGATTCCGAGTTGCCGGGCAGTCTCTCGAAGGAGGAGTTAAACGCCGACCCGACCCAGGCGCAGCGCAATTCTTTCACGCCGATCTTCGACGTCGTGCTGAGCGATTGGCAGCGTAACTTCGAGCTTATCCGGCTGGCCAACCGGACCACCTGGCGCAACGGCCTGAACAGCCTTGAAGTCGCCACCTATTGGTCGCACAAGGATCTCGATCACCCGATCCTCTTCGTCATCGATCAGTTGAGCAATGACTTCGGAATCAGCGCCCGCTTTACAAATGAGAGCGATCTCTTCGATCATCGGAATGCTTTCACCCTTGGTCTCCGCGCAGTTTATGGAGTGCTGGAGGACAACCGCTTTTTCAATCTCTTCGGCCGGCGCGGTGACAAGTTCGCCGATAACCAGCAAACCTCCGCCAATACCGTCGTTTACGCGGAGAACCAGTTTTACCTCACGTCACAATTATCGCTCGTGATCGGTGCGCAGTTGATTTATGCGCTGCGCGATAACGACGATGAATTCCCCATCAGCGCGTCGCACCCCGACAACAGTGATCGGCAGAGTTACGACGGATTTAACCCCAAGATCGGACTGCTTTACTCGTTAGGTGAACGGTCACAGCTCTTCACAAATGTCAGCCGCAGCTTTGAGCCGCCGAGCTTCGGTGAGCTGGTCGCCGCGCCTTCGGGCAGCCTGGTCCAGCTCGATGCGCAAACTGCGACCTCGGCCGAGATCGGGATCCGCGGAAACGAACATGGGTTTCAGTGGGACGTCGCCTATTACTACGCCTGGCTCGATGATGAGTTATTGACGCGGGAAGTGATGCCGGGATTTACCGCGACCGTGAACGCCGGCGCGACCCGACATCAGGGCATCGAGGCCTCGGCGGAGTTGCCGCTTCTGCGCGGGATCTTCAGCCATGCAGACGCGCCATCTGCGCAAGAAGACGGCAAAGCCGCAACGGCCACGACGGGCGAACTCGATCGTCTCGTGCTGCGACAGAACTATCTCTGGAACGATTTCCGGTTTAGCCGCGATCCACTTTTCGGAAACAATCGACTCGCCGGAGTGCCGGAACATTACTATCGCGCGGAGCTGGTTTACGAACATCCAAGTGGCTTCTATTTCGGCCCGAATGTCGAGTGGGTTCCAACCCGCTATCCGGTTGATTTTGAGAATACGCTTTACGCAGATCCCTACGTGCTGCTTGGATTCAAAATTGGCTATCGAAGGGAGCAGGGCCCGTCGGCGTTCGTCGAAGTGCGCAATCTCCTCGATGAGACTTATGCCGCGACAACCGGCGTGATCGACGTGGTCACGCCGTTTAACCGGCAGCAATTCATGCCCGGCGACGGACGCGCGTTCTACGCGGGGCTGGAGTTCAAGTGGTAACAGAAAGACTAACGATGAAGCATAATCACCTCATGCTCGGAACGCTCGCGATCTGCGGCGCAATCTTCCTCGCACCGCTGCCGGCGATCGCGCACGAACATGCCGAAGGCCCAGAGTTGCGCGGGACGCAGAGCCTGGATGTCTATTCTGACGGCGCGACTTTACATCTGCTGCGCGCGGAATTCGACGAGAATTCGCGCGCTTCGCAACTTCTCTACCAGCGTTCAGCGGACGGCGGAAAGAATTGGTCCGCGCCGGTCCGAGTCGATTCCGGGCTCGCGCCGGCGAAGAATCCTCGTCGCGGAGCTGACCCGCAGATCGCCGCAACGGGCGAAAATCTGGTCGCAGTTTGGACGACAGCTGGTTCCGGATTCGGCGAGGCCGGCCCGATGGCGGTCGCGCTCTCCAGCGACGGCGGGAAGAACTGGCAGGCTGGGCCTAACCCGGCGGACGACCGGAGCACGCAAGGGCACGGCTACATCGACGTCGCCGCGGACGCACACGGGGTTTTTCATCTCGTCTGGCTCGACAATCGCGACGGCAAACAAGGTCTCCGGTATGCGCGCAGCGCCGACGACGGTTGGCATTGGAGCAAGAACGTCACACTCGATCCGGAGACTTGCGAATGCTGTTGGAACACGCTGCTGACCGCGCCTAACGATGGCGTTTTTGTGTTATATCGCGACAAGAACCCGCGCGACATGGCCCTGACTGCGTCCGAAGACGGTGGCGAATCGTGGCTCCGCACCGGCAGCGTCGGCAGTTTCCACTGGCATTTCCCAAACTGTCCCGAATCGGGTGCGGGTCTCGGGTTTACACTCAGGCCTAACGGCACGGAAACGCTGCACGCTTTGGTTCGCACCGGCAAAGCGGGAAGCGCAGGAATTTATTACCAATCTTCGACCGACGGCGGCCGCTACTGGTCGGCACCGCGCGAGCTTGCGCCTGGCGTTTCCGATCATCCTGATCTTGCCGCGGACGCTTCCGGGAATGTCATCGCCGCATGGGATGCGCTGGACGGCGATGATCTCGCCATCATGGCGACCGTTTCCCACGACGGCGGTCGCACCTGGAGTCACGCGAGCAGACTTTCGAAGTCAGGTGTGAACGCCAGTCATCCGCGCGCCGTGGCAACGTCCGGCGGTCTCCGCGTTTTCTGGACCTACGCGGCCAAAGATCGAGTTTCGCACTGGGCAAGTGGGACGTGCGACAAATAAGACGGTCTTCTCGCGGGACCATCCGGGGGGCTGGACATATTAATGGCCTCGGTTGTCACGGCTCTCGCTCGGCGCGCTCAAGCAGCGCCTAACGACGCTGCGGTCGGAGGCGGGAATTTTGTCCAGAGATCCTCAGGTGTGATGTGCTCGTCAGACCACCCTCAGGTGTGATGTGCTCGTCAGACCGCCAAATCTGCGTAATTTTTAGTTCTTCGGATGACTTCAGATCTTAGTGACCAAAGCCGTCCCGCGGCTTGGTTGATGGTCGCCGCGGCCGGTGTGCGCTCGGCGTTCGGTGTGGTGATGGCGATCGACGCCTGGCTGAAATGGCAGCCGGCCTTTGCGGCGCATTACGTCGGATACCTGCATAACGCGGCGAATGCGCAGCCGGCATGGCTCGCGCCCTGGTTCGATTTCTGGCTGCGCATCGTTCCGCCGAATGTCGATCTCTTCATCTCCGCCACGCGCTGGATCGAGTCGGCAGTCGCGGTTGGATTACTGCTCGGTCTGGCACGCCGCTTCACTTACATTGTCGGCGGGCTCTTCAGTCTGCTCATTTGGGCGACGGCGGAAGGTTTCGGCGGGCCCTACACGGCCGGCGCCACCAACCTTGGGCCGGCGCTCGTTTACGCGCTTGTCTTCGTCGCGCTGATTTTGTTTGCGCGCCTCCTCGGCAGCACGCCTTACAGTCTCGATTATTTTATCGAACGCCGATTCTCTTTTTGGGGAACGTTAATGGAATGGGCGCCGCGGCGTCTCTGGCAACGCACGCCGCCGGCGCTCGATTGGCCGCATCAGATCGCGGCGATTCTCGCCATCGCCGTCGCGCTCGTGCTTGCGGTCGGGACCCTCGGAAGCGCGGTCACTGCGGCGCCACCCACCCCAGAGAGAGCGGCCGCCGCGGTCTCGCCGCTCAACCTCGCGTCGAGCGCGCCGGTGGCCGCCGCCAAACCCGCCGCGCTCCCACCCTTGCTCGGTGATGGCAACGCCGTCGCGGTTACGATTGCGTCCACAGACACGGATGTTGAGATCGCGAGCGGCGTGCAATACCGCGCATGGACGTTCGGCGGCAGTGTGCCCGGTCCGGTTCTGCACGTGCGCCAGGGGCAAACCGTCAATGTCACCTTCGTCAACCACGGCAACATGGCGCACTCGGTGGATTTCCATGCTGCGGAAGTCGATCCGAAAGTTGCCTATCGTGACATCGCGCCGGGCGAAAGTTTGCAGTTCTCGTTCGTCGCGCGCACTCCGGGCGCGTTCGTTTATCACTGCGGCACGCAGCCGGTTTTATTGCACATGGCGAACGGAATGTATGGCGCCATCATCGTGGACCCGGTCGCGCCGCTGCCTCCGGCCGACGTGAGTTACGTGCTGGTCGAGAGTGAATGGTACACGCACCAGAGCAGCGGCACGCTGATGGCAGGCGATTATCCGAAGATGATCAGCGTCACTCCGGATGAAGTCGTCTTCAACGGCATCGCGTTTCAATACAGCGATCATCCGCTCACCGCGCGCGCCGGTCAGCGGGTACGCTTCTATTTCGTCAACGCCGGGCCGAACCTAACGAGCGCGTTCCATGTGATCGGCGAAATGTTCACCGCGGTTTACCACGATGGCGATGCGAAGCATGCGCTCACCGGCGTTTCCACTTATCCGATCGCACCCGGCCAGGGCGTAATTTTCGATGTGGTGCCTGAGCAACCGGGGACTTATCCGTTAGTGGACCACAGCATGCGCAACATGACGCTCGGCGCAGCCGGCGCGCTGCAGGTGACGCCGTGAGCTTGCGTGAAGGATCGGGAAACATGAATCCGCTTCGTATCACCGTTATCTCGGACGTCATCTGTCCGTGGTGCTATATCGGTAAACGGCGGCTGGAAGCGTCCCTGCGCAAATTAGGCGAGGGCTCGGCTCCGGAAATCCTGTGGTCGGCGTTCCAATTGAACCCGGACATGCCCGAGCAAGGCATGGAGCGGAAGGCATACCGTTCCGCAAAATTCGGCAGTTGGGAAGAATCGCAGGCAAAGGATGCGGAAGTCGCGCGCGTCGGTCGAAGCGAAGACATCCAATTCAATTTTGCTGGAATCGAGCGAACGCCCAACACCCTCGCAGCTCATCGGGTTATTTGGTTTGCGCGGAGGTTCGCAAAACAGAACGAGGTCGTTGAAGAATTGTTCAGGCGCTACTTCATCGATGGGCACGACATCGGGAATAGGGAAGTACTGATCGAGGCCGCAAGTGAGTGCAAACTCCCGAGCAAACTCACGCGCGAGTTACTTCGCGGCGAAGAAGGTTCGGCTGAAGTTGCGAGAGAGAGCGAGGTCGCGCGGCACCTCGGTATCTGTGCGGTGCCGACGTTTATCCTGAACGGATCGCTCGCGATCTCGGGTGCGCAGACGCCCGACGCGCTCCTGGCTGCGTTTAGTCGCGCAGACGTCGATGCCGCAGCCGAAGCGGAGGATCGTGGCGCGCGGATTTAAACGGGAAGGCGAATGTGCGGCAGGGAGTGTTTCTGCCGAAATTTCATGAATGCTCAATGCTCAGTTGCAGATACAAAAAAACCGAGGCTGATCCTGGCCTAACGACCTCTTTGGATCAGCATCGTCGATAGAGCGTTGACTTCGATACATCCGGCGGCGGTTCCGGCGGCGAACATCTTCGGGATCCACGGCGCGCTTCCGAGTCTTGCTCGATCATCCAAAATCCTAACTCTCCTCTCGATAACCTTGAGCCTATGAAAATCTCGCTACTGATATCTCTTCCAGTGCTCGCTGCGATGGCTTTGGCCACCAGTGCGACAGCTTCAGATCAAACTCAGAACGCGATCGCGGTTCTTTCGCCCGCATCCGGCAGCGACGTGCACGGCACGGTTACGTTTACGAAGTTGGGCGACGAAGTGAAGGTAGTCGCCGACGTCACGGGTTTGACGCCAGGAAAACACGGATTCCACATCCACGAATTTGGCGATTGCTCCGATCCGAAAGCGACCTCGGCTGGCGGACATTTTAATCCTGGCCATCACGACCATGGCGCGCCGGATGCGACTGATCGGCACGCGGGTGATCTCGGTAACATCGAAGCGGACGCGAACGGCAAAGCGCATTTGGAATTGACCGACAAAATCCTGAAACTGAGCGGCGAACATTCAATTATCGGTCACGCGGTTATCGTGCACGAAAAAGCCGATGATTTGAAAACTCAGCCGACCGGCGATGCTGGCGGACGTCTCGCCTGTGGCGTCATCGGAATCGCAAAGTAGTTCGAAGAACCCTTTGCGGAGCGCCCGGATTGACGCCGGGCGCGCTGGGATCTTTAGGCGATCGATGTTTAGCTGACGGATCATTCTGTTCGCCTGCCAGTGAGCTGATTCGATTCTGCTTCCCGCCGAATTGCGACATACGCGGAGTGATCTACCGAGTTAACTAGTTGGAGCTGCTGGTAGCACGGAATGGTGGCGAAGTGGCCGCGCTCGCGGAGCAAGCAGCAGAGAGCTGCACCGAACTGGTGGTTGGAGCAGGCGGCGATGGGACGATCGATTCCATCGCGTCGGCCTCGGAGCCGGCGGCCCATCTCTGGATGTCGCAAGAAGCACGATTACGCGGTTGCAAGAAGACCACGATTATTTCGTGCGGCAGCTGGCTGCGACGGTGAAAGAATTTTGCGCCACGCGACCGTGGTCGCGAAGATGAGGCGGCGCGTTTTGGAAAAGTGCAGGAGAATTGCTGCGGTCAGCCGGCGATTGGAGACGCACAACCAGCTCGAAGAAGCGGAAGTTTATCCATAAGGCTCGCAAGCTACTTGACGCCCCCGAGCAGTTGGCCCTAAACGAAAAAATAGAAGGCGAACTGAACAACTTGCCGCCACGTTTCGAGACGAAACAGTTCCCGCCCGAGATCTACGTCAGTCGCGCTCCTTCTCGCGGTGAGGCTGTGCTTTGCTGAAGTCAAGGTGTGATCTCCAGCTCTCCGGCGGAGCCGATCTCCATTTTGTGCATGCTGTGATCTACAATCGGGTATTTGCCCGGCCGCGACATGACCGCATCAAAGATTACGCCTTATGCGGGCAGCGATTCGATAAGCGGAAACCCCGGCTAATGCATGTTTCGCGTCCGCATCGGGATAAACGGATTCGAACATTCCTCCAATGATGTTTGTTTCTTCGGGCATCCCGGTCTTCTGATGAGAGTGGAGGACCGCCTGCACCGCGGAATGGCGGCGCAGAATTATCGGACTAATTCCATCGATCTGGACCGAGTGTGCGCGGGAGGGATTACGAAGTCGCACAGTTCCTGGAAGAGTTTTGGGGTCATTGGCGCGGCGGAGAGACTCCGCCGCGCCACGCAGACTCAATGCTGGTGTGAGGGATCTTTTTGTTCCTCTGTCAGGAGGCTGATCCATCCCTCTACTTCAGAGGAAAGTTTGCTGGTTCCCGACAAGGCCACGGTTGGCTGGATCCATCCGTCGTGGGTCATCGGAAGAGGCTTGACGCCCTGGCCGCCAGTTCCATCGGTCGCGCCAGCGCCTTTGCTTCCATTTGAGAGCAGGATTGTCCCAACCGCGGCAGCGTCTGCCCCATTGCTATCTCCATTGGGATCGGGATCGATCACCGTCAGCACATTCGCGTGCTGATTAGTAGTGTAGGCATAATATCCGCCTCCTAATTTGGCGCCCCAATTCACGCCGTGGGTGCCCGCAGGTGTCGCGACGTAGGCGACGACCTGATCTGTGGTCGTGTCAATGATTGCCACGTGGTCGGCTGAGTCGGTCGGCGGCCGGCTCACGTTTGTAAGTGATAGCACGGCGGTCGCGGCCCATTTTTCATCCGGACTCACCGGCGTCTGGATCGGCGCCTGAAGAGTGTGAAAGATATCGAGCCCGGTCTGTCCATCCGGAGCCAGAGTCACAGGAATATTTCCCACGATGGTCTGACTATCCACATTGATGACTGTTACCTTGCCGCTGACCGCATTTGCCACATAGGCTTTGGCGACGCCGTTCACATGACACTCGCCAACCGCAATCGGCATCAAGATTGGCGCGGTCAAAGGGTCGTTCGGATTCTGCACGAACTCCTTCAGAACCGCGCCGCTCGCGGTGTCGATAATGCTGATCGAACCGGCTGGCCCGAGTCCTTTGAAAACGTTCGGCACGATGGTGCGATCTCCTGTGCCACAGGTGAGCCAGTGACCGTGCGGGTTATTCGTCCCGCTGCCGGTCGGCTCGCTATCAATAATTTTCAATCCGGAGCGGGTGTCCTGGACCTTCACCATATTATTGTCCGCGCTCAATGGGACGGTCAGCACGCCGGTTTGCGGGCCGGTGGGAATGGTGATGATATGAGTCGGAGCATCGCCGACCGTGATGCTGTTCAGAATCCGGCCGCTCGGGCGATCGATTTTATTTATCCACTCGCCAAACCAGTTGCCGTTATAGACAGAGTTAAGCGCGAAGTTAGCCCACATGTTATGCGGGTTATTCCACATGCCTCCGGCACGCTTCCCATTGATCTCCCGCTCGACAGTGAAGGTCGCGGCATCCATGACTGTGATTGTTCCGGGCTTCAACGCTCCGTTGAGGTCTCTCTGGTTAGGAACACGCTCAAATTGCGTGTCCACCCAGACTTCGCCCACTCCGGGGATGGCCGGCTTTACCGCGGCTGAGGAATCCAGGATGTCCCACTTGGCCAGCTTATCGGCATCGGTCGCGGCGACCGTGGTGAGGACGGACAAGACCGTTTCGGCCGGAAGCGAAGTAACACCGAGATGACCGATAAAGGGAAGCATCGTTGAAGTCACATCAGGGATTTTTCCTATCCCGTCTTTCACTCCAACAATCCCGGTCATGTAGGGATGAATCTTGCAATGAAACAGGTAAACGCCTGGAACATCGAAGGTCACCGAAAGCTTGCCTTTCTGTGACTTATCTTGGTCCATGACCACTCCGGAGCCGGCCGGCTTCATGAGCAGGGTAACGGTATGCCGAGTGCTGGTGCAGCAGTTACTGATATCAAAATCGACCCGCTGGCCGGCGTTGATGGTCGTGAATGGCGTTCCTGTGAGGGCGCTTTTGAACCAGTTCCCCGGCTCGTCTGTCAGGCTCATGGTATCGACCGAACCTCCGTCGCCCCACACAGCGCGCGGCGCGACTGCTGTCGTCAAGAGGAGAGTCAGCAAGCTTAGTGAAGTTGATAGTGTTAGCGGGATTTTTTTCATAACAAGTTAGTTTTTGCAGGATTTTTATGGGTTTGCAGATGCCGAGATTATGCAGGCACAAGGATGAGTCTAGAATGCAAAGGTTACTCGGTTGTAACTTTGCGCGCGTCTTTACGACGGATAGCATTCCTTGCCAGGCCGAGGCGCGTGGCCGGCGACTTGCCCCTGGGGTAACGAGTGATGGCTCCTGACACGTTGCGCACTTCCCTTTCCCGCCGAAGGTCAGTAGGCCGGGAGTCAGGTCACTTGGATGATTGTAATCATAAATCGCGGCGCTGGTCATGGACATGCTGAGACGCAGGCGCGCATCCTCGAGCTATTTCGGGAACAGGCCGCAGAGCCGGAGCTACTCGTGGCGCGGAACGGCGGCGAAATGGCCGCGCTCGCGAAGCAGGCCGCAAAGAGCGACACCGACCTCGTGGTTGGAGCGGGCGGCGATGGGACGATCGATTCCATCGCCTCGGTGCTGGCGGGGACCGGTAAGACTCTTGGCGTGCTTCCCTTGGGGACTTTTAACCTGTTCGCCAAGCGGCTTGGTATCCCCTTGGAACTGGAGGCGGCGGTTCACACGGCGCTGCATGGTCGCGTCACGACGATCAACGCCGCGGAAGTGAACGGCCGGACCTTTCTCAGCCGATCGAGTCTCGGCCTGTATCCGCTGGCGCTGCGACATCGGGAACAAATGTTTCGGCGCTTTGGACGCAGCCGATTTATCGCGCTCATCAGTGGCGCAAGTGCGCTTTTGCGCTGGGGCAGCATCATGACCATTCGGCTAACGAGTGAAGGAGAAAGCCGCCTCTTCCGCACTCGTTTCGGCTTTGCCTGCAACAACCCCGAAGAACTCGATTACTTCCGTCTCCGCGGTCGGCGCTGCATCGAAGCGGGTAACCTCGCGCTTTACCTGCCGAAGCCGCTCAGTAAGCGTGGAATTCTCCGCCTCGGCCTCCGATTGCTCGCTCGCAAGACAGAGGAGAAACGGGACTTCGACATGATTTGCGCGCCGGAATTGCATTTGGATATCCAGCCGGCGCGGGTTCCTGTGTCGCTCGACGGTGAGGTGGAAATGATGGAGGCGCCTTTGCATTATCGGCTTCTGCGCGGCGCCCTGCGGGTTCGCGTTCCGCTGACCCACAGCAGAAGGAATACCTAGTCTTTATTTCACCACTACCGTTCCCTTCATATCGGGATGGAACGTGCAGGTATAGGGAAAGCTGCCGGCTTCGCCGAAGGTATGTCGCCAGGAAGCGTCGGACGCGACCGGGCCGGAATCGAATGTGGGTGAAGTCGCCGTGTGTGGAGTCATGTCGTCGTTCTTCCACTCGACCGTATCGCCCTTTTTAATCTCGATCGTCGCGGGAGAAAACTTCATGTCTTTCATCGCCACGTGCGTGACCGCCGGTGCGTTCGACTCGGCGGTGGCGCTGGTGGCGCCGCTTGCGGAGCTCGCAGGGATGGCGGGGGGTTGAACTGCTTCCTGAGTCGATTGGATGGGCGAACTGCCCAAGTCAATGCCCGCAGCGGGAAAGTCACTGCCGTGGCGTCCCGACAAAAAACCGGCAAAGAAGAAGGCCAGACCCCAAACCGCCAGCGTCCAGAGTGAGAAGGGTTTGATTATCACCCCTCGGTGACGGTTCTCGCGGTGGCCGGGGCTGGCCAGGTGTCGCAGATCTCGCGCTTCTACGTACCCGGGCGTCTGACGGTCGCGCTGCAAGCTGGGCTGCCTCATTTAAAGACCCCGCATACCCGAGTCCGCTCGCTGTAGAACGGACCCGGGATGCGATGAAGGCTTTCCTCTGTCGTTATTTATTGAGCGACTTCTGAATCATCTTGGCGTGCTCGAGGTGAGAAACGAAGATCGGCCGGCCGCTTTCCAGCAGGCTCTTCAGTTCCGCGTTCTTCGCGTTCGGAAGCAAGACGGTGTCGAGAGCGCCAATGACTGAGGTGTGATAGGCGACCTCGTTATCGACGTAAGCCTTATCGAACTCAGCGCCACTGAGCGTTTTCAGTTTCTTCAGTTCTGTGTGGCCATTTGACTTCAGGCTCTTGCTCGTGGCACTGGCTTCCGGAGTCATCCCAAGCTTTTTGGCTAGGGCAGTGGCCTTTTCGTTCACGGCCGTGTGGTCGCGAATCATCGTCTCGGCGAATGCTTTGACTTCGGGGTTGTTGGTTTTTTTCACGGCCAGATGGCCGTAGTCGACGTCGACGGTGTCGGCCGTGAGGACGATCTGCGCGATCTGAGCATCGTTAGGCGGAGCGGCCGCTGTTTCGGTTTGAGCCTGAGCGCTGGAGAAAACCGCGAGCGCGGCAGTGGTAACTATGAGGGCGACTGATTTTAACATATGGCGTTTATTCCTTTTCTGATGTTGCTGCCGCGCGCGATCACATTTGGCGACCGCGTCGAGGACGGCTGTTTATGACAAAGAACAATGAAAAACACAATAGTCAATATATTTTTTGACTAATAAACGCTTTCTCCCGATCTGCCGCTCTTCCGGTCCGCACCCCGGTGAGGTGGTCAAAAAGCGACCCAGCTCGGTCCACTGAGAGCTCACCCACGCGCCCCACGAATTTGATTCAGATCAAGTATCCGGAGCGATCGCTGTTGCTACCTGGGCCAATGAGCGAGAGCGTTCTGCGGGGCAAAATGAAGACACTCTGCGACCTCGAGACATCTGAAGACGTGAAGACGCTCGTCGAGTCCTTCTACGGCAAGGTCAATCGTGATGAGCTGCTGTCCCCCGTTTTTAACGAAATCGCCGCAGTCGATTGGGCGGAGCATTTG
The DNA here is from genome assembly GCA_025929155.1 of Chthoniobacterales bacterium. GTDB lineage: Bacteria > Verrucomicrobiota > Verrucomicrobiia > Chthoniobacterales > UBA10450 > Palsa-1392. The sequence goes on along the minus strand of JAICMR010000012.1, from coordinate 9,849 downwards.
CCGAAGATGTATCGGTTCTGGGAGTCGATGCTTTTTGGCGCGCGCAATTATCAGGGCGCGCCGTTCCCGAAACACGCGGTTCTTCCCGTGGAGCAGGAGCATTTCGAACGCTGGGTGGGGCTCTTCGTCGAAACGATTGACGAAAATTTCGCGGGCCCGAAAAGCGAACAAGCGAAGAACAGCGCGGTCTGCATCGCTGACACTTTCGCCCAAAGGATGGGTGTTCTGACTGATCCGGCTGCTCTGAGCCGAGCCCGCTGGCCAGAGTAAGACTGGGGTGTCGTTCCGAGAGCGCGGAGAAAACTGAAGCATGCAATTGACACGGACAGGTTTTGGAATGTGGAGCGCCGGGCGCTTCATGCATTACGGCGAGTCCTTTAACGACGAGAGATTCATCAGTCTCATCCGCCGGGCTCACGAAGATGGTATTCGCACTTTTGTCACGGCGGACGTTTACGGTTCGGGTGAAGCCGACACGCTGCTGGGCCGCGCTCTCGAAGGAATTTCGCGGGATAGCTACGGTTTGGTCGGCGCCATCGGGCACGACTTTTATGAAGGCGAGCGCGAAGGGTCGAAAGGATTTCCGCGCTTCACCAACTCGCGGCTACGCAAACCTTCGGGCTTCGCCAGTTACTTGCGCGCGGCGACCGAAAAGTCGCTCGCGCGCAGCGGTGTCGATCGGTTCGATCTCCTCCTGCTGCACAATCCCGACGCAACGGGTTACACGAGTGATGCGGTTTGGAAGGGAATGGAGAAACTAAAGGATGCCGGCCTAACGAACCAGCTTGGGATCGCGCCCGGTCCGGCGAACGGGTTCACGCTTGACCTGATTCTCGCGCTCGAGCGGTTTCAAGGCCTGCTGGATTGGGCCATGATCATTCTCAATCCTTTGGAACCCTGGCCCGGCAGTCTCTGTTTGCCCGCGGCGGAAAAGACCGGGACAAAGATCCTCACGCGAGTCGTCGATTACGGTGGTCTCTTTCACGATGACGTGAAACCGGGGAACGAATTTGCGCCGCGCGATCATCGCAGTTTCCGTCCCGCCGGCTGGGTCGAGGCCGGTTCCGAAAAAATCGAGCGGCTGCGCCCGATCGCCCAGGCGCACGGCCTGACAATGCTGCAATTCGCTTCTCTCTGGAACCTGCAGCATCCGGCGGTGGAAAGCGTGGTTCCGACGCTGATTCAAGAACCGGGGAGCAGCGCGAAACCGATCGAAGAAAAAATCAAAGAGCTGGCGACCTTGCCGGCGGTGACCTTTACGCCGGAAGAGTTGGCGCGGATCGCGGAGATCGGCGACAACCGCAACTGCATGAGCCTTAAAGGCGCGAGCGCGGAATACGCAGGTGAGATGTCGGCTGACCGCTGGCCACTTACAGAAGAATTGGAAGCGGTGGCAAGGCGCTGGAAGATCGATCCCAATCGCGACCTCGCCTTCGCCCATCCGGCGGAATCTGTCTCTTAGCCCGGGGCGACTTCAGTCTTCGAATTCCGAAAGATAGCACGGCGGACTGGCGCATTTCACCGGCCGCTCTCTCGCGTTTGGAGTGATCGCTGGCGATTTCGCGGCGGCGCCCTTACCACCTGAACGCTTCCACTTGGTAGCCGTGCGCCGATCGCTGGTCTTACCTGCCCCCGAAGTCTTTCTCTTCATGCAAATGGCCTCCTGCCTCTTCGGGGAGATCCCACTTTACTGTGCCGACGGATTTGATCCAGATCAAGACTGCGGATTGAATCACGCGAGAGACTAGAAAGCAGCTCATGCAAAACGAACAAACTCTTCTCGCCGACCAATCGCCCGAAGAAACCGTGAAAAAACCTAGGCCGACGCTTGCGTTGTTTTGTCAGGAACCGTTCCGCGTTTTCTTTCCCACCGGGTTATTTCTGGGAGTGGTCGGTGTCTTACTCTGGGTTCTCTACTACGCGGGAATAACCACTCTCTATCCCGGCATCTCGCATGCGCGTCTGATGATTGAAGGATTCGTCGTTTGTTTCATTATCGGCTTTCTCGGAACCGCCGGGCCACGGTTAATGACGGCGCCGCACTTTTCACGAGCGGAACTTTTCATCCTCCTGACGTGCGACTTACTCGCCGCGGGTTTTCATCTTGGAGGCGCGAACCGCGCCGGAGACGTCTTGTTCGTTCTTTGCCTGGCCTTTTTTATCATCTTCCTGGGACGCCGTCTCATCCTTCGTCAGGATTCGCCGCCGCCAAACTTTGTTCTTGTCGGTCTTAGCCTCATAAGCGGCCTCATCGGTGCGGCGTTGCTGGCGGTTTTCGAAAACCAGGCTTACTCCATTCCTTATCGCGTCGGCCTCGCTTTCCTTGAGCAGGGATTGCCGCTCCTGGCGATTATTGGCGTCGCTCCTTTCATGCTCCCACTCTTGCTTAACCTCTCGGTTCTTGATGACCTGACGAGGGCGCGGAAGTTTTCCCGCATTTGGCTCGCGCAAGCGCTCATGGCCGCCTCGATCGGGCTGGCGATCGAAGCCTCCTTCGTCATCGAAGCTCTTGGCCTAACGACTGTAGGCTCATGGTTGCGTGTCGCCGCACTTCTTCTTTACGTCGGCGCACAAATGCCGCGGACTGGCCGGAGCTTCCTTGGTAATTGCGTACGCTTTGGTCTGGGAGCGATCGTGCTGGGGTATGCCGTCGAGGCAGTTTGGCCGCAGTTGCGCATCGGCGCGCTGCACGTCGTCTTCATCACCGGTTTCGCCTTTGTTATTTTCACGGTCGCGACTCGCGTAATCCTTGGTCACAGCGGAAACGGTCATCTTTTTCGACGTCGGCTGCCATTTCACATCGTCGTGGCAACGCTTCTCACTTTGGCAATGTTCTCCCGCTTTACGGCCGATCTCGCGCCACGGGCGCGCGCCATTCATCTTGTCGCGGCGGCAGTTCTTTGGCTGATCGCGGCCCTGGTCTGGGGGATCAGGTTGCTACCTGGAGTGACGATCGTCGAAGCGGAGGGGGAATAACCGCGGTTAAGGACGAGGAGCTTGTAAAGCAATAGCAGGATTATTAGACCGGAATCTGACCCGGCGGCGGACGCACGAGCGACACGATGATCGAGATAGTTAGGATGAGAGCGACAACCACAAGAGCTGCAAAGGTAGGGATCTTGAAGAGATTGCCGAGACACATCTTGATTCCGACGAAAATCAAGACGGCGGCCAAACCATAGTGCAGCGCATGGAAGCGTTGCATGATTCCGGCGAGAGAAAAGTAGAGCGAACGCAGGCCAAGGATGGCCATCACGTTGGAGGTAAACACGATGAAGGAATCCTGCGTCACCGCGAGTACCGCAGGGATCGAGTCGACCGCGAAGACCAGGTCTGTCCATTCTACAAATATGAGGACGATGAAGAGCGGCGTAATGACGAGCCGGCGACCTTCACGCACGAAAAACCTCGGTCCATGTTGCTCCCGCGAGACCGGCAGAACCCGGCGGACAAGTCGGAGGACGGGATTGGCCTGCGGGTCGATTTTGACGCCGTGGCTCCGCCACATTTTGACACCACCGAAAATCAGGATCGCGCCAAAGATGTATATAACCCAGTGAAACCTGTGCAGCAGCGCGACGCCGGCAAAGATCATCGCCGCGCGGGTAACGAGGGCGCCAAGGATACCCCAAAAGAGAACCCGATGCCGGTAAGGAGGCGCGACCTGGAAGTAACTGAAGAGGAGCGCAAAGACGAAGACATTGTCGATACTGAGCGACAGCTCGATCACGTAACCGGTGATATACTCCAGCGTCGCCTGCTGCCGCGCCTCAGCGCCTTCGTAAGCGCCGATCCACCCGAGATAGATACCAAGTCCGAAAAGGAGCGCGAGAGTAACCCAGACCGCGGTCCAGGTCAGCGCCTCGCGCAGTTTTACCTCATGATTCGTCCGATGGAAAACGCCCAGATCGAGCGCGAGCATCGCTAGGACGAACCCGACAAATCCCAGCCACCACAAAGCTTCGGGTGTCATTTTGGGGAACTTGTTTAGCTGAGCCTGAGCTCAAAGCAATCGAACTCGCGAACGTTTGGCTAGGCGGCCTTCTTCAGCTCAGCTTCGGGCTGAAAGATCACGTCGATAATCTTCAAACGGCGAACGCCGTAGGGCACGCGCCATTGGAACTCATCTCCCGCTCGGCAACCGAGAATCGCGCTCCCCAGCGGCGCCAGGATTGAAATTTTTCCCGCTTCGAGGCCGGCGTCACGCGGCAAGACCAGCGTGAATTCCATCCGCTCCTTGCTGTCCAGATCGAGCAACTTGGTGCGGCTATTCATGGTGATAACATCGGAAGGGATGTCTTCGGATTCCACGATCGTGGCACGCCTCAGCTCACCTTCGAGTGCGCTGAGTTCCATCCGCGTGCGGGCAGAGAGTTTGTCAGTAAAGGTCAATACTGCCTCCAGTTCCGCACGGTCATCGGCAGTTATGATGATATTGCGGTTCCTTCTTTTCATGGTTTCAAATCCATTCACTATTGTTGAGTTATCGCTGAGTTGCTTATATCTCTCCTGCCCGGCAGGAGACACTCGCCCCTCTTCCTCAAAAGGGACCGCCTCAGGTGGCTGGGGCAATGACGCCGACGAATTGTGGACACGCCGTTGCACTCCGTGCCCTACCCTCCTCGCCGCAACTAACCGGCTGGTATGAATCCGTCCGCTGCGGATGACGAGCAGAGCGCACAGAGATGCCGCGGTGACTGCGAAGAAAGGGATGAGTGTTGGAGTCATAGATATCCTTCGTTCCGTTCGCGAGCTCGCTTCGACCAGGGCGGCGCTTCTTTGAGCTTTCGCTCCCGCAGCTGAACTGCGGCAGGCCGGAAAGGATCTGAAGCGAAATGCGCGTTGTGTTTGGATCTACGAGTCCTCTCGGTCGATCGGCGCCAGGGTGGCAGGCGCGTGGCGACGAAATGGAAAGACCCGCATCTCCTGGCCGCCCTCACGCCCGCGCAACTGGGGCCGTTCCACCATCGGTTCAGCCGACTCGTTCGAAACTGCGGCCAAAGAAGCCTCGGGAGCTTCAGAAGACCAATTGCTTCGCGACCTGGCAAAGGATTTCGCCAGACGCGTCTTGCGTTTGCGCAAGCGGCGCGAAAGTTTGGCGACGAGCAGACCGATCGCGACGTAAAGGTCCGGATCGGTCGCGCGTCCGTGGACGTCGCGTCCCGGCAGAGCCAAGCGAGCACTGGCCGAGAAGCGTGTCGCCGCGCCTCCATGGCGCCGCAGAACGATCTCGGCGGCCAACGCGTCGTTCGCGAAGCGCGTGATCGGAGTCAGCTTGGTGCGCGTAAAACGGCGCAGCGGATCACTGAGGCTAAGATGATGGGTTGTGATGTGGATTGGTAGTGTAGTCATAGTTATATCTCTTCGTTAGTTGAATAAAAATGCTCTGGAAGGAGGGACCGCTTCAAAGCGGGGTTTCTGCTTGGATAAGTCACAACTGCGGAATTCGCGGCCTAAGCCGATATCGAGAGGAGCAGGACGAGATTTGCTCAACTGGTTCAGTAGTTCTCGCTTCGCCCTCTGCACCTCCCAAACGGGTGAACCCGGGCTGGCGATGATGTGATGAAGTCGGCAAACGACTTCCGAGAAAGCCAACTCCCGCCTCCGGCCCGAACTTGCCAAAGAGCCGTCGGAAGGGGCCCGCTCGGACTGTAATGCGATCGTTGGCGTGTCGGTCATAATCTGAATATCGGAGTCTAATGCCGATACCCCGCCGTGAATAAGATTCAGATTTGATTAGACCGATAGGTTTTCACTATTTAGCATTTGCCCGTGGAATTCCTCAACTTTCATCACCTTCGTTACTTTTGGATGGTCGCCAAGAAAGGGAGCGTCCGGAAAGCCGCGGAAGAGCTCCACGTCTCTCAGCCGTCGATCAGTGCGCAGCTCAAACTTCTGGAAGAGGCGCTCGGCGATCAGCTTTTCCGGAGGAGTGGGCGCAACCTGGTCCTCTCCGAAAAAGGACAAATGGTCCTCAGTTACGCAGAGGAGATTTTTTCCACCGGTCGGGAATTGATGAATGCCGTGCGACAGCGGCCGGGGAAGCGGGCGTTGCGGCTAAACATCGGGCTCACCGATTCCTTCCCGAAGGTGATCGCGTTTCAGATTCTGAAAGCCGTTTTCCGCCTGAACGAGCCGATTCATGTGGTCTGTCGTGATGGCGAGATCGGCCCGCTCGTGCATCAACTGCAAATGCACCGCCTCGACATGGTGCTCGCGGATGAACCGGCCTCGAGCAGCTTAAAAGCCAGGGCGTTTAATCACCGCCTCGGGCACTCTGGCCTGACATTTTGCGCCGTGCCCGCGCTGGCCGCAAAGCTGCGCCGGAACTTTCCGCAATCGCTGGATGGCGCGCCCGCCCTTTTGCCGACCGAGAACATGGGGCTTCGCACGGCGCTCGAGAGCTGGTTCGACACCAAAGGCATTCGGCCGCGATTGGTTGGTGAATTCGAGGACTCGGCGCTGATGGGAGTTTGTTCGTCGGGCGGCCGCGGTTTCACAGTCGTGCAATCGGTCGTGGAGCGGGCGGCGCTGAAACAGTATGGCCTCAGGAAGATCGCCCGGGTCAAGGAATGCGGAAACGACTTTTACGCAATCACCGCGGATCGGCGAGTAAAACACCCGGGGGTCGTCGCGATCACCGACCACGCGTATTCCGAAATTTTCGCCTAACGATGGCGAGCGTTCTTGGGGTGGAGCGCACGGGGTGAAAGCGAATCCGGGGGCGCGCTCGGTCGAAATCTCTGTATCTTCTCGGGGGGGGCCGGGATGGACAACGAGGAGGAAAAAGAAGCGGAAGAAGCCGTTCGCAAAGAGGCCGATCGGAAGATGCGCGCGAAACGGTTGGAAGAGAAAATCGATCGCAACCTTGAAGACTCTTTTCCGGCCAGCGACCCGCCGGAATGGGTGCTCGGAGTGGACCGATCGGCCTAACGAGGGCGCGATCCGATCGCGCTCTGGACCATGATCATTTCCCCAACGTTTTCCGGGGTGAAAAGTCCCACCAGCCGTCCGCCTGAATCCAAGACCGACAAGGCGGGGCAACGGCACTCCTGCATCACCGCGTAGGCGCGATCGAACAACATCGACTCGGGCACCGACGGAAAATCGGCCCGCATCACTTCCGTCACCGGCGTGTCCGCGCCGGATTTGCGCAAGGCGGCAATCATGTCGTCGCGGGTGAGGATGCCGTGAACTTTTCCAAGTTCATCCGTCACCGGGAACTCATGTTGCGAAGTGCTGAGCAACGCCTCGACTGCCTGGTGCAGCGTCGCATCGAGCGGCAGCGATTGGAATTTCGTCACCATCGCGGAGGCGACCCGGAGATCTTTGGAAACACTCCTCATCTGCGCGAAAGCGACCTCGCTGTTCGCGCCGAAATAAACAAAAACCGCGATCAGAAGCAGGAGCGGATTCCACCAGAGGCCGATGATGAAAAAGACAAACGCGATCGCCTGGCCCACGCTCGCGGCGACCTGCGTGGCGCGCGCATAGTTCATCCGCATCGCCAGCAACGCGCGCAGGACCCGGCCGCCATCCATTGGGAATGCCGGGATCATGTTGAAAAGGACGAGCCAGATGTTGACCGTGAACAGCCGCAACACCATCGGCACGCCCGTCTCCTGCATCATCTCCGGATCGGGAACACCGCTCGTTAGGCCGATTACGATCCAAAGGACCGCAGCGATGGCCACGTTCACGGCCGGTCCGGCAAGCGCGACGACGACTTCCTCGCGTGGGTTATCCGGCATCCGCTCGAGGCGCGCCAACCCGCCGATCGGCAGCAGCGTGATGTCGTGCGTCTTGATTCCGTAGCGGCGGGCGGCGAACGCGTGGCCGAATTCATGCAGCACCACGCAAAGAAAAATCAGGAGAATGAAAACGAGGCCGTCAACGGCCGCGAGCGCGCCGCCTTCGCGATAATAAAGGTATCCAATCCAGGCGAGGAGGAGGAAGAAAGTGCCATGAATCTTGACGTCGATTCCGGCGATACGACCAACTTGGAAGGACCAGCGCACGGCTCTTATCTCCCTTTGCCGGCCTTCGCTCGCGAGGCGCGATTTGGCACCACCAACACCGAGCAGCTCGCGTAACGGAGGACGCGCGCCGCTGTGCTTCCCATGAAAACACGGTGCAATCCGGAGCGGCCATGGGTCGAGGTAATGATCAAATCGACACCGGATTTCGCGACATAATTTGTGATCTGCTCGGCCGGCGCGCCGAGCCCGAGCCTCGTCTCAACTTTGCCGCCCTTGGCGGAAATCGTCTTCCGCAGCTTCTCCATTTCGGCCGTTGCGTAGTCCTGTTGCCTCGTGATCAGAGCCGCGATTTGAGATGCTGAACGTTCGGTCGCGAGTACATACCCGCTCACGAAAACAGAGTGGAAAAGCACCACGGTAGCGTGGAACTCCTGGGCAAATCCGAGGGCGTACTCAAGCCCGAGCCGCGACGCCTCCGAGAAATCCAGAGGAACGAGAATCTTCCGAAATTGCGGAGCCGATTCTTTTCGAGCGCGTTGAGATCTTGAGCTCTGCTCCTTCTCGCGCACGACCAGCACCGGACAGGCCGCATCCCGCACCACGTTCTCGGTCGTGCTGCCCAAAAACGCGCGCTTGATTCCGGTGTGGCCGCGGGTCGCAATCGCGATTAATTCCGCCCGCGTCGCGCGCGCTTCTTTGCTGATCTCATCGGCAATCTCCCCTTGCCGCACCGAGTAGGGCTTGGATCTGACCGGCAGGGAAAATTCAGTCGCGACTTCTCGGAGCCGCCTGCTGGCTTCGGCGACCAGTTCTTCCGAAAAGTTCGGTGGCAACGACGTCCGGCGCGGCAGAAGCAGCGGCGGCGGAATCACGACATGAACCAGGTGCAACTTTGCGCCGAATTCCTCGGCGAGCCGTTTTGCAGAGCGAAGCGTCTTCAGCGATTCGGGGGAAAAATCGATCGGGACCAGGATTTGCCGCAGCTGCAGCGCCTTAAAGCGATGCTGGGGAGTTTCAACTTGCGGAACGGCTCCGCCTTCGCTCTCCCAACGTGCGATCGCGTGATGAATGTCCATAACCGGTTCCCTTAAATTTTAACCTTGATTCGTTAGGCTTCGCGCCTGCTTTCGCCACACCTGCGACTTCCTCTTCCAAGAGTTGGATGCGCGCACGCCTTCCTTTGTGAGGGTGTTCGAACCGTCCGCCAACAAAAAATCCGATCAAGTGCAGCTCGACGATATGGCCTAACAAAATTGACCGAACCGGAATCTGCGAGCTTTTGCCGCTCCGGAAGTCGATCGCCTCACTGGGGCGTCTCGCGGCTTTTTCAACCGATCGTGAGAGCTGGCCAAACTGGGAGTCGAGCTGAAGTGGTTTCGGTAACGCAATGGAGTTCGTCGCCCGCTCAGCGATGATCCGTGCAGCCTTCGATCCACATTGTTCCGAATAAAAGCGTGCAAACGCGTCCTCCGCCGCGTAACAACAAAAAGCATTATGAATCCGTCTGAAGATCCTTCGCCCGATCGCGTCGCTTTTATTCTCGCGATCAAACGCTGAAAGAGGCGCACGCCTTGGGCGATCGCCATATTTCCAGTCAACACCGCGCCGGGTGGGGACGAAGCCTGGCACGATCTGCGGGCGAGTTTTGAAGAGATCCGCGCGGCCGATGCCGAAGCGCAACGCTGTTTCGCCTCAAGCAAACCATCCGCCGATCCGCTCGAGCCATGGTGCGACCTGTTGGACCGTGAAGATCAATTCAACGATCGGTTGGATGAAATTCGCCGGATCGGCGCGGAATCGATTTCCGCCGGCGATCGCGGCGTCTGGGATGACCTTTGCGAGAAAATCTCTCGCACGATCGCGACGATCG
>JAICMR010000219.1 GCA_025929155.1 Chthoniobacterales bacterium | reverse complement strand
GCTGATCCAGATGCCGGAAGGAAAGCTGTTGCGGCTCCCGGAAGACTGGGAAGCTTATCGAAAGTCGGAAGCTGCCGGGCTTGTCCGGACTTAGCCTAAGGATGAGCTCGACCGCAAATCCTGCTCTGACTCTCGACGACGTCCTGGGCTCGCCGCAGGCGCTGCAGCCGCCGCCGGTACGGCGCGCGCTTTTCATCTTCCTGCTCGCCCTCGCCGCGCTCCTCCATGTGGCGACGATCGGCTGGGGCGTGCTCTACAACGAAACCGACGGGCAATACGCCGGCGCCGCCCGGGAAATGATCGAGTCGCAGCAATGGCTCACGCCGACGAACGACGGCATCCCGCGGCTCCAAAAGCCGCCGTTGGTCTACTGGATGATCGCCCTCTCGTTGAAGGCCGTTAACCTGACAACAGCCGCTGTCCGCCTCCCGATCGCGCTCGCGAATTGCGCCGCGATCGCGCTGACTTTTTTAATCGGCGACCGCCTCGGCGGGCCTTGGCGCGGGTTTCACGCGGGGCTGATCCACCTCTGCTGTTGCGGCATGTTTTTGCTCGGGCGCATCGTGATGCCGGAGCCGGTCTTCAGCGCCTTCATCGCCGGCGCGATCTACTGCGCGATCCGCGGCTACGAACGACGCGCCGGCCGCCGCGGTTGGTTCATCGGCTTCTGGATTTGCGCCGGTCTCGCCTGCATGGCGAAGAGCTTCCACGGTTTTCTCTATCCGGCGGCGGTTGTTTTCCTGCTCGGCTGTTTTTACCGGGAAGCCCGCGTGCGTTTTCTTCAGCTCCTGCGACCGGCAGGAATCATCTGCTTCCTCGTGATCGCCCTCTCCTGGCACATTTGGTTGGAATGGCAGCATCCCGGGTCGCTGAAAAATCTGACCAGTCACGAATGGTTCGTGCACCTGACCGGCGCTCCCGACCGCGGACACACCTACGACAACGTCCCGCGCCTGCAGTTTCTGATCGCGCATCTCGGCTGGTGGTTTCCCTGGTCGGTTCTGATTTTGCCCGGCATGGTTTTTGCCTGGCGGCGCGTGCTCCGCCCGCGCGCAATCGACTTTGCGGACGCGCTCCCGCTCTGCTGGATGGCGGTGGTGCTCGTGCCGCTCTTCGTCATCGGCCAGCGCCAGGATTACTATTCGATGAGCATGTGGAGCGGCGGCGCGATTTTCGCCGCCACCGCCTGGGAACGGATGCCGCGCTGGACAAAGATTTTCGGCTTGGTCGCATTGCTGGTTGTCGGTCTGGTGGCGGCTTGCGCGGCCTGGCGGCTGCCGCAGTTGCTGACAGCGACGAACACACACTGGGGACCAACGGCCGGCCGCTCAACCGCCTGGCGCACACTGCGTGACGTTCCGGTTTCGGCCTGGCTCGGCTTCCGTTCCATGATCGCGCTCGACGGATTTGTCCTGATCTTTTTCTCCGGGATTGCGCTCTGGTTCGTCCGGCAAAAGCGCGAGCACATCGCACTCACGGCAATCGCCGCGGCGATGGTGGCGATCGGGTTTGCCATGATTGACAACGTTGCCCGGGTCGCGCCTTATTTCTCGCTCGCCGACGCCGCGGATTACATCAACGACCGAATCGCGCCTAACGACAAGGTGATCTACGAAGGAACGATGCACACCGGGAGCAGTCTGCTCTTCTACCTCGACCGGAAATTCTACCTGGTGAATCAGGACCCGGGTGCGGAGGCTGGACCGTCGCAGCCGGCGGCGTCGGAGATTTACCTCGATGAGCCAACGGTGGAACAGGCGTGGAGCGGCCCCGATCGGCTCTACCTGCTCGTGGAAGAGAGTCGTCTGCCGCATTGGCGGCGAGAGTTGCAGGGGCGCGGCAGCCCCGTGGCCGACTTGATGACTTGCGGCACGACCGTGCTGTTGAGCAATCGCCCGTAGTTATTTCCGCGGCGCCGGCGAAGGCAAGGGCGCGCGCACGTCGTCTCGCAGAAGGCGACCCCAAGTCGTGTCGTAGGGGTGAACCGTCGTCACCTTCTTCCCCTCTCGCACGAGCGGCCGGCCTTCGTTGGCCCATTCGAAAATCGAGCCTTCCAAATTCCGGACGCGCGTGAATCCGGCCTTCTGCAAGCGCTCCGCCATCTCGCCTGAGCGATAACCGACCGAGCAATAAGTAACGATGGGTGTGTCTTTCCCGTGTCCGTTCGCAACTTCCTCGGCGGAGGCATCTGGATCGACCCGTCGCGCATTCGCGAGGTGGCTGACCTCCCATTCCGCCGGCGTCCGCACATCGAGCAGCACCGGCGCAGGACCCTCTTTGGAATTCAACCAATCGGCCAGCTGCCGGGTCGTTATCCAATCGACGTCACTGAATTTTGCCCGAAGCGCGCGCTTCAAGACGAACCAATCGAGCGGCCGCCAGCCGGCGAGCGCGAACGTCATCAGCACGAGCAACGCGCACTTGAGGGCGGTCCGGGCACGGCCGGTTCTGGTTCTCCTGGGCTTCCGATTCATGTTCTGCATTTGAAAACCGTGCGAAGCCCGCTATCTTGGCCGTCCATTTTCGCACTTTAACCCGGACCAATTTTATGTCGCAGCATCGCAGTCTCAAAGGCGCCAGCACCATCGCCGCCAAACGCAACGTCTTGAAACGTTTTGAGCGGGTCGAATTGTTAAAGAAGCGAAACCAGTGGACCGATTCGAGCAAAGTCATCGGCCTGCCGAAGACGAAGCCTGATCTCTAGGCGGAAGTTGGGGTTTCGAGTTTCGGTTGAGGG
>JAICMR010000195.1 GCA_025929155.1 Chthoniobacterales bacterium | reverse complement strand
GTCGAGGAAGCGGCGCAGCCGCTCGTCGCGGCAGCGCCGCCCTCACCCACTACGAGCGTCCCGCCCACCGAAAAGGTCGCGGCCGGACTTCCCGTGCGCAAAGGTAGCAAGACACACGAAATTGCGCGCAGCAAAAACTCTTCTTCCTCACGCCCGCAGCATCGCACCGCCCACGCCGAAGTGCGGCGGGCCCTCGAGATCCCGCAGTTGCGGGTGGGGGGCCATCCGGCGGAGCTGGTGGGGACGACCAGCGACGGCCGTTGGATTCTCTCTGTTGACTCCTCCGGCCAGCAGATCGTGGTGCCTCCGCCGCCGGGCTTCAAGCGTTAGATGTTTTGGCAGGGATTGCTACCGGGTCGATCGGGCCGCCAGCCAAGAATACTGCAAACGCCCGCGAACCTTTGGCCGGACCGCGGTGCATACCGGCCACGATTTCTCCATGATGCAATTCACCTATTACGGCCATGCCTGTTTCGCGGTGGAGACGGGCGGGCAGACCCTGCTCTTCGATCCGTTCATCACGCTTAATCCGCTAGCGAAGTCGATCGACGCCTCGAAAGTTCGCGCGGATGTGATCCTCGTCTCGCACGGGCATAACGATCACCTCGCCGATGCGGTGGCGATCGCGCAGCGAACCGGCGCGCCGGTGGTTGCTCCGTATGAAGTCGGCAATTGGCTGGAGAATCAGGGGATCGATAACGTGCAAAGCATCAACCCTGGTGGCACGCCGGAGTTTAAGTTTGGCCGGGTGAAGATGACGGCGGCGATTCACAGCAGCTCGTTGCCCGATGGCAGCTATGGCGGCAATCCGACCGGCTTCCTGGTCATGACTAACGAGGGTAACTTCTACTACGCTGGCGATACGGCGCTGACCTATGACATGAAGCTGGTGAGGGAATGGACGAAGCTCGATTTCGCGGTCCTGCCGATCGGGGGCTATTTCACGATGGGAATCGACGATGCGATACGCGCCGCCGATTTCGTTGGTGCGACGAAAATCATCGGCGTGCACTACGACACGTTTCCGCCGATCCAGATCGATCACGACGAGGCGCAGGGGAGAGCGCGCCAGGCGGGCAAAGAATTGTTGCTGCTGAAAATCGGTGAGACGATCGAATTATAGGTCCTACGAAAACGTGGTCATCCCGAGTGAAGTGCAGCGAAGCCGAGAGGGCCCGTGAACCAAGCGGGAAGAGTCTTTGCAGAAAGCGCTTGAGGAAGGCTTGACGCGAATCCCTCACCCGCGCCTCCGGCTCCGCTCGGAATGACGCATCAAGCCTTTCCGCCTAACGAACAAAGCCCTGTAACGCCTCGGCGGCAATTTCGAAGGAATGCAGTCGCGCAGCATGGTCGTAGATCTGCGCGGTCGCGATGATTTCGTCGGTCTGCGTTTCCTCGATCAATTCGCCCAGACGACGCCGCACTGTCTCGGGCGAACCGACGGCGGAACAGCGCGTCCGCTCCGACACGGCAAGTTGTTCCGCACGACTCCAGTGGCCCTCCATGCTCTCAACCGGTGGCGGCAGCGGACTGGGATGGCCACGAATCAGTCGCAGAAACTGGAGCTGCGACGAAGTGAAAAGCCGTTGCCCTTCCCCATCCGTCTCCGCAGCGAAGATGCCGACGCCAATCATCGCGTGTGGCGCATCGAGCTGCGCCGAAGGTTTAAAATTGTGCCGGTAAAGTTGAAGGGCGAGTCCGAGATATTCCGGAGCGAAATGCGAGGCGAACGCGAACGGCAGCCCGAGTTCCGCAGCGAGCCGTGCGCTGAAATCGCTCGAGCCCAACAAATAGAGCGGCACCCGCAGTCCGGCCCCCGGCACGGCTTGTAAGCGTTGTCCGGGCTCGGCCGGCTCGAAGTAAGATTGCAACTCGAGGACATCCTGCGGAAAGGTATCGCTGCCCCCGAGATTGCGCCGCATGGCGCGAGCGGTCAGTTGATCGCTCCCCGGCGCGCGCCCGAGCCCGAGATCGATCCGTCCGGGAAAAAGCGATTCGAGCGTCCCGAATTGCTCGGCGATCGCGAGCGGTGCGTGGTTCGGAAGCATGACGCCGCCGGCACCGATCCGGATGCGTTTCGTGCCACCGCCGACGTGGCACAGGAGCACAGAAGTCGCCGCGCTCGCGATGCCAGGAATGTTGTGGTGTTCTGCCATCCAAAAGCGGTGATAACCCCACGACTCCGCATGCTGCGCGAGGTCAAGCGAATTGCGGAAAGCGAGCGCGGCGTCGCCGCCTTCGATGATCGGAGCGAGATCGAGCAGGGAGAATTGCTTCATTGGAATGCTATTCTAGCTCCAAAACAGCCGCCGTACAGTACGGCAACCGACCCGGCATGCGATTGAAGGACGTGCTGGAGGCCATGGATCGGTCGGGAACTGAAACCGAGAGTTGCCGATCTTTTCTCTTGGACCAGATCGGATAAGAAGTAAGCATGGACGCACCTTCTCCTTCCACCTCATCCCTCGTGCCCCAGCCGAAGGAACCTTCCGAACGCTGGCAATTTCTGCGCGATGTGATGGTCTTTGAATTAAAGATGCTGCTCGATAACTTGCGCGATTTCGCGCTCATGCCGCTCTCCTTAGCGGCGGCGCTCTGCGATTTGATGACGAAGGGGGAGCGGGAAGGAACGCTCTTCTACAAGGTGCTGGAATGGGGCGCGCATAGCGAAGAGGTGATCGATGTTTATAGCGCGATCGAGCGGAGGGGGCGGAAACGGGTCGTCAATCCTACTTATACCGTGGACGCGGTCGTCACGCGTCTCGAGAAGGTGCTGGTGCGCGAATGCGAGAAAGGTGGCACGGCGGCGAGTATCAAGGCCGCGATGGATCGAACAATTGATCAGATCCAGCGCGAGACTAAGGCACCGCGTGACCGGGCGATCGATGCGGTCACGCGCGCTTCGGAAACAATCCGGAGCAAGTTTGAGGCTCCGCCTGAGCCGTAGCGAAGAGACACCTTCTGAACGCCGCGTATCGCCGGGCGCGTTAACTGATCGCCAAACGTCGAGCGGAGAAGCGACGACTTCGATCGACGAAAGCGTCAGGCGCACGAACGCGCGCAGGGAAAGATTCACGCCCGCCGCCGCCCGCGCCGGCACTCGGACGAGCGCTTCCAACAACATCGGAGACGCCTTTGTTCCTAAATCCCGCCGCTGACCTGCAAATACCACTCGCCGTCGTTAGACCGCTCTCGTAACTTTCCCGGATGGAATCCCTTTACCTCATCGGCGTCGTTGTCATCGGCGTTTTCGCGCTCGTGCTCGCGATCGTCCTCTTTAATTTCTTTGGGCTTTGGCTCCGCGCCCGCATCGCCAACGCTCCCGTCGGCATCGGCAAAATGGTCGGAATGCGGCTGCGGAAAGTTCCCGTTGGCCTGATCGTTGATAATCGGATTACGGCAGTGAAAGCGGGCATCGATATCCCGAGCGATCCGCTCGAGGCGCATTATCTCGCGGGCGGTGACGTGAGCCACGTGATCCTCGCCCTGATCGCCGCGGACAAGGCCGGAATCTCTCTCGATTTCAACCGTGCCTGCGCGATCGATCTCGCGACGAAAGGGACCGGCAAGACCGTGCTCGAAGCGGTGCGCACGAGTATCAATC
>JAICMR010000048.1 GCA_025929155.1 Chthoniobacterales bacterium | reverse complement strand
TCCCCCTGGCGCACCGCAGGGCCAAAGCCTTGCGGACCTAAACGATCAACCGCGAGAGCGTCCCGCGGTAGAAATGGGGGAGCATGATCTGGCCTACATCCTGTTCACCTCGGGATCGACCGGAACACCAAAAGGAGTCATGCTCTCGCACCTGAACGCGCTGACTTTCGTGAACTGGGCCGTCCGCACCTTTGACATCACGGACCAGGACCGTCTCTCGAATCATGCATCGTTTAGTTTTGATCTCTCGGTCTTGGATATTTTTGCCGCGATCAAAGCGGGTGCCGCCATCTCTCTGGTTCCGGAAAACCTGGCGGTCTTTCCGCTTCAGCTATCAAGCTTTATCCAGAAACAGAAGATTACGATCTGGTACTCTGTGCCGATGGCTTTAATGCTGATGCTGGCCCGGGGAAAGTTGGGCGAAGGAGATTTTAGTTCGCTGCGATGGATCCTTTTCGCGGGCGAAGTGTTTCCGACGAAACATCTGCGGGAACTCATGCAGGTATTGCCGGGCCCGCGCTACGCGAATCTCTACGGACCTACGGAGACGAATGTCTGCGCCTATTACGAAGTCGATGTCCCACCTGAAGATGTTTCGCGGCCTATTCCGATTGGAAAGGCTTGTGCCGACACAGAGCTAATTGCGATCGACGCGCAAGGTCAAAGAGTGAGCCGTCCGGGGACAGAAGGATTGCTCCATGCGCGCGGTCCAGCTGTTATGCAAGGCTACTTCGGAATGCCGGCGGAGACCGCCGCCGCTTTTAGTAGTTCCTCCCAAGGTACGGCCGATCGAATGTATGCCACTGGAGATTGGGTAACGTTGGACGAGCAGGGGAACTATCACTTTGTTGGCCGCAAGGACAGCATGATCAAGATTCGCGGTTATCGCGTCGAGTTAGGCGAAATCGAGGTGGCACTGGGAACTCATCCGGCAGTGGACGAAGCCGTCGCGCTGGCGATTCCTGATGAAGCCATCGGGAATACGATTCGCGCGGTTGTGACACTCGCCCCAAACCAGGCTACCGACAGCGACGGACTGAAACGGCATTGTTCTCAGAAGCTGCCGCCCTACATGGTGCCGGACCGAATCGACGTCGTCGAAAATCTGCCGAGAACGGGTAACGGGAAAATCGACCGGCGCCGCCTGCTGGCCGAGCGCACGTCCCATTGAATCCTGGACGCCGAAATCCGCGCTGCCGCAGTCTCATTTTCCGCTTCGGGAGGAACGGTCGATGAGCGCAAAGGCGAAGAAGGCCTCTGCGAAGGCCTCGCAAATTTATGCCGTTGTGGGCTCGGATGAGAGCACGATAAAAGGCGCCGCGAAAGAGCTGGCCGCGCAACTTGCGCCCCCGGATGCCGGTGATTTCGGCATCGAGATGATTGACGGCTGCGCCGATAATGCTGACCAGGCGGCCGAGCGGATCCGCTCCACGATTGAAGCCCTGCAGACGTTGCCGTTTTTCGGCGGCGGCAAACTCGTCTGGCTCAAGAACGTGAATTTTCTCGCCGACAGTGTGCTCGGCCGTTCCGCCAGTGTTCAGACCGCGCTCGCCGAGTTGGCCGCGACGCTGGAAACCGATTTCGGCTCCGACGGAGTGAAGTTTCTGCTCAGCGCGCCGGAGGTGGACAAGCGGCGTTCCTTCTATAAAACGCTCGCGAAGCGCGCTGAGCTTCAGGTCTTCGACAAGCTCGATGCGAGTCGGAGCGGCTGGGAGGAAGAGGCGACCGATCTCGTGCAGTCGTTAGGCCGCAAGCGGGGCTTGCAGTTTGATCCCGACGCGCTCGATCTCTTTGTTCTCCTGACTGGCGGCGACAACCGCGTGATCGCGAACGAGCTGGACAAAATCGATCTCTATCTCGGGCGCGGTAACCGTCGGGTGACGCTCGAGGAGGTCCGTACGCTGGTGCCGATCTCACGCGGCGGCGTTATTTTCGAACTTGGGAACGCCTTGGCCGCCCGCCATCTCGAGCATGCCCTCAATCTCGTTAGGCGATTGCTCGACCAGGGCGAATCGGCGATTGGCATCCTGCTCGTCGCGATCATTCCTACGGTGCGAAATCTTCTACTCGCGAAAGATCTGATGCAGCGGCACAAGCTGCCTCGTCCGAGCGCGCCGTTTTCGTTCATCTCGACGCTGAATCGGTTGCCTGACGAGGCCACTGCGCATCTCCCGCGGAAGAAAGATGGCTCGATCAATGGCTACGCACTCGGCATTGCTGCGATGCACGCCCAGCATTTCCAGGTCGAGCAACTGGTGCGCGGGCTCGAGGCCTGCCTGGGCGCAAATCTCCAAATCGTTTCGAGCCAGCTCGATCACGAGCTGATCCTGAACCAGGTCGTGGTGAAACTGCTGGCGTAGAGCCGTGAGTGACTCGCGAGCGGAGTCGTTAGCCCGACTACAAGCCGGCATCCACCTGCCGGCGCGCCATCGGACCGACCCAGGGGATGTCCCAGCGCACACCGCTAAAGGCTTTCACGATCGCGATGATCAAAACGATCAGGAAGGCGATGTTTACGACCGCTGAGATGAGCAAGAGCAGGAACGCGAAGATCACGCCGATCGCGGGGATGTGCGTGAGAATCGCGTACACAATCCGCCAGACGATCCCGAACAAAATCCAGATCGCACCAAAGATGATCGACTGCATCGCGTAAAAACGAACGAAGCTGTCGCGCTTCTCCAGCACGTAAAAAATGATGCCCCCAATGAGCGGAAAACAAGCCAGCGCCGCGGCGATATTCGACGGCAGTCCGGTGCTTGTTGGAGGTGTGGGCACGCTAGGTTCCGGCACGGGTGGAGGAGTCGGCGCGACAGGATCGACAGGATCAACGGGATCAGTCATAGGGATATTAAGATCAGAACGAGAGGCTTAAGCAAGTGCGCACTCTGGCGGGCAAACGAAGGGAACGCTTTGTCATTCTGAGCGGAGTCGAGGATCCCGCGAATTTTCCCTGCGCGCCGCCGCCGGAGAACCGCGCTTCCCCTGGCACCACAGGATCCTTCGACCGCGTTTCGCTGACGCTTCACTCAGGTCAGGATTAGGGGTTATCACTCTGTGATTTCGCTACCGCAGCCGGAAGGGAGGATGCTACGCTCCGCCGAAATGCAGGTTTTGCGCTGAGCGAAATGCTCATCGTGATCACGAGCTTCGACGAGAATCTTAGAACCATGCCAATCCGGGACCGAAATGAAACTCTCCAAGGTTGAGGTTGGCGCGGGGATTCTTCCGGGACTTGGGGCATTCGTTAGGCAATTCGCGCCTCAATGCCGCCACCGTTGCGCCGTGGTTTCGGATGAAAATGTTGCGCCGCTTTTTGCCGATCGAGTCCTGGAAAGTTTGCGCGAGGCGGAGTTGGTCGCCGATCTGGTCATTATTCCGGCTGGTGAGACTTCGAAGACACCGGCCCAGGCGGGCGCGCTTTGCGAACAATTGGCCGAGCTCGGACTCGATCGACGCTCCTTTCTGGTGTCGTTAGGCGGCGGGATGATTTCGGATCTTGCGGGATTTGTCGCCTCGATTTATCTCCGCGGGATTCCCTATGTTTCGGTGCCGACGACTCTGCTCGCACAGGTTGATAGCTGCATCGGCGGGAAGACCGGCGTGAACCTGCCGGCCGGGAAAAATTTGATCGGAAGGTTTCATCATCCCGCATTTGTCCTCGCGGATGTCGAGACCTTGCGCACCTTACCCGACCAAATTTGGAATGAAGGCTTCGCTGAAGCGATTAAACATGGGGTAATCGCCGACGCCAAGCTCTTCGATTCGATCCCGGAAGTGACTCGCGAGAATTGCGAGGAGTTCGTTAGGCGAAACATCGCGCTCAAGGCCGCAATCGTCACAGCCGATGAACGTGAAGCGACCGACGCACGCGCGCTTCTTAATTTCGGCCATACGCTCGGCCACGCCATCGAGCAGGCAGCGGGCTACGGCAGGATGCTGCACGGGGAAGCGATTAGCCTCGGTTTGGTGGCAGCCGCGCACGTTTCGGTGCAGCGCGCGGGACTTTCCAAAGCGGATTCCGACCGCATCATCGACGCGCTCCAAGCGAAGCAACTTCCGGTCAAGCTGCCGCTGGACTTTCCGCGCGAGAAAATCTTCGCCGCCCTGAAGCACGACAAGAAGTTCGAGAACGGCCGCATCCGTTTCGTCGTCGCTCACGCGATCGGGCGCGCGAGCGTTTCCGACCGGGTCACCCTGGCTGATCTCGAAGCCGCTACGGCCGCACTTTTTTGAAGTAAGCCAGAACTCCCTCAGCCACCGCATCGGCGTATTCGCGGAAGATGCTCGCTCGGTTTTTCCCGGCGACGCTTCTTCTGCCTTTGTAGTCTCCGGCTTGCACGCGATCAAAAACCTCGCTGCTGTTCATCACGTACGGTTCGAGGTAAACGGTCGGGCAGCGATACAAACGCGTGGCCATCAGGTTGCGCGCGTAAACATAACCGCTCGTGCCGACCGGCGTCACATTGTCGGTTTTGTAATGGTAAGGTGGAAGGCCTGTCGCTTTCGCCATCGCGGCGGCGATAGATTCGGCGAGCCCGAGTTCCTCGGGATAAGCGCGGCTCAGCAACTTGTGCAGCATCTCAAACCGCTGGTCATCAAGCTCCAACTCGACCGGCAGATAGGAGCCGTTCACGAGCAGGTGGAGGTGGTTTTCCTGCACCAGGGTCGGCGCAGCCGGATCACCCCACGCCTCGGCGTTGAAGTGCAGGCAGAGCACAAGGTCCGGCTTGAGCCGGTCGTTTACCCGTTTCGCGCGCCGGCGGATTTCGCTGTTGCGGTAAAAGAGCAATTCCTCCTGCCAGCGCACCGTTCTTTCCTTCTCGGGGTCAGCTGGTCCATCAAAGTCTTCACGCGGCTTCTCGACGCCTGCATCATGGAGAAGTTCGAGCGCGAGCGCGCGGAAATCCGGCGGGCGAGACGGCGTCAGCGGCTCAGTCTTCGAGCGCACGAGCGAGACTTTTGCGCCTAACGACTCCAGCTTGGGCGCGAGCAATTGCGCGACCTTCAGCGTGAGGTCTCCTTCCGTGACGGGCGCCGCGTTCTTTATCTGGAACCAGCGCTCTTCCATTCGGGCCCATCTGCCCCCGAGATGACCTGGGTCGAGCGCGATCTGGAAACCGCTCAGCGGCTTCGCATCGACCGGAGGTTTCGAAAGCGCACTGGGCGGCGTCCAAGTACGATCGATCGGGTGGCGCTCACTTTTGCTCCGCGCGAAGTGCAACGTGAAATAATCGCACGTCCCTTTCGCTTTCAGGACCCGCACTTCGTCGGGCGCGACCTGAATCAACCCGGCGCCGATGCCGTGCGTGCAATAAACATCGTTCAGCAGGTGGACGAATTCGTCGTGCGTGATGGTTTCCTGGTAAGGTTCCAGCTCCCGCCAATCGGGCTGCTGCCCCAGCGTGCTCAGGGTCCTCGCGGGCTCGTCAGTTGTCGGCTCGGTCGTTGCACCGCTTCGCGCCGCGGAGCTGACAAGAAGCAGGACGGCGGCGGCCAGCGTGAGGCGGCGGACAAACATCGTCGTTGGAATCGCGAAGTTTAATACGATCATCCGCGATGCTCACGATTCTTTTCCTCGGCGACATCGTCGGCGAGCCGGGCCGTAGCGCAGTGATTGCGCGGCTCCCGGAATTGAAGAAGAAACTGGCCCTCGATTTCGCGATCGTAAATGGCGAGAATGCCGCCGCCGGGCGCGGGATTACGCCAAGACTCTCGATCGATTTATTGCGCGCCGGAGCTTCGGTCATCACCACTGGCGATCACGTCTGGGATCAGAAGGATATTTTTGGCTATATCGACACCGAACCGCGTTTGCTCCGGCCGATCAATTACCCGGACGGTGCGCCGGGTGCGGGCACGATTGTGCTCGAAACGCCGAAGGGAAAAATCGGCGTGATTAATGTCCAGGCGCGCACTTTCATGCGTCCGATCCTGGAGAATCCATTCCCGACCCTCGATCGATCGGTCAAGGAGATGCGCGCGGAAACGCCAGTCATCATCGTCGATGCGCACGGGGAGACGACGAGCGAAAAAATCGCAATCGGACGCTACCTCGATGGCCGTGTCTCCGCCGTCCTCGGCACCCACACACACGTGCAGACGGCTGACGAGCAGATTTTCCCCGGCGGCACGGCCTTTCTCTGCGACGCTGGGATGTGCGGCCCGATCCATTCCATCCTCGGCCGCGCCATCGAACCGATCGTGAACCGTTTCATCTCCAATCTCCCCGCCCCGTTCCCCGTCGCACAAGGCGAGGTTCGGTTGCGCGGCGCGCTGCTTGAGATCGACGAAAACACCGGCCACGCCCTGAGCATCCGGCGCGTCGATGAGCCGGGCGCGGTTGAAGCGCCGGCCACCTGATTGGCTGAAGGTTTCCTTGCTGCTTGCGACCGAAACGGGTTGCGGCCAAACTGCTGCGGCGTCCGATTTATCTGGAGAGATAACCTTATGAAAAAATTGAAGCGAAGTTTCAGCGTCGGATTACTGCTGGTGGCGGCGGCGCTTCTTTTGCCAAGTGCCCGGGCCGACAAAGCCGAAGCCTACAAGTACGGCAAAGAAGGAATCGAAGCGGCCAAAAACAAGGAATGGGACAAAGCAATCGACCTTTTCCAGAAGGCTGTAAAAGCCGACCCAAAGGAAGCGAATAACTACAACAACCTCGGGCTCGCCTATAAAGGCGCAAATAAACTCGATGACGCGATCAAGGCTTTCTCGGATGCAATCGACGCGGAGTCGGGGAATTTCGCGGCTTACCTGAACCGCGGAATCGCCTACAGCACCCAGGGTAATTATGAGAAGTCGATCGACGACCTCGATCGGGCCCTGAAAATCCAGCCCGATAATGTGAGCGCACATCGGTTTCGGGCCTTCGCTCATCTGCAGCACAAGGATTACGCCAAGGCGGTGGAAGATTATAATGTCGTCCTAAAGGAGACCGAAAACGACGCAGAGATCCTCGATCGGCGCGCTTTCGCATTCTGGAATCTGAAGGAATACGACAAGGCGATCGCGGACTACACGAAGATCATCAAGGCGAAGCCAAACGACAAGGATGGCTATCTCCACCGGAGCTACGTTTATGAATTGAAGGGCGACTACGCCAAAGGGATTGCTGACTGCGACAAAGTGCTGAGCCTCGATCCGAAGAACGAAGATGCGATCAATCGCAAAGCGCGACTGGAGTATCAGCAAAAGCAAGGCCGCGCCACGCCCACTCCGACTGCGCGGCCCCGCCGCACGTTGCCGCCGGAGCCTGAAGCGACGCCGCGGAAGATGCGAGCGCCCGGCGGCGGCTAGGTGGCGTGCCGGAAGTTGGTGGATCCCCGCGGGAACAAGCGCGGCTCTTGCAGTGATTCCTCATCGATTGTTTCGTTAGGCGCAGTCGCAGCTTTGACTTGCGCTGCCTCCGCGGACGCCGCGATGCTCCTGGGTGTCCCGAACCATCTTAGATTTCAGGGTTGGCGATCGCCTGGTTTCTGCCCCGCACACCATTACGCGCGAAGAGATTGTCGCCTTCGCTAAAGCATTCGATCCCCAGACGGCGCATCTCTACGAGGGAGATGAGCAGGGTTTGCTCGGCGGCCTGGCGGCAAGCGGCTGGCAAACAGCGGCGATCTCGATGCGACTCTTCGTTGAAGTGATGGATGTCGAGGGGGTCATCGTCGGCGTGGCCGTGGATGAGTTGCGCTGGCCGAAACCGGTCCGGCCGGAGGATAGATTGCATGTTGAAATCGAAATCTCCGAGGCGCGCCTTTCGAAGAAGCGGCCCGGTTTCGGCGTCCTGCGCTATCGCAGCCTAACCAAAAACGAACCAGGAGAAGTGGTGCAGAGTTTTCGCGCGACCGCGCTTCTTCCGGCAAAGAAGAGTCGGCAACAGCCGACAAGCGGCCTGGGCAGTGAGGGGATCGAACCCCCGACCAACACGGTGTAAACGTGCCGCTCTACCGCTGAGCTAACTGCCCTGAAGGACTCATTTGGACATGTGTGTGACGCATCTTTGGGTTGGTTGGGGAACAACCCCATCAGGTCCTGTTTGCTATCTCCTTACCTTCGCCGACGAAGAGTTGCAAATGCCGGTAATCCGCCATCAAGTGCACGGCGGGTCAATTTCTTATATGCTTTAGAGGCGGCCACTGGGGGGCAGCCTGACCCGGTCAGATCACAAGCCTTAGTAACCAATCATCCCAGATGAGCTTGCGGGAATTCCCGTGAGCGCCTGAATTTGGACCAAACTGCCGTTGCTCTGAATCTGGAAGACAGCGACACCAGGCAGATTGCCTTCCAGCACGCTGAGATACTGATTGTCATTGCTGATCACTAGCTCGAGCGGGAAAGCACCCTGCGGAAGCTGAAAGGTGCGGCCGTCTGGAGTCAAAAGCGAGAGAGTGCCATTCGCAGCCACCGCGTATCCCGAGATCGAATCGGAGTTGGTATTGCTGATGTAGGCGTATTGCTGGGGAATCGTGGTACCGCTGGTGCATGCGGCCCAACATGCAGCTTTGCCAAAATCCTTCAGCTTGGCCGTGACGACCTGCAACACTCCATTGGTCACGGTGTAGGAAGATGCCGAACTGCCGAGGATCTCGGAATCCACCAAGTACCCGTTGCCGTCAAAAGCGAATCCAAACGGTCCGTTGCCGGCTGCGTGTTGAGGAGTCGGGCCGGTCAGGAGTCCATCCGCCTGGACTGCGTAGGTGTCGATGTTATCCGTGTCCTTTTCGGTGACGAGGACGAATTTTCCGTCCGGGGTGAACCCGACCTGGCCCGATTCCGGCCGGGCAGAACTGAGAAGGCGAGTGGAATTCGGCAGGGGGGCGAGTGATCCATCCGCCTGGATATTGAAGCCCGTGACGTTCGCGACTGTGCCTTTTGAGTTGAGCACATAGACGAGATTTCCTAGAACGGCGATGCTGTTGGGGAACGTGCCCCCTGAAGGCACCTTGTTGAGGAAGGTGAGCCCCGTTGACTGCACCTTGAAGGCCGTCACATCGTTACTGTTGGCGTTCGCCACATAGAGATAATTTCGGTCGTTACTCAGCATGATACTGTTTTGGGACGAGAGCTTAAATTTTGCACCGGTCCCCTGAGTGGCGTAGGAACCCACCAGAGACAATTGCCCGTCTGCTCCGCGGTTATACATCCAGGCCTCGTTGACGGTTCCGTTGCCGTTAATGAACATGGCGCCGGTCGCCGGGGGTGCTCCTTGCACCGTCACTGCGCCGATCATGCCGCAGCACGCGCCGTGCGGTGTGCAAAAGTAATTGAACGTTCCCGCCGTCGGGAAAGTTTGGTTAAAAACAAATCGCCTCCTTTGCACCCCGGAGTCCCACATCCCATCGGGGTGTCCCGGCGTCCCTGAGGTGGTGCTATGGCCGTTGGTGGCCCATCGCCATTGGACCGTATCGCCCGCTTGGATTGTCACATTTTGCGGAGTAAACATGCGCCCGCCCGCACCTACCTGAACCGTGACGGTCGCGGCTCTGGCACTCAAGAGCGACGATAACGGCAAGAAAAACGCGATGGTCGCCACTTTCAATTTGAATGGGTTTTTCATAATGAGAGAACTTTTTCCATCATCTTAAGCTTTCTCCGCTCGTTGGGAAGAAAAGAAAGTTTCTCTGAATCGACTCGAAGCCGCAGCTTGGGCTGACGGAGAATGGCAGCGATCATCTTGAGTGGTCGATGCGACCGCCGCACCGCCGGAGAGCGGGACCTATATTTCGTCGGCGCGGACGACGATTTGCTCGTCATGCGCTTCAACGGTCAGGTCGTGCTCGATGGCTCGTGGAATCCGCATGACGTCTCGAAGGGCGGCGGGAAATCACGACGACGGCTTCAGCAAGATCCCGGGGAAGTTCGTCAAATGCCTGGCCGTTTCCGCGCATCGATCCAGTCCGTGAACGTGACTTACAAGTGTTTCATTTGCTACGCGGCGCGGTCCGTAATTGCCCGTGGCAAGACGCTTGTTTGTAAGGCTGAGGCAGCCGCCCCAGCGCGGCCGACGCGCTGGTGGGGCTGCTACGCGGCACTTCGATTCCCACCGGAATCGCGCGGCTATCACATCTGATACTGCCGTCTGATTCCGGCATCGTGTTTTCGGATAATTTCGGATTTCGTGTTATAACGCAATCGAAAGGCTATTTTCACCTATGAAAGGCGATGCATCATGAATTTCAGAGGAGAAACGCGCCTAACGAGTAAAAGCGGCTATAAAAGGTGTAAACGTGCCGCTCTACCGCTGAGCGAACTACCCGCGCGATCTCTTTAACCGAGCCTCCCGGAGCTGTCGAGCCGCCGGGGTATTGAAAGAATGGTGTTGGCAGCAGTGGGCTTTTACCTCAGCATTTCGTCTGACAGACGCCTAACGAGAATAGGTCAGGTTTGACCGACCCAGGTTTGCGGCGCGACCTCTTCCCAGCGGTCCCGAATCTGCTGGAACTCTGCCTTGCCTAACGAACCCGCAGCCAGGAGCCGCGCGTTTTCTTCCCAGCGTTCGGGCCTGGTCGTGCCCACAATCGCGGTCGCAACCCCCGGGACGGCCAGCGTGAAACGGAGAGCGGTCGCGATACTTTTCTCAAGGTCGCTCCTCCGGAGAAAATCGAATCGCAATTTTTGCAGCCGATCCCAATAGGTGTGGTGATACGAGTTTTGCGGCCTGCCCCCGGTCTTCCAGGCAGCGTTGGCGATCGGCCGTTTCGCGATTACGCCGATGTGGTTTTTGCGCGCGGCCGGGATCGCATGCTCGATTGCTTCCTGGTCGGCGATGTTTACGGAAATCTGGAGCGAATCGAAGGCTCCACACTCAACGGCATATTCTGCGGCGTGCCCATCGCCGCTGTAGCCGATGAAGCGGGCATAGCCCTTGTCGCGCGCCGTTTGGAGCGCGGCGGTCGCATCACCGCTTCGCAAAACCGCCTCGGAGCAACTGTGCAGGTGCACGAGATCGAGCCGGTCCGTCCGCAGTCGGCGGAGGCTGCGCTCGATGCTCTCGAGGATGGACTCGGGCGACCAGTTGGCGCCGCTCTCCTGCCCATGCGGATGGCCCACTTTCGTGAAAAGATAAAAGTCATCGCGCCGCGTGCCGACGGTTTGGCCGATCATTTCTTCGCTCCGGCCGTAGCACTCGCCGGTATCGATTACGTTCAATCCGGCGTCCAGCGCGCTGCCTAACAATCGCCCCACCGTCGTCTCATCGACACCTTCGTGGCCAATTTCGGCGCCGCCGAAACCGAGGACGGAGACTTGCATGTCCGTCCGGCCAAACGCGCGTTTTTCCATAAAGCGGAAATTAGGCCGCGCCTGGCGCGTTGTCATCCCGAGCGGAGCCGAGGGATCCGGTGGGAACAAGAAGCGTCTGCGCGAGGGCTCTTTTGGGCTTCTCGAAAGCTCGCCGGAATCCTTCGACTCCGCTATGCTCCGCTCAGGATGACCAGCAGGTGGAGCCCGAGCCGGGTTCAATCCGGCCGATGGCTTTCGCGCGCAGTTGCTTTGCGACGGGGATCGCGTCGTTAGGCGATACGATCGCCACCAGGCCGATGCCCATGTTAAAAACCTGATACATCTCGTCGCGCGGCACACCGCCGCGGTCCTGGAGCAGTCGAAAAATCGCGGGCACCTTCCAGCTCGCAAGGTCAATCACCGCGTCGCAGTCGTTAGGCAAAACGCGCGGCAGATTGTCGACCAGACCGCCGCCGGTGATGTGCGCGAGACCTTTCAGCTTTTCCTCCGGCACCTGCGCGAGCTGCGGCTGATAGTTTTTGTGCGGGCGCAGCAGTTCGTTGCCTAACGAACGCGCTAAACCTGCGACCCGGGCGGATGGTTTCAATCTTAGCTGCTCGAACAGAATCGTCCGCGCGAGTGAGTAACCGTTTGTGTGCAGCCCATTAGAAGGCAGCCCGAGGATGACGTCGCCGGGTTCGATGCGGCTACCGTCGATCATCTTCCTGCGATCAACGACTCCGACGATGCAGCCGGCGAGATCGTATTCACCCGGTTCATACATGCCGGGCATTTGTGCGGTTTCGCCACCGATAAGGGCGCATTTCCCCGCGCGACAGGCTTTGGTGAAGCCGCGCAAAATCTGGTGGAAAACCTGCGGCTCGAGCTTTTCCGCGCCGATGTAATCCAGGAAAAAAAGCGGACGCGCCCCGAGGACGGCGATGTCGTTGATGCAATGATTAACCAGATCGGCGCCGACAGTGTCGTGACGATTCATTGCGAAGGCGATCTTCAGCTTCGTCCCAACCCCATCGATGCTGGAGACGAGCACCGGCTCGCGCATCCCGGAAAAGTTCGGCGCGAACAACCCGCCGAAGCCGCCGATCTTCCCAAGCACTTCCGGACCGTGCGTTCGCCTAACGAGCGCCTGAATGCCGCGCTTCACGCGGTTCCCGAGATCCAGATCGACGCCGGCGCGGGCGTAAGCTTTCGTCTTGTTTGTCATCCTGGACGCCACAACCTGCCGGGCGAAAGGCCCGTGAGATTCCTTGCTGCGTTTGGAATCGCAAGCTGGAAAATCGCGATCAGGCATCTTGGCTTGCGAGCCCGCTGTGGGCGTCGTCGATGCGCGGTAGCGGCCGGCGCGAGATCGATCGCTCGTCAGGCGCGGCATGTGGACTGTGCACGGCCTTTCCACTTGCCATTTTCTCGCCGGATCGAGTAATTTGCGAAACGTGAATTCCGTCGCTGAGGAGTTCGTGATAGGAGCGGGATCGTTCCAATCGACCCGCTGGACGGTGGTTCTCGCCGCCGGCGGCGACGGGGTAACTCCAAGCCACTCGTATCAAGCCCTCTCGGAGCTTTGTCGAATCTATTGGCGTCCCGTGTATTTGTTTCTCCGGCGACAGGGTCATGCGCCGGCTGACGCGCAGGACCTGACGCAAGGGTTCTTTGCTGATCTTATTGCGAGTCGTTCCTACGCGCGCGCCAATCCCGAAAAAGGGCGGTTCCGCTCGTTTCTGCTTGGTGCGCTGAAATACTTTGTGGCCGACGAACGCGCCCGCCAGCAGGCACAGAAGCGGGGAGGCGAACGGCTGCGCGAGCCGTTTGACGAAGCGGCTATCGCGGAAGCGGAGAAACAATTGGCTGCGAAAGAATGCTGGGACACCTACCACTTCTACGATCGCGCCTGGGCGGAAGCGCTATTACGCCACGGTATGCGACGCTTACGTGAGGAATGGGCCTTTGCAGGAAAAAGCGTGATCTTTGAGGCGCTGAAGGGTCGCCTTTCGCCGGGCGTGGAAGAGACGGTGCCGTATGACGAGATTGCCCGTCGCCTGGGTCGCGCCGCGGCTACTTTGCGCAAGGATGTGGAACGCTTGCGCGCCCGTTATGGCGAAATCCTGCGCGACGAAGTGCGCGGAACAGTGGCTGATCCGTCGGAAGTCGATGCGGAACTGCACTACCTTTGCGAGGCGGTCGCGGGCATCTGAGATCATGCTGGCTCTGGCCTCCGCTTCGGTCTCCTGCGGGAAGTGCGGCACCGTGCGCGATGAGGCCTGCGACCTTGGCTGCATGTTTTGCGCGCTCCAGCTTGCGTTGGCGGCCAAACCATCTCAAGCGGCTCCAGCCAGCTTTGGAACCTATCTCATCGAACAAAATGAAGATGGAACCCGTTGTGAGTTGGGCCGCGGCGCGATGGGCGTGACTTATCGCGCGCTCGACACCTCTTTGCAGCGCCCGGTTGCGCTCAAGATTGTAAAAGCGGGCTTCGCCGCGCGCGGCGAGGAAGCGCGAGCGCGTTTCGTGCGCGAAGCGCGGGCGGCGGCGTCCTTGCGTCATCCAAACGTGGCGACCGTGCATCAATTCGCGGTTGATGAAGCAAGCGGGCAGAGCTTCTACGCGATGGAGCTGGTAGAAGGGGAGACTCTGGAAGAGCGCGTCAGAAGGACCGGCCCCCGAGACGTGGCATTTGTGATAGAAATCGCACGGCAGGTCACTTCGGCGCTCGCGGCGGCAGAGAAGCGAGGTTTGGTTCACCGCGATTTGAAGCCGGGCAACATCATGGTCTGCAACGATCAAGATGGTGCTAAGCCGGTCGCCAAGGTAATCGACTTCGGCTTGGCGAAGGCTTTGACCCAGGTTCCCGACCGCCGAACCCTGACCCAAGACGGATTTGTGGGAACCCCGGCCTTCGCGAGCCCGGAGCAACTTAGTTTAGCACCAGTCGATATTCGTTCAGACATTTACTCGTTAGGTGCAACGCTCTGGTATCTTCTTGTCGGCCGGTCGCCGGTTGGCGATCCTGCCGGTCCTAAGCTGCCAGTCGAACAGTTAAGAGCGGCGCACGTTCCGCGCCGCCTCGTCGCTCTGCTCGTCTCGATGCTCGCCCGGGAGCCGGTCGCACGACCATCTGTCCATGAACTCAGTGAACAATTGCGGACGGTTCAGAGGACGCTGGACGGTCATAAAATGCGAGCGGTTTGGTGGGCAGTGGCCGCCGCCGTCGTTGCTCTTGGAACCGTCGCCAGCATCCGGGAACTGCATCGTGGCGCCACTGTCCCAATCCTGCCGGAGAAAAGCATTACGGTTCTCCCGTTCACCAGTTTCGGCAACGATACGGGCAATGCCTACATCGCCGATGGCGTGCAGGACGCCATTTTAACTGATTTGACCAAGGTGGCAGATCTCAAGGTAATTGGTCGCCGTAGCGCCGCGCAGTTTCGCAATACCAAGCAAAGTGTTCAGGAGATCGGCCAGGCGCTTCAGGTAAGTTACGTTCTGGAAGGAACTGTGCGTAAGGCAACCGGGCACATTTTTGTCACGGTGCACTTAACCGACACGCGAACAGGAGCCGAGACTTGGTCTGACAAATATGAACGAGAGTTAGCTGACATTTTCCTTATTCAGAGCGATATCGCGCAGGAAATCGTCTCCCGCCTGAAGTCGGAGCTGTCACCGCGAGAGAAGGAGGCGATCGAAGAAAAGCCGACCGGGGATATGGTTGCCTACGACCTCTACCTCCGCGCTCGCTCGCTCCTCTATGACACTACCGGTAAGACGGCGAAGGAAGGTGCGGAGAACGCGCACAAGGCGGTTGAACTGTTGGAACAGGCTACCGCGCGCGACTCGAATTTTACCCTCGCCTACTGTTTGAAGGTCGATGCGCAACTGGCGATAGCGAGCGCACAGTGGAATTTGGACGAGCGCTGGAAGGAGAAGGCGAAGGAAGCGTTGGACGCCGCGCTTCGCATTTCTCCTCACTCTTCCGAGGCTCACCTGGCCCGCGCCAAGTATCTGGTTGAAGGTCTTGACGATCCCGCCGCCGGCGAGAAGGATCTGGCGATTGCGGCGGCGGGATTGCCAGGCCGCGCTGCGGTCTTCACTCTCCGGGCCAGTGGGGAAGAACAGCGCGGTCGATGGAAAGAAGCGCTGCGCGACCGTGAGCGCGCCGTCGAGCTTGATCCGCGTGAATCCGATCCCGCGCATAGCTTGGCCCAGCTTTTAATTAGCCTGCGCCGATACCCGCAGGCCGAAAGGCTGGCTGATCATATGATTGCTACGCTCCCGAAGGAAGCGAGCGGATTGTTCTGGCGACTGAAGAGTCATATCGCGCTCGCGCGAGGCGACGCCAAAGGAACCATGATCCCGCTCGATGCCAGTCCCTCTCGCCAGCTCCGGCTCATCATGTTTAATCAGTTGCTGGCGAACAGCTATGTCGTACAACGTAACTACTCAAAAGCGGAGGAGTTTTACCGATCGATCATAGGACCCGGAAAAATTCCTTATTTGCTGCCAAACCAGGCTAAGGGTACGCAGCTCTTCTTGCGCGGTGCAGCTGATGAAAGCTTGGGACGTCTGGCTCGTTTTCGTGGTGAAACCGAAAAGGCGAGAGGATACTTCGCAGCGGCACGGCCAAACTTCGAAGAGTGGCTGGCGCTAAACAGCGGTGGTCGATGGGGCAAAGGCAACGCCTCGGCTTACATTGCCCAGATCGACGCCGGCCTTGGCCGCAAGGAAGAAGCCATTCGGGAGGGGCGAAGAGTGGTAGACTTTTGGTCCACGCGCGACGCTCGCGTAGCGCCGGACACGAAAATTCGCCTCGCCATCGCTTACCTCTGGAGCGGTGAACGCGAGCCTGCGCTTGAAGAACTCTCCGAAGTTGTAAAGAAACCCGCATGGACACCTACACCTCCATTTTGTCCAGGTATGAGCGCCGGCGAGTTAAAACTGAATCCAATTTGGGATGAGTTGAGAGACGATCTGCGTTTCCAGAAACTAATTGCGGAAGCGGACAAGCCAGTCCCGTTGTAGCTGAAGTTAGCCATTGTCGGCGGCAGTCGTAAGAAAGTTTGTCACGAGGTGATTTGTTTTCCGAAGGAATGGGAAACAACCACCCTTATGAAAACAAAAACGATCCGCAATCTCACTCTTCTGCTCGGCGTCGCCGCCAGCAGTCTCGCAATGAATAGTATGGCAGCGCAGCCCTTAAAGGAAGTCTCCGGGGGGCGCACTCATCTGGAGCTTGCCAAGCGGCTGGGCGATTCCGGCCGCGACATCGCGCCACGATCGCACCTCGCAAAGACTGCATCTGGTCAGGCAATGACCAGATCGGAGGCGGCTGCATCCTATCCCAGATATCGGCTGATCGATCTCGGCACACTTGGCGGGCCCCAGAGCAATAACATTGAAGGTGCGCGTAACATCGATAACCGGAATCAATTCATTGCGTCTTTCGAGACTCCGATTGTCGATCCGAATAATTATTTCGGTGAGTCTAACTTCTACCACGCCGTTCTCGGCAGACCGAATGGCGCTATCGTCGAACTGCCGTTTCCTGCCGGCATCGATGCGGCAACGAACTACAGTTTTGCCGGGGACATCAATGCCGCAGGCCTCATGGCAGGCTGGGTCACGAACGGGTTGATCGATCCGTCTACTGACTTCCCGGAACTGCGTCCGGTAGTTTGGGCCAGGAATGGTTCAACGGTAACTGATCTTGGCACCTTCGGAGGGAACTCTGGCCAGGCGAACCAGGTCAATAACCAGGGCGAAGCGGCAGGTGTAGCTCTCAATCAGGTCGCGGAGAATCCGGACTTCGCCAGTTTCATGAATGGGTTCTTCCCCGCTACCACTCAGGCGCGCGCGTTTCTCTGGCGGTGCAACACGCTTCAGGACTTGGGAACCTTGGGTGGGAACGATGCGTTCGCGAGCGCAATCAATGAGAACGGCGTTGTTTTCGGCATGTCCTACACCGACACGGGCGCGAATGAGACTACCGGTTATCCGACGATTCATCCATTTCTTTGGACGAAGGGCCGGATGCGCGATCTTGGTACTCTCGGAGGAAAGTTGGCCACACCGGCTAGCGTTTTCGCGATCGGACCGTGGGGGGACCTGCTGAATGAACGCGGCCAGGCCGTCGGCACGTCCACTTTGCCAGGCGACGAGTTTTACCATGGCTTCTTTTGGAATGGCAGCAGCATGGTCGATCTCGGCACGCTGGGCGGCAATTTTTCTGAGGCACTCGCGCTTAATGAACTGGGAATGGTCGTCGGCCGGGCCGATATCGCGCCGGACAGTCCTTATCATCACGCCGCACTTTGGCGCGCTGGTCAAATCAGAGACTTAGGTGTGGTTGAACCGTGTCTGAATTCGACCGCGGCGGCTCTGGATTCCACCGGTCAAACAGTTGTCGGCGGCCTCGGCGTCTGCACCGACGATCCGGATGACCTTAACTACGACAGCGCGTTCGTCTGGAAGAGGGGTAAGGCGATGGCTGATCTTAACGACCTACTGACTCAGCCTTCCGACCTGCACATTGAGTTCGCCACCGGAGTAAACGACCGCGGTGTGATCACAGCCAATGCCTTTCTGCCAACCGGCGAAGTCCGTGCCGTGCTGCTTGTGCCGGCGGGCGAGTAAGCCAGCAACTCTCAGCAGATATTCAGACAGGTGTGGCCGGGCGCACTGTTCCCGGCCACATTTTCTCTACAGCGGGCCGAGTCTGCATCGTAGCCGAAGAAGCAGGCGCGCGGAATGCTAGGTCATTTAGTTCCCGTGAAAGGCTGCGCTGCGCAGTCCGTATGGCGACCGCCTTAGCGCACTTCTCCCCAGTTTTTATTCACCTAAGTCAACCTAACGAATCGCTCCGAAGCGGCGTTACTTAAGTCCGGCGAAGAGACTTGGCTGTGGCTCCACGGCGAGCGCTTTCGCACGGGTGCCGCGCTTTTCCATGATGAATTTGTCCAGCTCTGGATCAACCGGCAGCGGATAATGGCCGCTGAAACAGGCGAGGCAAAAATCATTCGCGGGTTTCCCGGTCGCTTTGATCATTCCTTCCAGATCCAGGTAACCGAGGCTGTCCACTCCGAGATATTCGCAGATCTCGGGCATCGTTTTCCGGTTCGCGATTAACTTCTCGGGGTCTGGAAAGTCGATCCCGTAATGACAGGCAAAGCGATGCGGCGGACAGCTTACCCGCATATGGACTTCTTTGGCGCCGGCTTCGCGCAGGTTGACGACGCGAGCGCGCGCGGTCGTACCCCTAACGATCGAATCATCCACGACCACGACGCGTTTTCCTTCGACGGCTTCCTTAATCAGATTGAGCTTCACGCGCACGTCGAAATCGCGAATCAGCTGGCTCGGCTGAAGGAAGGTGCGGCCGATGTAGTGGTTGCGGACAAAGGCGTGCTCATAAGGGATGCCGAGTTCGTGTGCGAATCCGAGCGCGGCGTAATTTCCGGAGTCGGGCACAGGCACGACGATGTCGGCTTCCGCGGGAAAGCGGCGGGCCAACTCGCGACCCATTTCGGTGCGAACCTTTGCGACGTTGACCCCACCGATGATGCTGTCCGGCCGCGCGAAATAGACGTATTCGAACATGCAAAAGGCGGGCGCCTCCTCGCGAAACGGCCATTCCGAGCGGAGCCCATTTTCGTCAATGATCAGCACTTCGCCCGGTTCGATTTCCCGGATGAATTCCGCGTGGATCAGGTCGAACGCGCAGGTTTCCGAGGCGAGGACATAAGCGCCGTCGAGCTTGCCCAACGAAAGCGGTCGAAAGCCGAACGGGTCGCGCACGGCAATGATCTCGCGTTCGCTCATGATGATGAGCGAGAACGCGCCTTCGACCCGGCGGAGCGCAGTCAGGATGCCGTTCCCGTTTGCTGCCGGCCGCGCGAGCAGGTGGAGGATGATTTCGCTATCGGCCGTGGTCTGGAAAATCGAGCCCTGGCTTTCGAGTTCGTCGCGGAGGACATCGGCATTGATCAAGTTGCCATTGTGCGCGATCGCGAGCTGTCCCCGAAAGCAATCGACGACGAATGGCTGCGCGTTTTTCAGCGTGCTGGAGCCGGTCGTGGAATAACGCGTGTGGCCGACGGCACGTGTGCCTTTGAGCTGCTCAAGTTCGTCCTGTCCAAAGACCTGCGAAACCAGTCCCATGTCGCGATGCAGCTTGAAGGTCGTGCCGGGTCCGTCGCTCGTGACGATGCCGGCGCTTTCCTGGCCGCGATGTTGCAGAGCGAAAAGTCCGTAATAGGTGAGCACGGCGGCGTTTGGATGCCCATAAACAGCAAAAATGCCGCACTCATGCATCGGATATGGCGGTTGCGTCGGGATAAATGGATCGGAAACCATCGAGACGAAGAGGATACGCATTCCGTGACCGCCTGCATCTTCTGGCGGCAAAAAGATCGGCTGTTTCGGTCAGCCGCATTGTCCAGCGAAGGGCAGATGCGAAAGCCAACGCGAAGCGCTTAGGGAGCGCTCACGGAACTTCGGGATAACTCGAGAAGGCGCTTCGGTATCGGCATCCGGGGCTGAATGTCATCAAACACTCGCAGCCCGACTCTCCGCCGGCGTAAGCGGGGAGTCACGGTCTGTTCGGTTTGCCTTTCATGGCTCGCTGGAAGTCTGCCAACCCAGTCACCGGAATAGGATGCTTGTGAACGGCGGACCTGTTATTCGAAGGTTACCGCGAACGGCTCATTCGAATAATCCGAATCAGTCGCTCCGCTGGTAGCGCGGACTCTGTAATAATACCTCGTATCAGACTGCAGGCCCGTGGTGTCACTATAGGACCGGACGTTTGCACCGACCTGCGCGATCTGGGTAAATGTGCCTGCGGCGGTCATTTTCCGTTCGATCTTGTAAGCCGTCTCAGAGTTTGAGTTATCCAGCCAGGAGAGGTCAATCTGGACGGAGGATTTAGCGGTTGCCGTAGTAGAGGTGGGCTTCTTCAAGGCAGTCACCCCGCTGACTACTTCTGAGTAGGCAGAATCGCCCGCCGAGTTTTTGGCGCAAACGCGGTAGGAGTATGAGGTGCCGTCCTTCAGCGTTTTATCATTGTCGGTATAGGCCGTGACGTTCGCCACAGTGGTGCGAATGTCGGCAAAAGTTCCCGTGGCGCCTTCCTTCCGCTGAATCCTGAAGCCTGATTCGTTGTTGGAGTTATCTTTCCAGGCGACGCTCACTTTGTTTGTAAGAAGGCTGGTGATACTGAGGCCGGTCGGCGCCGCAGGAAGATCATTTAGCGTGGTAGCTGATTTTTCCTTCGCATAGTCAGAGGTCGCGTTGGGATTGAAGGCCCGCACTCTGTACCAATACTTCGTCGCGGCGGCCAAACCGGAATCCGTGAAAGACGTGGTATTGGCGTTGACCGTGGCGATCGCCGTATAGCTCGTGTTCGTGACTGGGCTCCGCTCGATGGTGTAGCCGGTTTCAGCAGCCGAGCGATCCGACCAGGTTAGACTCACCTGCGAGGAGGAGACCGCTTGCGCGGTTAAACTATCCGGAGATTTTAGAATTGTAGTGGCGGCGACCTCACTTGAAAAGGCAGAGTCTCCAGCCGAGTTCGAGGCAGAAACGCGATAAAAGTAAAGGGTGCCATCCTTCAGTGCTTTGTCATTGTCCGTATAGGCCGTAGCGTTTGCTACGGTGGTACGGATATCGACAAAGGTTCCGGTGGCGCCTTCTTTGCGCTGAATTTTAAAACCTGATTCGTTATCAGAATTATCCTTCCAGGAGAGACTCACTTTATCTGGGAGAACGCTGGTGGTCCCCAGCGCGGAGGGCGCAGCAGGAAGGTCGTGAAGTGTTGTTGCTTGCTTTTCGCTGGCGTAGGCGGAGGTCGTGTCCGCGTTATAAGCACGAACTCTGTACCAATATTTGGTTGACTCGCTCAAGCCAGAGTCGGTGAAAGAGGTCGTGTTGGCGCCAACCGTCGCGATCGGAGCGTAGCTCGTGTCGGTGAGCGGGCTTCGCTCAATTGTGAAGCCACTTTCACTGGCGGAGCGGTCCGCCCACGTAAGAACCACTTCAGATGAAGACGAGGCTTGGGCGTTCAGAGAAGCCGGAGCGGTTAGAACAGTTGTAGCCGAGGCCTCGTTAGAATAAGCGGAGACGCCGCCTGCGTTAACTGCCAGCACGCGATAATAGTATTGTGTGCCCTCAAGAAGCGATGTGATGGACACGGATCTTACATCCGGGCCGAAGGTGCTGACCAACTCATAGGTTCCACTCACTCCAAGCTTCGATTCAACCCTGTAACCCAATTCGTTATTGGCATTGTCATTCCAGGTAAGATCGACCCTCGAAAGGGACGTTGCGACCGCTTGCGCATCAGTCGGCGCAGTGGGCGGCGGCGGCGGTGCGCTCAAGAGATTGTAAGCCGTGTCTATGACAGAGCTGAGTGCCGGGTTCTTCAGGTCTGATTCATAGATTTCCTGATATTGGGTTCCATAATGCGCGCCGATCGTGATCGCATTGAGTAAGACAGCCGCTTCATCTCCAGGGATCCCACCGTTCATCCGGTAAGTCGAATCTCCAGTGACAAACCAAAGCATCTGAGCAGCGACATTTGGCGTCTGATCGAATAGAACCTGCCAGTTAGACAGGGACGAAGCATCAACTGAGGGATCAACAGTGCTGGCAGAGAGGGAGTTCTTTTGTGTAATGAAGCGCCCATAGGTGCTGGTCGCGTAATCGATCGCCGTCCTCGCCAGGTAATTCGGGCTCGGATCGAGATCGCCGGGGCCCCGACCGACTGAGAGGGTCACGTTCTGGTTCGGGAACGCAGCCATGGTCGCATCGATGATGAGCTTGCCCGCATTCACCATGGCGTCGCTGGTGTATCCGATCGCCCGCCAGTTCGCGATGTCCTCTGGAGAATCCGGTATTGACCAATCACCGGTCATTGAATTGGCAAACGAGCACGCGACGACTTCGATGCTGGAATGACCGGCGAGATGAGCGCCGGTTGCCGCGATCATCGCCAGTTTCTTCTGAAGAAAAATCGGGTCCCAGTACACAGGCATCTTCAGGACTTGGCCGAATGTTTTGTGGTAGGGATTGGGATCAACGAAGGAAAAAATTTGAACGTTGGGGTTGGCCATGACCCAGGCTGGAGTGTTCACGCCGCCGGCAACGATGCGCAGCAGGATTTTCTTTCCATGACTCTCCGCCTGCGCGATCTCGCTATCGATGGAAGACCAATCGAACTGCCCCTCGGTCGTCTCGAGGTCCGTGCCCCACGAGCCACCGATATCGACGCCGATGATGCGTGGATCATTTAGGATCTCATCTGGAATTCCGGTGGCATCTGAGCCGGGCATGCAGAAAATACCTTTGGGGATGGGAGGAACAGCGGCGTCGGCCGCCGAGAGGAGACCGATCAGCAGGAAAAAGGCTAATCTCCGGGGGTTAAAGGTTGGGCTAAGGTTAAGGTTTAGGTACTTATTGAGGTGGAAAAGGCAGCGCATAGGCAGCCAAATGCAGCAACTGCCATACCAGTTTATAAAAACCATAATTCACGCGGACGAGCGGCTCGCGACATGGCAGGTTCAGGTCGCCCACTCAACCTTTGGACGGCGACGGATCGGAAGTCAGGTGTCCGTCAGCAAAAGGGCGTATTGTCTTTGGGAAGCTAGAAGGTTTACCGAAGGCGAACCGTTTCTACGCCACGGTTCCGCATTGCTTCGAAGGATGGCGACGGCGACACCGCAGCGAGGTCCCGTCTAGCCAAGGGGCCGAAAATCTATGCATGCAAAGAGGAATAGTCGCGATCGGCAGAGTAGCGGCATGGTGCGACCACCTCGGAAGAAACGTATTCTGAACTTCCGGCAGCTACTGCAGAAGTTTACCCTTGCGGAGCGCGTATGACATCCGTTCGCAGGACGGCTT
>JAICMR010000060.1 GCA_025929155.1 Chthoniobacterales bacterium | reverse complement strand
TGGGGCGTGCTCCGGGCGGCCGATGTTTTCGTGCTGCCGTCGCACCAGGAAAACTTTGGAATTGCGGTCGCGGAAGCGCTCGCTTGTGGCACGCCGGTTTTGATTTCGGACCAGGTGAATATCTGGCGCGAAGTGGTGGAGGACGGCGGCGGGTTCGCTGACAACGACAATCTTGCCGGCACGAAAGGCCTGCTAGAACGCTGGCGCACTGTGACGCCAGCGATCCGCGCGGAGATGAGCGCACGGGCGCAAACTTCATTCACGCGCCGCTTTGAGATCAACCGGGCGGTCGATTCGTTTCTGGAGGTGCTGGAGAAGAACCGATGAAAATAACGATCGTGACCGGCGCCTTCTTTCCGGTACCGCCGATCCTGGGCGGCGCGGTCGAGAAGGTCTGGTTCGCGCTCGGTCAGCAGTTCGCTACGCGTGGGCACGAGGTTACGCACCTCTCGCGCGCGCATCCGGACTTGGCGAAGGTAGAGGAAATCGACGGTGTGCAGCATCGACGGGTGCCAGGTTCTCCCCAGCCGCGGTCGATCGTTAGGCTTAAGTTGCTTGACCTGATTTATTCCTGGCGGGTGCGACGGATTCTGCCAGCGGCAGACATTTTGGTGACGAACACCTTTTGGCTGCCGATTCTCGTTCGTGCTGGGAGGCCGGGAAAACTTTACGTGCACGTACAACGTGGGCCGAAAGGACAGATGCGCTGGTATTCTCACGCCTCCCGACTCTGCGCAGTCTCCCGCGCGATCGCTGATGACATTCTGTCGGAAGCGCCGCAGCTTCGCGAAAAAGTGCGCGTCTTGCCGAACGCGCTCCCGTTCCCAATCGACCACACGGGCGGCGCGACACGCGACCAGACGATCCTGTTCGTCGGCCGGGTGCATCCGGAGAAAGGAATCGAACTTTTCCTGCGTGCGCTGGCGGAGTTGCCGTCGGGAGTACTCGACGGGTGGAAAGTTAAAATCGTCGGACCGCACGAGATTGCGCTCGGCGGGGGCGGCGAGGACTTCCTCCGATCGATGCAGTCGTTAGGCAGGAAGAGCGGTGCCAGGATCGAGTGGATCGGGAAGGTTTTCGAGCAGGCTGATCTGACCGCGCAATATCGGAGCGCGCAATTGTTCATCTACCCGTCCGTGGCGGAGACAGGCGAGGCGCTGCCAGTCGCGCCACTCGAGGCGATGGCGAATGAGTGCGCGCCGATCGTTTCCGCTCTGGCCTGTTTTCGTGATTACATTGTCGACGGCGTAAACGGATTCGTCTTCGATCATAGCGCGCCGGACCCGGCGGGGGCGCTGGCGGGGCGCCTGGTGCAAGTGTTGCAACTCCCGGCGGATGCAATCCGGCAGATAGGCAACGCGGCGCAGGCTAAAGCGGAGGAGTTTTCGGTGGAAACTGTGGCCTCGCTTTATCTGGAAGACTTCGAGAGTCTGCTGGCGAAATGACCGCGCCGCTGAAACCTGTCGATCCCGCTCAGTCGTCGCCCTATGCGTCGCCCTGGTCCGGTTCGGAACGGGCGCGGCGAATTTTGTGGGAATTTTGCTGGGCGGTTTTTTGCTC
Organism: Chthoniobacterales bacterium; assembly: GCA_025929155.1. GTDB lineage: Bacteria > Verrucomicrobiota > Verrucomicrobiia > Chthoniobacterales > UBA10450 > Palsa-1392. Next base: position 17,995 of record JAICMR010000060.1, on the reverse strand, counting down.
ATGGACGCCAAAACCGCTAAATTCATGGCGGCTATTCTGGCTGCGGACGTTCGATGCAAAAATCTACGGCACGCCGTTCGTGCACCAGCGCGCGCGGATCGCGATACCGTGGAAACTGACGATGCACGACCGGTCGAGCCTTGGCGATCGGGCTAACGCCTATTCGTTAGGCGAAATCGAAATCGGCCCGCGCGCGATCGTGGCGCAGGAGGTTTATTTGAGTGCAGGGAGCCACGATTTTTCGCATCCCGCCTGTCCGCTCGTCGTCGCAAAAATGACAATTGGCGAAGACACTTTTCTCGGGGCGCGAACGTTTGTCATGCCAGGTGTGACGATCGGCGCGCGCGCGATCGTGGGGGCGTGTTCGGTGGTGACGAAGGATGTGCCTAACGACGTCGTCGCGGCGGGAAATCCTTGCCGGGTAATGCGGCCGCGCGAAGGGGTCGCGCCGGCGTCGTCCTGAGCGTAGCGCAAGCGGAAGCGAAGGATTCCGCTGGTTTTAGATAACGCGACTGCTCAGGACGACTGGCAATCTGCGGCCGCTGCCGGCTTGCGGAAGCGCGCGACGATCTGGGTAAAAATCTGGCGCGTCCATTCCTCCGGTAAACGCGCGGTCAGCTTTTCGATTCGGCCGACTACGGACTTGGGCGTGGCACGCAGGAGCGTTTTGGTTTTTATGTGACCGCTCGTGAGCGGATTGGTCATGAGCTCGAAGCGCTCCAATTGAAGGCCGGCGCGTTTTCCCAGCGGCTCGATCTCCTCGGGATGGAGAAGAAAAATGTGGCCATCGGAATCGGGATGGAATTGACGCGCTTCGTAAACCGTCGAGTCGGAGCAGTCGGAAAATTTCGGGAGGTGGTTCCTGAAATAGGAGCCGTTCGGCGTCGTCATGATGATGTAGCCGCCCGGCCTGATGAGTGCCGCGATGCGCTTAAGAAATTCATCGGGATGAGCGGTGTGCTCAATAATTTCGGTGATGAGCGCGGCGTCAAAAAGCCGCGGGAGATCGATCTCGAAAGCGTCTCCCGGGCAATAACTGATCGTGCCCCGCTCGTGTTTCAGGCGCACGTAATCCGCGAGCTCTGCGCGCCGGTCGTTCCAGGTAACTTCGTAACCCATCTCCGCGAGCGTGAGCGAGAAATTTCCCTGCGCGGCGGCAACATCAAGAACGTGGGCGCCGGCGGGCAAGACGTCGGTAAGGAGGCGGATGGTCTCGCGCCGGCGTTGTTCGTAGGCATAGGCGTAGCCGAGATGGGTGAACGGCCCATAAATCTCCTCGAGGTCGTAGTGGTACGACGCCTTCCAGGACGGCGGCCAATTTTCGTCAAAAGTGAGCGGTTTCACGACGGGAAAAGGCGAGTCGCTGGACCCGTCAGGCGCAGTGGGAAAAGGAGGCTGAGGTTGCCAGGCAGGGTGACGAGTAGGGCGCGTGGGTGCATCGATGCGCGGTTCACCTCCACCGGGGAAAAGGTTCGCATTTTGCTTCGATCTCTGGCTTTCATTCAGCGAAATCTGTGCCCGGTCTTGAAGTGTTTGTGGTGAGGCGTTCAAGGCAGCATTGCGCCCTCCCGTAGCCGCAAACGAGACAGGCGGATGATGATCGCCGACTGAGCAAAAACTCGCTACGATAATTATAGTGGCTGCTAAGCACGACTCCCTTTCCGTTGTCATCCTCACCCGGAATGAGGAGCGTGACCTGCCGCGCTGCCTTGGGGCCTTGCAGAATTTTGGCGAGTTGCTGGTGATCGATTCCGGAAGTACAGATCGGACCCAGAAGATTGCGCGTGCGGCCGGGGCGCGTGTCTTGGAGAATTCGTTCCGCTCGTTCGGCGAGCAACGAAACTGGACTCTCGACCATGCGCGTATCGCGACCGATTGGATTTTATTCCTGGACGCAGATGAAGTTGCGACGCCAGCTTTTCGCGATGCGGTGCAGCGCGCGATTCGGTCGGCGGATGAATCGATCGCCGGGTTCTATTGTTGCTGGAAGACGATGCTGGGCGACCGCTGGCTGCGCCGGAGCGATTCCTTTCCGAAATGGCAGTTCCGGCTTTTGCGGCGCGGTCGGGCCCGATTCATCGATAGCGGTCACGGGCAGAAGGAGGACGAGATCGATGGCGCCCTGGGATATATCTGCGAGCCCTATTTGCATCACGCCTTCAGCAAAGGCTGGGAGGCTTGGTGGGCGAAGCATGAGAAATACGCGAGCGAGGAAGCCGCCGATCGCGCGGCGCGCTCCGTCGCGTGGCGCGACTTGCTGGCGCGTGATCCGTCCCGACGGAATCGGGCGCTCAAGCCGCTCGCGAGCAAATTGCCCGGATGGCCGCTTCTGCGTTTTCTCCACATGTATGTGATCAAGGGCGGATTTCTCGAGGGCCGTGAGGCGTTCACCTACAGCAGGAACATCGCGCGTTACGAGGCGATGATTCGCGCGAAGATACGCGAGCGGCGCGGAACGTCGTCATCCCGAGCGGAGCCGCAGGCGAAGTCGAGGCATCCCAAGGAGTAGCGGGGCTGCGAGGGGAGCTTCACCGCCGCTTGACGGATCCCTCGGCTGCCACGGCTCCGCTTGGGATGACGCGCTTCGCTAAAATTCCGCACTGCCGGGCGTGCGGGCGAAGGGGATGACGTCACGAATGTTTGCCACGCCCGTCACGAACATGAGCATGCGTTCAAAGCCCAAGCCGAAACCCGCGTGCGGGACGGTGCCGTAGCGACGGAGGTCGAGATACCATTTGTAATCCGCCAGATCCATCTTGTGCCGACGCATGTTTTCTTCGAGCACATCGAGCCGCTCTTCACGCTGACTGCCGCCCACGATTTCGCCGATGCCGGGGACAAGCAGATCCATCGCCGTGACGGTGCGGTGGTCGTCATTCAAACGCATGTAGAACGGCTTAATCTCTTTCGGATAATTAAAAACCGTGACCGGACATTTGAAGTGCTTTTCGCTTAGCCACCGCTCGTGCTCCGATTGCAGGTTGAGTCCATACTCGACCGGGAACTCGAACTCCTCTCCGCTCGCCTTGAGCAACGTGATCGCCTCTTCGTAGCTGATCCGCTGGAACGGGCGGTCGACCACGAACTCGAGGCGCGCGAGCAGCTCCTTATCGACAAACTTCGCGAAAAGCCCGAGGTCTTCTGCGCAGTTCTCGCGGATGTCGTGCACGAGGTATTTCACCATTTCCTCGGCCAGATCCATGTTGCCGTGCAGATCGCAGAAGGCCATCTCCGGCTCGATCATCCAGAACTCATTTGCGTGCCGGGAAGTGTTCGAGTTTTCCGCGCGAAAAGTCGGGCCAAAGGTGTAAACCTTCGAGAGCGCGCAGGCGAAAGCCTCGGCTTCGAGCTGGCCGCTGACGGTGAGAAAAGTGCGCCGCGCGAAGAAGTCCTGCGCATAATCAACTCGGCCGTCGTCAGGCCGACGCGGCGGCTTTTCCAGGTCTAGGGTCGTGACGCTGAAAAGCTCGCCCGCTCCTTCGGCGTCGCTCGCAGTGATGATCGGCGTGTGCACATAAACGAACCCGCGTTCTTGGAAAAATTGGTGGACCGCAAAGGCGAGCCGGCTGCGCACTCGGAAGACGCAGCCGAACAAATTCGAGCGCGGCCGGAGATGGGAAATCGCGCGGAGGAACTCCGGCGTGTGGCCCTTCTTCTGAAGCGGGTAGGTCTCGTCGGAACCGCCAATGATTTCGATCTCGTCGGCGACCAATTCCCAGCTCTGGCCTTTCCCCTGCGACGTGACCAGCGAACCTTGTGCGCGAATCGCCGCGCCGGTCGTTAGGCGTTGCACTGCGTCGTAATTCGGCAGCGTCTGGCGGGCGATGATCTGCAAGTTACGCAGGCACGAACCATCATTTAATTCGACAAAAGAAAATTCTTTTGAATCACGCCGGGTCCGCACCCAACCCTGCACCAGCATCCCATCGGCGGGCGCCGTGCTTTGTAATGCTTCCTTCACTGAAGTCGCTGAGACCATGGCGAGAAACTCGCCGACGATTCGGTTCCGACAAGTGCAACAGACTCGTCACGCAACCTGTTGTGCAGGCTCGGCGAGTTCTTCACAAAGGATTTCATCGACGCAGCGGATCAAGTCAGTGATCTGAAAAGGCTCTGCCTCGAAAGTGAAACCGGCGAGATAACCGACCAAGCCGATCGCTCCGTGCTCGAGGCTGGTCAAAAAAACAACCGCGATATCGCGTAACGCAGGCTCGTAGCGAAGTTGCCGTGCAAGATCGCGGCCATCGAGACGAGGGAGAAGTGCGCCAGCCAGCAGCAGGTCCGGCCGAAAATGTCGCGCCGCGCGGAGCAGGTGCGCGTTCCGGCTTTCCACTTTAATCACGTAACGCCCGGTCGCCGCAAAAAGGTCGCGCATCAGCGCGGTCAGCTGCGGCTCGTTGTCGAGGATCAAAAGGCGGCGTGGAAAAAACATAAGCGATTTCGTTATGGAAATTTTAGCAGCCGTCGTGCCACAGCCGCTTAGGTCGCGCTCCCTCGCGGCAACTCCGGCTTTCGATTCCCCCTCGCTATGCTTAATTGCTGGCTTGCCCTTATGCCTAACCAAGTGAAGAAAGCCGCCCCTCAGGCCAGCTTCGAGCAAGCCATGTCACGCCTCGAAGAGATCGTGGAAAAAATGGAGTCGGGTGACCTCGCACTCGAGGACCTGATCGTGCGTTACGAAGAGGGAATGAAGCTGGTGAAAACCTGCCAGGAACGGCTTACTTCCGCCGAGGACCGAATCGAAATTATCACTCGCAACAGCGCTGGGAAGCCGGTCGTGAAAGAGTTCGAAACCGCGGCCGCGCCGGCGTTTGTCGCGGCCGCTGTGCCGCCGGAAAGCAAAGGAGAAACGAAAGATGTCGACGTTAGTCTCTTCTAAGATGCCTTACGAATCCCGCATGACACTGCTCTCTGAGATTCATTCGCCGGCTGACGTGAAAGCGCTGCCGGAGGATGACCTGCCGCAACTCGCGCAAGAGGTGCGGGACGCGCTCATTAACGTCCTCTCAAAAACAGGCGGGCACCTCGGACCGAATCTCGGCGTGGTCGAGTTGACGATCGCGCTCCACCGGGTTTTCAACACGCCGAAGGACAAGTTGGTCTTCGACGTCAGCCATCAGGGATATGTGCACAAAATGTTCACCGGCCGGCTCGATCGCATCGACACGATGCGGCAATATCAGGGGCTGAACGGCTTTCTCCTCCGCACCGAAAGCGAGCACGATGCCTATGGCGCTGGGCACGCCGGGACGGCGCTCTCGGCCGGACTCGGCATGGCGGTCGGGCGCGATCTGCGCGGGAGCGACGAACACGTCGTAGTGGTCGCGGGCGACGCGGCGCTGACCTGCGGCATCAGCTACGAGGCGCTCAACAATGTGAAAGCGCAGACGAAAAAATTCATTGTCGTGCTGAACGACAATGAATGGTCCATCGCGAAAAATGTCGGCGCGATTGCCACCTACCTGAACAATATCGTGACCAACCCGACCTACGCCGGTTTGCACGAAAAGGCCGGCCGTTTCATCAAGGCGATCGCCGGGCGCGGTGCGCTCCATCTTGCTCAAAAAGTCGAAGAAGGATTCAAGAACCTGCTCCTGCCGAGCGTGATCTTCGAAGAGCTCGGGCTGCGTTACTACGGCCCGATCGATGGACACGACATCTCGCTCCTCACGCGCACTTTTGAGTTTCTGAAACGCCAGGACGAGCCGGTTCTCCTCCACATCCTCACGAAAAAAGGGAAGGGCTACGAGCCCGCGATCGCGAAGCCGGCGAAGTTTCACGGGCTCGGTAAATTTAGCGCCGAAACGGGCGAGACGGCTGCTTCGACTTCGCCTACCTATTCCGAGATCTTTGGAAAGACGCTCGGAAAATTTGCCGACACGAACCGCAAGATAGTAGCGATCACCGGCGCAATGCCGAGCGGGACGGGTCTCGGCTTTTTCCAGCAGATGCATCCGGACCGCTACTACGACGTCGGGATCGCGGAGGAGCATGCCGCCCTCTTCGCGGCGGGTCTGGCGACGCAGGGGCTGAAGCCGTTTCTCGCGATCTACTCGACCTTCATGCAGCGCGCCTACGACATGATCATTCATGATATTTGTCTCCAAAATCTGAACGTCGCGCTCTGCATGGATCGCGCCGGGCTCAGTGGCGACGACGGCCCGACCCATCACGGCCTTTTCGATATCGGTTACCTCCGCCCGGTGCCGAACATCATCCACATGCAGCCAAAGGATGAGGACGAATTCGTCGACATGCTCTGGACGATGGCGAACCATCACACTGGCCCGATCGCGATCCGTTATCCGCGCGGAGTCGGCACCGGCGCGACGCCGAAAGAGGCGCCGAAGCTCCTCGAGATCGGCAAGGCGGAAGTCGTGCAGCACGGCAAAGACGTTGCGATTTTCGGCCTTGGGAACATGTTTGAAGTGGCGCAGGAAGCCGCGCAGAAACTCGAGTCGTTAGGCCATTCCGTGGCGCTGATCAACCCTCGCTGGATCAAGCCACTCGACACCGGCACGCTGGAGTTTTTCGCCCGCAGCGTCCAAGTCGTCTGCACGATCGAAGACCACGTTTTGATGAACGGCTTCGGCTGTGCGGTGATGGAGCACCTTTATTCGCAAGGTCTGCACACGCCGGTCGTCCGAATCGGCTGGCCCGACCAATTTGTAGAGCACGGCACGATCCCCATCCTGCGCGAGAAGCATGGCCTAACCAGCGACGGGCTGGTTGAGAAAGTCCTGCCGCTTTTGAAGAAACGGGCCGCCGGAGCGCGCCCGACCGCGGCCTAAGTCGCGCCGCGGTATTAGTCCGAGAGATACGCTGTGAGCGCGCGGTCCAGCTTGTGAATAAAGTCCGCCGGCGCCACCTCAATCGCGTCGAGCAATCGCGTCTTTTTCACCTGCCGGATACCGGGCAGAACCGCATAACTGGTCTTCCCTCCCGCCAGGTCAAACTTCAGACGCAGGGGCCAGACTTCCGGAGCCTGCGTCGAAAATGGAATCACCACGACCGTCGCCAGATGAGCGTTCTGCTCCGAGTTCGAGATCAGGATCGCCGGCCGTGTTTTCCCAACCTCCGGAGGCTTGGCGTCCTCGAGATTGATCCAGATAATCGTTCCGCGTTTCATTTCCGGCGACGGATTCGCGGGTCCGTTGCCAGAGGTGCGGCCTCCCATTCATCCATCGCTTCGCGTTCCGACGCGTTCGTCCGCAGAAGCTTGGCGTAGGTTTCGGCCGCCTGGCGCATCTGGAGCCGGCGCAGATCGCGCTGCAGCGCTTCCCGCACGTAAGCGGACAGAGTTTGTTTCGGCGATTTGACCGCTGCGATGGCGCGCAGAAGTTCGCCATCGAGCTTGACTGTAGTCGCACTCATACTGAAAGAGTAGAATTGTAGTATCTCTTGTCAATGAGCGCCATCGAAGCATCCGGTCTGACGAAAGTTTACCGCACCTATCGGAAGGAGAGCGGGCTTTGGGCTTCCGTGAAGGGACTCGTTAGGCGGACACACGAGGAGACGCGCGCCGCCGACAAGATCTCCTTCACGATTGAAGAAGGCGAGCTGGTCGGCTTCCTTGGACCGAACGGGGCCGGAAAGACAACCGTTCTGAAGATGCTTTCCGGTTTGCTCAATCCCACCTCCGGCCAGGCGCGCGTCCTCGGCTTCGTGCCGTGGGAACGGCGTGATGAGATGAAGCGGCAATTCAGCCTGCTCATGGGGCAAAAAAATGCGCTCTGGTGGGATCTGCCTGCCCAGGAATCCCTTGAACTCAACCGCGCGATCTACGGAATCGATCGCGCTCGGTTCAAGCAGGTTGTCGGCGGCCTGAGCGAGCTCCTCGAGGTCGGGGACAAGATGAACGTGATGGTACGCGAGCTGTCGTTAGGCGAACGGATGAAGATGGAGCTCATCTCCGCGCTCATCCACGAGCCGCGCGTCCTTTTTCTCGATGAGCCGACCATCGGTCTTGACGTGGTGAGCCAGCAACGGGTGCGTGAATTCCTTCGTCAATACAACTCCGAGCATCGCATCGTCACCATGCTCACAAGCCATTACATGCAGGACATCGAGGAGCTCTGCGACCGCGTCATCGTGATCGATCATGGCAGGATTTTCTTCGACGGACCGCTTAGCCAGATCATCGATCGCTTCTCCGGGCACAAGATTATCAGCCTCACCTTCGACGAAAAGCAGGGGGGCGACTTCGCGCAATTTGGGGAAGTGCTCGAGCATACCGCCGCGAGTGTGCAGTTGAAAGTGCCACGCGCGAAAGTCACTGAAGTCGCGCGCCAACTGCTCAGCGCCTGCTCCGTCTCCGACATCAACGTGCAGGAACTGCCGGTGGAAGACGTGATCCGCCAGCTCTTCGGCGAGCACAGCGCCGAGCGCGCCGCCGCGAGCGCCGCCTAAAGATAAATCATCCTCCGCGGCGAAGAGATAGGAATCCCTCGACTTGCCCCGAGCCTGCGCGTTTAACCTAAATCCACGCTCGCGCCATCGAGTCGCGCAGCTCGTGCACGTAGCCTGGATTCACCTCGAAATTGGTCGGTGGAATTTCCGCAACGTTAACCTGTTCGCGATATGGCTTGCTCTCGACATAGCCGGCCGCGAGCAGCGCATTCAGCACATCCGTCAGATCGTCCGGCGGCATTTGGGTCTGTTCGAGTAACTCCGCCCCAGCCGCGCCCTCTGCGAATCCGATCGCCTTCAGGACGCAGCGTTCGCGCCCGCTCAGTTTTATCCGACGCATCCCTCGTGAGGAGCAGGTCGCATACCGGGCAGTTTCTTTACTCCGCCGGAGCGCTCTTTACATTCCCTGTTCCATGCCGCTCACGGAAGAACAGGTCAAAGCCGCACTTGGCGCGGTCAGATATCCCGGCTTCAGCCGTGACATCGTCTCTTTTGGTCTGGTGAAAAAGATCGACCTCGGCGATGGCGATGTCGTCGTCCAGCTCGCGCTCGCCACGAACGACCCGGCGATTCCGCAGACGATTAAAACCGAAGCCGAGGGAGCGCTTGGAAAACTCGCCGGCGTGCGCAGCGCAAGAGTCCGAATCGACATTCAGGCGCCGCCCGGCGACAGCGGCCGCGCCGGCATGGGCGCGACGAAGATCAGCGGAATCAAGCATGTGATCGCGATCGCGAGCGGCAAAGGCGGTGTCGGCAAATCCACCGTTGCTGCGAACCTCGCGGTCGCGCTTCAGCAAAGCGGAGCGTCGGTCGGCTTGTGCGATTGCGACATCTACGGCCCGAGTATTTCGCTCATGTTCGGCTCGCGCGAACGGCCGATGGCAACGGAAGACAACCGCATTATCCCCATCGAACAGTATGGCCTGCGGCTCATGTCGATGGGTTTCCTCCTCGAGGAAAATTCCCCCGCGATATTGCGAGGGCCGATGGTCACGCGCTACACCCAGCAATTTCTCCGTCAGGTCGAATGGGGCGCGCTCGATTACCTGATTCTAGATCTCCCGCCTGGGACCGGCGACATCCAGCTCACCATCGTGCAAACCGTCGCGCTGGCCGGCGCGATCATCGTCACGACGCCGCAGGAAGTCGCGTTGATCGACGCCCGCAAGGCCTCAACCATGTTCGAGAAAGTCAACGTCTCGGTCCTCGGGCTGATCGAAAACATGAGCTACTTCCAGTCGCCCTCGGACGGGAAACGCTACGACATTTTCGGGAGCGGCGGGGGCGCGCGCGAGGCGAAACGGATCCGCGTGCCATTGTTAGGCGAAATCCCAATCGATATCGCGACTCGCGAAGCTGGAGATCGCGGCATGCCGATTACGGCCGAGGCCGCCGGCTCCGCGGTCGGTGCGGAATTTTCGAAAATCGCGCGGCATTTGCGGGAAACTTTGCCCACATGAGGCTTGCCCTCACCTGGCCGGATTTATTAAATAACCGCACTCGTGGTTCGTCTCATGCTTGAGGAGAGAAAACCGCAATTTCTCGAGACCGTTATGAAAGATTCTGCTGAAGGGAAAGCCGGCGAAGAAGGGGCGCAGTTCCTGAAAAATTCCGTGCTTTACAAGGAGTTCCTGGCCGAGCGCGAAGAAGTCTTGAAGCACAAGTGGATCGAGAGCGAGAAAGCCGGAACCGACATTGGTTTTGAAAAGGCGCTCCTCGACTGGATAGTGAAACATCGCTCCAGTTGGCGCGAACGAAGACTGCGGGAAGCGAAGCCGGTGAAGATGTCGGCCTGACTTGCGCTCTTCCTTTAAAACGATCCCGCGAGGTCGAGAAGGAAAATGAAAACATCGCCTAACGACAAGCCAACTCCCGCCCGCATCTTTGATGCGGCGACGCTGCGGCGGGCCTTGCGGCGGATCGCGCACGAAATCATCGAGCGGAACTCGCAGCTCGACGCGCTTGTGCTTGCGGGCATTCCAGCGCGTGGGGTCGAGCTCGCGCTGCGGATCGCGCGGGAGATCGAGGCGATCGAAAAAGTCCACGTCACGACGGGCGTCATCGATGTTGCGATGCATCGCGATGACACGCATCTGCGCGGGGCGGTTCCACTCGTTAGGGCGTCGCAACTTCCCCTTCCGCTCGAAGGGCATACAATCATCATCGTCGATGACGTCCTTTTCACAGGGCGCACCTGTCGCGCCGCGCTCGACGCGATCAGCTCCTTTGGCCGGCCGGCGCGCATTCAACTCGCCGTCCTGATCGATCGCGGGCATCGCGAGCTCCCGATCCGTCCCGATTATGTCGGCAAGAATCTTCCGACCGCGCGGAGCGAAAATGTCCGCGTCCGCCTCGAAGAAACGGATCACGAACCGGATGCCGTCTGGCTGGAGAAAAGCGAAGCCGCAGGATGAACACACAATTCGCACCTAACGAACGTGCCGACGCCTCCGGGGTGCACACGCGCCTCGCGTGCCGTTTTCGGCGCCTCGCCGAAAAGCCGTGCGGTCACGAAAGGGCGGGCACATGAGCACGCACTGGACGCGCAAAGACCTGCTCGGCCTCCGCGAATTATCCGCGGAGGAAATTGCCCTCGTGCTCGATACCGCCGATGCCTTCAAACAAGTCGGCACCCGAGAGGTGAAGAAGGTTCCGGCGCTTCAGGGGAAGACCTTGATCAATTTCTTTGTCGAAGCCAGCACGCGGACCCGGACCTCTTTCGAACTCGCGGCGAAACGTCTCAGCGCCGACATCATCAACATCGCCGCCTCGGTATCCAGCCTAACGAAGGGCGAAACCCTTAAGGACACTGCCAAAGTCCTGGAAGCGAACCACGCCGACATCATCGTGCTCCGTCACAGCTCGGCCGGCGCCGCGCAATTTCTCTCCACCCGCGTCCGCGCCAGCGTAATCAACGCCGGCGACGGCGCGCACGAGCATCCGACCCAAGGCCTGCTCGATCTCTACACGATCCGGGAGAAAAGGGGCGAGCTGCGCGGGCTGCATGTGGCGATCATCGGCGACATCCGCTTCAGCCGGGTCGCGCGCTCGAACATCTTTGCGCTTCTCACTATGGGCGCCCGGGTCACGCTCGTCGGTCCGAGCACGCTTGTGCCGCGCGAGTTCGAGCGGATTGGCGCGCAGGTCACTCATGACCTCGACCAAATCCTGCCGCACGTCGATGTCGTGAACCTGCTCCGGATTCAGCACGAACGGCAGCGGAAGGAATATTTCCCTGGCCTCGGGGAATACATCCGCTTTTTTGGCCTAACGAAAAGCCGCGCCCAGCTTTTGAAACCCGATTGCCTGATCATGCATCCCGGCCCGATCAATCGCGGCGTTGAGATCGACAGCGAGCTGGCCGACAGCGATCGCAGCGTGATTCTCGAGCAGGTGACGAACGGCCTCGCAGTCCGCATGGCCGTGCTTTACCTCTGCAGCGGAGTGGCCGCGTCATGAACACGTTGATTCAAAATGGGCGCGTGATCGATCCGGCGAACGGTCGCGACGGGGTCGGAGATCTTTGGCTGGTCGATGGAAAAATCGGCGAGCAAGGTAATGGAGACTTCGAAACGATCGACGCGCGAGGCTTGATTGTCAGTCCTGGTTTGATCGACATTCATGTCCACTTCCGCGAGCCCGGTTTTGGCTGGAAGGAAACGATTGAATCTGGCGCGCGCGCGGCGGCGGCGGGCGGTTTCACGACCGTTGTCTGCATGCCGAATACCTCGCCGGTCGCGGACAGTCCGGGCACGATCGCGTGGATCAAGGATCGCGCCGAGCAAGTCGCCGCTGTCCGTGTGCTCGCGACCGGCGCAATTTCAAAAAATCTGGATGGCGAAGAGCTGGCGCCGATCGGTTCGCTCGCGCAGGCGGGCGTCGTCGCCATCACCGACGACGGCAAGTGCATCCAGAATAACGAGCTGATGCGCCGTGCGGTCGAATATGCCCGCATGTTCGATCTGCCGGTGCTCGACCATTGCCAGGACTACGACCTCGTCGGCAACGGCGTGATGAACGAGGGTTATTGGAGTACGATCCTCGGGCTGCCCGGCTGGCCGGGCGCAGGGGAGGAAGCGATCGTCGCGCGCAACATCCTGCTCGCCGAATTGTGCGATCACCGGATTCATTGCCAGCACATCAGCGCGGCGGGACGCGTGCGGCTGCTGCGCGAAGCGCGGGCTCGCGGAGTAAAGATCAGTGGCGAAGTCTGCCCGCACCACATCGCCCTGACAGACGCGGCGATCGAGAATTTCGACGCCAACGCGAAGATGAACCCGCCGCTGCGCACCCAACGCGACATCGACGCGCTCCTCGCAGGAATCGCGGACGGCACGCTCGATATCCTCGCGAGCGACCATGCGCCGCACGCGAAGTTTGAGAAGGAAGTGGAATTCGACCGCGCGCCGTTTGGCATCGTCGGACTCGAGACGGAGCTGGGATTGTTTCTTGATCTCCTCGTGCATAAGAACAAGACGATCGACCTGCCGCGGCTGATCGCGCTCTTCACGACGAATCCCGCGCGATTGTTAGGTTTGGAAACCGGAACCTTGTCGTTAGGCTCGAACGCCGACGTCACTTTAATCGATCCGGACCTCGAATGGACAGTCAACGCGGCGAAGTTTGAATCTGCTTCCCACAACACGCCGTTCGATGGCTGGCAACTGAAGGGTCGCGCCATTCGCACGATCATGGGCGGCGAGACAGTTTGGTCGTTGTAAGAGCCGCAGTCATTCCGAGCGAGCCGAAGGCGCAGTCGAGGGATCCCTCGAGTTGCGGGAGGCGACGCTCGGTTTCATTCAAGATGACCAGCTCTGGAAGGCGCAGTTTCTCAATTGCCTAACGACTGCTCAATCCACTCGCCGGCCTGGCGCAGAATCGCGCCAAGGAATGCACCCGGTGATTGCTTAAGCGCTGCAAGGATGCGTGGGCTCAAATCCTGGCCCGGCTTGTTCGGCGTCCCCGAGAGGTGGACCGTGGTCCAGCGATAGCCGCCTTGCCAGCGCGTGAAAACTTCCTCCGCGTGCGGGAGCCATTCGAGATATTCCGGCATCACTCCGAGCTGAACGGCGCCGCCTAACGAGTTTTGGCCGAGCTGAACGTTGCCCTCGATCCGAAATTTCCCCTCGTCTTCGATCACGACGTTTTTAATTTCGCCGCGGCCGTTTTCCCACGCGATCTCGGCGGAGCACTTGCTCAGCTCCAGTCGTTCCAACGACCTCTTTTTTGTTAACGAGGCGAGTTGTCCCAGGAACTCCAGCCCTTCCACTTTCGCGCCCGCGACGCGCAGCGCCGCCTGGACCGATGCCGACCGCATTTTGGGATCCGGCCCGCGCCAACGCACCTCGCCCGCGGCCGCGCCGGTCACATGCTCATGCCACGAAGTTGGGAGCCACTGTCGCACCGGCAGTTGCCCGAAAGTGAGTTTGAAATCCACGCTCTTGTCGTCGCGCGTGCCGGCCGTTCCTTCGCCGTGAATAAAGCCGTCGCCCGCGGGACCGGCCGCCAGATCGAGCGTCTCCACCGTCAACTCCGTCTTGGTAATGATAAGATGCGTGTGTCGAAGCGGGAGCTGCGGAAGGTGAATCGAGCGAAGCCGCGCGTTCGTCAGGTCATATTCGAAATCCCGTCCGTGCGGCGTGATCTCGAGATGACCGCCGTAGAAACCACCAGGCTTTCCCGCGAGCTCCCAGGTGATATCCGCTGGATCAGACCAGACGCGCTGCAGGTAAACTCGGTCGGGCAGGAAGACGTGATACCACGGTTTGACCGGGGATGGCTCCGGTTTGGGTTCGTAGGTTTGGATGCCGACTTGACCGTTCGCGATGTGCAGCTCGTCAAGTTGCCAGCGACGCAGAAAAATTCCGAGCGGATTGAACTTCGTCGTGACATCGCGAGCCTCAATTTTCGTCATCGCCTTGAAACCGTCGCTGCCGTGGAAGCTCGGGGTCGCGGCGGTCAGGAAGCCGGTGCGCCGAATCGGAGCGAAGTGGGCTTCCCTGAAGTGCAGTCCCTTCGCGGTTTGTTTTTCCATTTCCGCGCGGAAGCGGTCGCTTTCCACATAGCTCGTCAGGCGCGGATTCAGCGCGACGAGCAGGAGCGCGGCGCCGAAGAGGAGAAGCAGCGCAAGCGCGCCGAGAATCATCCAGCGCTTGCGCATTCGTTAGGCAAAAGCCCGGCCATATTGCTCCGGGGGCTTCGGGTTCTGATGAAGCGGCTTCGCGGCATTCAGCGGCCAAAACGGGTGCCGCAAGAACTCGCGCGCCATCAGCACGAGGTCCGCCTGACCTGCGCGAATGATCTGGTCGGCTTGTTCCGGAGCGGTAATCAGGCCGACGGCGCCGGTCGCGATCCCGGCTTCACGGCGGATTTGAGCGGCGAAACGGAGCTGATAACCGGAGCCGGTCGGGATTGCGGCGTCGGGCACATTGGCGCCGCTCGAGCAATCGATCACGTCCACGCCTAACGACTTTAACTGCCGCGCGAGCGCGATGGAATCTTCCCCGGTCCATCCGCCGTCGGTCCAGTCAGTCGATGAGATGCGGACGAAAAGCGGGAGCTCGTGGGGCCAAACGGCGCGCACAGCGGTCGTGGTTTCGCAGAGGAAGCGGGTGCGATTTTCAAACGAGCCGCCGTAGCGATCCGTCCGCCGGTTGCTCAGAGGCGAGTAAAAGCTGTGCAGCAAATAGCCGTGCGCGCCGTGGATCTCTATCACCTGTGCTCCGGCGGCGAGCGCGCGCTTTGCCGCCGCGACAAATGCCTCGCGGATGTGCGCAAGGCCGCTTTCGTCTAGCTCCTGCGGCGTCTGATAACCGTCGTCGAAAGGCAACGGACTGGGGCCAAAGATCGGGCTCCAACCCCCCGCTTCCGGAGCGATGGGCCCTCCGCCATCCCACGGTCGTGCGGTGCTGGCTTTGCGGCCGGCGTGCGCCAGCTGGACGCCGGCCAGGGCGCCCTGCTGCCTAACGAAGGAAAAAATCCGCGCGAGCATCTCGACGTGCTCATCGTTCCAAATCCCGAGATCTTGCGGGCTGATTCGCCCTTCCGGCAGAACCGCCGCCGCCTCTGTAAAAACCAGCGCCGCGCCGCCGACCGCGCGACTCCCGAGATGCACGAGATGCCAATCGTTGGCAAACCCATCCTCACTCGAATATTGACACATCGGTGAGACGACGATCCGGTTGCGGAATTGCACCCCGCGCAGTTGCAGCGGGGAGAACAAGTGGGCATTCTCTTTTTCGGTCACGCCCATCAATCGCACGATTTGCGGCGTCTGCTTTGCCCCAAAACGAATCGCTGCGGCCGCAGCAATTCTAACGGCGCCGATTTTCCACCATGCACGCTTCCACTCCGGCTTCCGGGTTGCGCCCTCTTCTGCGCGAGGGACGGCTGACGGCGGCGCTCGCACTGCCCCTCGCAGCAGGTCAGCTGAGCCAGATGCTGATCGCGCTCACGGACACGCTGATGGTCGGGCGGCTCGGAGTGCTTCCGCTCGCAGCTGCGACCTTCGCGAACAACATTCTCTATCTGCCGTTCATCTTCGGCCTCGGGTTTACGACTGCGGTGTCGATCCGGGTTTCACAGGCGCGCGGAGCGGGCAATCAACCTGCGGCGCGCGCGGCTTTGCGGCACGGCCTTTACCTTTCTCTGGTGATCGGCGGTCTGACGATACTGGGAGTGTGGGGAATTCAGCCCTTCCTCTATCTCTTCCGGCAGGAACCCGAAATCGTTCGAGCTGTGCCGCGCTATTTCCTGCTCGTCGCGGCCTCAATGATTCCCGCCCTCGGCACAATGGCGGTGAAAAGCCACGCGGACGCGATGAATCGGCCTTGGGTGCCGCTCTGGATTCTGCTCGCCGGTGCGGGGCTGAACGTCTTTTTCAACTGGCTTTTTATTTACGGAAAATGGGGAGCGCCGCGGATGGGTCTCGATGGTTCCGGGCTGGCGACTTTACTCGCGCGGATTGTGATTCTGATTCTGATGCTGCGATGGTCGATGCGCTCGCCTTCGGTTCGCGATTGGGTGCCGACGCACTGGTTTCGTACGCTCGAATGGGAGTCAATCCGCGATCTCGTTAGGCTCGGGATTCCGACCAGTGTGCAACTACTGGCGGAAGTGAGCGCGTTTGTGATGGCCACGCTGCTGATCGGCACCCTCGGGCCGGCGGCGCTGGCCTCGCATCAGGTGGCGATGACGTGCGCCGCGATGGTTTTCATGGTGCCGCTCGGGCTTTCGATGGCGCTCACGGTGCGGATGGGCGAAGCCTGGGGATCGGCTCAGTTGGGGCGATTGCGTTCCATTGTTACCAGTGGCTGGGCGCTCGTGCTCATTTTCACGCTCGGTTCCGCACAGGTGTTTCTCTTTTTCCATCGCACAATGGCAAGCTGGTTTCTGACCGATCCCGCGGCGATTGCGCTGACGGCGAATCTCCTGCTGGTCGCGGCGGCGTTCCAAGTCAGCGATGCGCTCCAGGTCTCTTCGGCGGGTGCGCTGCGTGGACTCGGGGATGTGAAAGTGCCGGTCGCCGTCGCGATCGTGGCCTACTGGGGGATCTCGATTCCGGTGGGGTGGTGGCTGGCGTTCCCGCGCGGCCTGGGGGTGATTGGCGTGTGGCTGGGGATCACGCTCGGCCTAACGATCACCGCGTTGACGTTGGGCGCGCGAGTCTGGCGAATGACGGCGCGGGATGCAGCGCCAAGGGCAAGTCATTAGCCGACTTTCCGGATCACCCTGAGCGGAGGCCGCGAAGCGGGAGGAGTCGAAGATCCCGTGGAGTTGTCGTGAACGATGCACTCCATCTAGGAGGACAAAGATTCTGCGCAGGGGCTTCGCGGCTACTTCGCGGGATTCGCGAGTGCATCCGGTTCGCTCCATTCCGCCCGAGATGACTTGTGGGTCGGGCGGGCTAAACGAAACGCATCCTGCAATAACAGGATTCGTTAGGCGTTCTCTTCGAAAACTTCCGGCGGCGGGCAACTGCAGAAGAGGTTACGGTCGCCGTAAACACTGTCGATCCGCGCAACGGCCGGCCAAAACTTTTCCTCGCGCGTCCAGCTTGCCGGATAGGCCGCTTCCTCGCGCGAATAAGGATGATCCCACTCGTTCGCCGTCACCTGCACCGCGGTGTGCGGCGCGTTCTTGAGTAGATTATTTTTTCGGTCTGCGCCGTCGCTTCCAATCGCGTCGATCTCCTTTTTAATCGCGATCATCGCTTCGCAAAAGCGGTCCAGCTCATCCTTCGATTCGCTCTCGGTCGGCTCGATCATGACTGTGCCCGGGACCGGCCAGGAAACAGTGGGCGCGTGGAATCCGTAATCCATCAGACGCTTCGCGACGTCTTCGACTTCGACTCCGGCGCCTTTGCAAGGGCGGAGGTCGAGGATGCATTCGTGCGCGACGAGGCCGCGTTTGCCTTTGAAGAGAACCGGAAAATACGGGTCGAGACGCCGGGCGATGTAATTGGCGTTCAGGATCGCAGCTTCCGTGGCTTTCGTTAGGCCGCGCGGACCCATCATGCGGATATACATCCATGAGATGGTGAGGATGCTCGCGCTGCCATACGGCGCCCCCGCGACCGGGCCGGCCG
>JAICMR010000005.1 GCA_025929155.1 Chthoniobacterales bacterium | reverse complement strand
GAAAAGCTAAAGACGGTCGGTTTCCCCTGACCCGACCCGTCGCAGCGAAATGTCCGAATGAGTGAAACGCTCGCCTTCCTTGTTCAGCACGGCGCGCTGGTTCTCTTCGTCATGCTTTTCATCGAGCAAATCGGGATTCCTCTTCCCGCCGCTCCGTTTCTGCTCGCTGCCGGTGCGCTCGTCGCCACCGGCGAAATGAATTGGGTCGTCCTGCTCGGTTCTGCCGCGCTCGGCGGTCTGCTCGCGGATCTAATCTGGTACCAGCTTGGACGCGTCCGCGGCACCCGGATTCTCGGGCTGCTATGCCGGATTTCCATCGAGCCGGATTCATGCGTTCGCAGCACGCAGGAAATTTTCTCCCGCTACGGAATGCGCGCGATTGTCGGCTCCAAATTCGTTCCGGGGCTGAGCACGGTAATGCCTCCGCTGGCGGCGATTTTTCACGTCTCCATCCGGCGCTTCCTATTTTTCGACCTCCTCGCGTGCATTCTCTATCCGGCCGTCATTGGCAGTCTCGGATTTGCTTTCAGCGATCAGTTATTGGGAATTCTGCACGCGCTCGGGAGAATCGGTCACGGCGCCATCATCGTGCTGGGCGGGCTGCTCGGCGCCTATCTCGGCTACAAATATTTTCAACGCCAACGGCTCCTGCGAAAGTTGCGGATCGCGCGCATCAGCGTCGATGAGCTGCACCGAAAACAGGAGGCGGGCGAGGATTTACTCGTGGTCGATCTGCGTTCCGCGGCCGACCTGCACAACGATCCCTTCATCATCAAGGGAGCGTTGCATCTTCATCTGCATGAGCTGGAACGCCGGCATCTGGAGATCCCGCGCGATCGCGACGTCGTCCTCTATTGCTCGTGCCCGAATGAAGTCACGAGCGCGCGCACAGCGTGGCTGCTGCAGAAGCGCGGCATCACGCGGGTGCGACCGCTCGGCGGCGGGATTAACGCCTGGCGCGACCATCATTATCCCTTGGAACCGTACACCTCGGAGTTGGAAGGGCGACCTGGCAACTGCCAAGCTCAGCCGCAACTGCGGTTGCGCGCCACGAAAAGTCCATGCCTCTCTTGACTCTTTGGAAGGCGACCGGAAACTGAAGTTGGTCAGATGAAAATCACCCTCTACCGCAAATCCGGATGCCCGTGGTCAGCCGCAGTCATCGGTTTCCTGAACGAGATGAACATTCCCTGCGAGGTCAGGAATGTGACGACGAATCCTGCCTATTTGAGTGAAGTGGAGGCATCTTCAGGGCAAAGCAAAAGCCCAACCCTCATCATCGATGACGAAACTCTACCGGATGCTAGCGTTGAACAAGTAGCGGAAGTCTTAGAAAAGAAGGGAATCGTTATCTGACCTATGGAAGCACGATTGGATTACACGAAAGCCGCACCGGATGGGCTCAAGGCGATGCTTGGCCTGGAACAATATGTCAGACACAGCGGGCTGGAACCGGCTCTGCTCGAGTTAGTCAAGATGCGAGCGTCGCAGATCAATGGCTGCGCCTTTTGCCTCGACATGCACAGCAAAGACGCGCGCGCGGCGGGCGAAACCGAGCAGCGGCTCTATGCGTTGAACGCCTGGCGCGAGACGCCGTTCTACAGCGAGCGCGAGCGGGCGGCGCTCGAGTGGACGGAAGCGGTTACGCTCGTTTCGGAGACCCATGTCCCCGATGAGACTTACAACAGTGTCCGCGAACATTTCAGCGAGAAAGAGTTGGTGGACCTGACCCTTGCTATCATAGCGATCAACGGCTGGAACCGGCTTGCCATCTCCTTTCGCACTGTGCCAGGATTGTATCAGCCTCCCAAGAAGCACTAACCGACAGGTGAGTCATACGCCGCTGGCTCGTTTCATTTCCTTCAGTTCCTTCACCCGGACAGCAGCGGGACCGCGGATCGGAAAGTGCATCAGATAAGCCGGCACATTTTCGATCGGCGTTTGCCAGCCCCAGTCGCATTTGCGGGTGCCGTAGAAGGTATGGAAAACGATCTTGCCGATGAAGCAGACGACGCGCGGTTGGCAGCGCCGAATAACTCTTAGCGCCCGTTTAATCCCAGCCGCTTCTTCGCCTTTCTTGAGCATCGTCACATCCACGGTTGGCCGATCCACGAGATTGACGAAGTTCAATCGGTATTCCGGCATAAACTTTTTGTCGTAGATTGCCTTCAGCGTTCGATCGTTTTTCAGGTCGCTCTCGGCCTCGCGGAGTAATCCGGCGCGATTGAGCAGATACCAAAACATCTTATTGTTCGAAAAGGGCACGCCGCGGCGAAATGAACCGGGATGTGGATTGATCCCTACAAAAAGAATTCTGGCATCCGTGGATGTCTTATAGCGAATCATGATCTGAATAATCTCGTCCTAAGTGATCGCTTGTCGCGATGATGCGGCGGATTTTTGACTGAGTAGACACTTAGCAGCGGGATCTAAGAAGTTACTCGACAGTCTTCGGAGAATCGCCGCACCCGATGGTAAACGTGAACGTGCTGCCAGCACCGGCGACGGAGTGGGCTTCGATGTGGCCACCGTGTCTCTCGACAATTCGTTTACAGGTCGCAAGGCCTAGCCCCACTCCGGAATTGGCTCCGGCCCGTTCGCATTGAGCAAAGGGTTGGAAGATTCGCTCGAGATCATCGGCTTGGATTCCAAGGCCATTATCGCGCACTGAAAAGCGCCAGCCCTCCGGTTGCTCGCTGGCAGAGACATGGATCGTGGGCGGCTCGGTACGCCGGTACTTGATCGCGTTCTGTATTAGATTCTGAAATAGCTCTGCCATGAGCGCGGGATCTGCCTGCAGGGTTGGGAGCGGGTCATTTGTCACCTGCGCACAATTCTCTGCCAGCAAGAATCTCAGATCCCGCCGGAGTGAATCGAGCACCGCCTCGCAGTCGCAGGATTCAAGGCGGATCCTGCCACCACCGATCCGGCCATAGTTCAGGAGACTCTGGATCAACCGACTCAGTGACCTGATTTCACTCTGAATGTCAGACGCCCACTCAGCAATCTCCGATGCAGAGCTCGTCGAATCCTGATTGCGAAGCAGGTGAGCAAAGAGACCAATGGTGTGCAGCGGACCTTCGATGTCATGGGCGACCACCGAAGCAAAACTGTCGAGTTCGGAGTTGGACCGTTCTAACTCTCGCTTCGTCTCTTCCAGCCTGAGAGTTTGCTGAGCGAGCGCGGCCACCACCTGGTTACGATAGGAGACGAGATAGAAGATCAGCCAGAGTGCGCCCGTGACCATGATGCGGTCAAAGCCCGACATCCATGCTGCTCCGCCTCCCGGTTCGACCAGATATCCCACCCACGTGAACACGGTGCAGGCGATGGTCATCCCGAATACGAAACCTCTCCGCTTTACTCCGCTGGCGAGCAGAGGAATCGCGCAGTAGCCAATCGCCGGAGTCGCTCCCCGCGGAATGAGAACGTCGCCGACGAAAAGCAAAATCGCGAGCGCCGCCGATGCCAGGCCTGGCCAAAGATCTCCGGACCAAGGAGAACGCCGAACCTTTGTTTCAGCCGCCGTCGAGAGCGGATCTCTGAGGCGGCCGGAACTCTCCCTTCTCATCCACATCCGCGCTCGACCGTACACACACCAGATTTGGCAACAAGAGAAAACCAAGCTTTCGCCAATGTCTATTCTTCCACTCCTGGAGCCGGATACGTGACCGTTGTGCCGTGGACCTGGGCGAATGGCGTGATGTTATGCAGCCGCGATTGAGTCATGCTCATGATGTCCTCGGTGCGGATGCCGCGAGCGGTCAGGGCGTCGGCGATAAGGGAACGATGGCAGCGCCACGGCACCGCTTCCGCGCACATGATCGCGATCCGTTCCTGGCTTGCCAGCTTTGCCAACTCTTCGAGCTTCTGTTCAAACTCAGTCGTCTGCATGTAATCCGCGTAACCCCGAAAAGAAGCATTCCGCCAGCCGGTATTAAGTGAATCGCGCGAGGCCCGGCGGAGACCGCCAAGACCTGGCATATGAAGGTAATGCAAGCCAGCTTTGCCTAACGACTCTGAAAGCGAGTCTTTGTTGAATTGCGGGTTGTGGCGGGAACGTGGCACGGTCCGCACATCGACCAATCGGGTGACCGCATGCGCTCGGAGCAGATCGATGAATTCTTCGATCGTCCGGGTGGAATGTCCGATCGTTTGCACAACGATCGGGCGCTTCGCTCGCTTCTGTTTCTTCGGTTCGGACGTTGCCGGTTGAGTCAACCCGCTGGGATCGGCGGCCGATCGGCTCCGTCTGGTACGAAGGCGCGGCGGTTCCTTGTCCTGCTTCGCCGGGGATCTAACGGATTTCAAAACGACACGAGGAGGTGGCGCCGTGAATGCAATGCTCTTTCACCGGCACTCCAATGATCTGACTCAGCAACGATTCCGCAATCAGGCACGCCTCCGGATGGCGAGCCGTCGCCGCGGCGAGTGGACAACCGTTGCCACGGATGAAGTGCTTACCTTCGCTCTCTTCGAAGGTCGCAGATCCGCCCAAGTCCTGCAGAATCCGTAGAGCGGATTCTATCCTCTCTGTGCGGCTTTTATCTTTAGTTTCCAGGAGGTGATTATCGGCAATCCTTCTCCCCACCTCGCGCATTGCCGCCCGTAGTTCCCTTGGGCTTAACTGCTTCGAGATAACGATCAATATCAGATCGATGAGCGCGCCATAAGCTTTGGGAAAAATCTGCTCCGCTTCGGGGGCGAGAGCGTAGGTAACATGCGGCTTGCGAAAACCAGGTCGCGTCCCCGACTGACGGATTAGCCCATCTCGCTCCAGACTTAAAAGATGAGCCCGCACCGCGTTGTCGGTTAAATGCAGGGCGGCCGCCAGTTCGTTGACGGTGCGATCGTTCGTGCGGAGCAAATCGAGGATTTTTCCGCGGGTCGTTTCCATGAGGCGCTTGCGCCAGCCTGTTACTTTCATCATTTCTAGAATACGACGATTCTCAATTAACTCAAAGGGATCGTTGAGTTATTCAGCGACCGTACCGCTTTCGGACGCCGTAAATGACGCATTCACTCCACCCGGAATCTCAGCGCCAAGCCCGGTTTCAAAACGCCGAAAATGTCAGGTCGAGCGTTACACCACCGGCTCTCATGTGTAAGCTCCGTCCGATGGGCAGCTTCACAGCCAATGCCATGTTGGATCGCATGCCCTGTTTGCCTCTCGTCTGCGCCACCACGCTCTTCCTGACATCCCTATCCGGTTGCGCCTCGTCCCCGCAAAAGGGCGAAGAGGCGCGCCACAATGCAAACCGGGTCAAAGCCGAATTCCTGCACGCGTGGCATGGTTATGAACGCTACGCTTGGGGCCATGACGCACTCAAGCCCCTCAGCCGGACAGCGCATGATTGGTATGGCGAGTCACTCCTGATGACTCCCGTCGACGCCTTGGATACACTGATTCTCCTTGGTTGTTCCGATGAAGCCTACAAAACGCGAGAGTTAATTGCGACAAAGCTTTCCCTCGATCGCGATGTTTACGTCAAGAACTTCGAGATCACGATTCGCCTTCTTGGTGGACTCCTCTCCAGTTATCAGCTGACCGGCGATCCTCGCCTTCTCCGCCTCGCGCAGGACCTCGGCCAACGGCTCCTGCCCGCTTTCAACTCGCCCACTGGCCTTCCTTATGTATTCGTGAACCTCCGCAGCGGCAAAGTCCGCGATCCAATCACGAATCCTGCCGAAACTGGAACTCTCCTCCTCGAATTTGGCACTCTCAGCAAGCTAACTCGCAACCCGATCTTCTACCAGAAGGCGAAGCGAGCTCTCGTGGAGACTTTCAAGCGCCGCTCTCCTCTCGGGCTGGTCGGGTCCAGCATCAACGTCGAGACGGGTCAATGGCTCGATCCCGATAGCCATATCAGCGGCGGAATCGACTCCTACTACGAATACCTCTGGAAATGCTGGCTACTCTTTGGCGACAAAGATTGTCTCGCGATGTGGCGTGCCAGCATCCCCGCCGTGAATCGCTATCTCGCTGATGAAACCAGTGCCAGCCTTTGGTATGGACACGCTAACATGGGAACCGGTGCGAGAACTGCGACCACTTACGGTGCTTTGGACGCGTTCTTCCCTGCTCTCCTGGCCCTCTCGGGCGATCTTGATCGTGCGGGGCAGCTGCAGGCTTCCTCTTTCCGGATGTGGAGTCTTTACGACATTGAACCCGAACTAATCAACTACCGAACGATGCAAGTGGTCGCGAAGGGCTACCATCTTCGACCGGAAATCATAGAGTCCGCCTATTATCTCGAGCACTTCACCCATCACCCGGCTTATTTAGACATGGGCGACAAAATGTTCCACGATTTCGTCCGTTTCTGCCGCACCGATGCCGGCTACGCGGCACTCGACAGCGTGGTCACAAAAGAAAAACGCGATGAGATGGAGAGCTTCGTCCTGGCCGAGACTTTCAAATATTTCTACCTCCTCTTCGCTCCCGACAAGACGTTGGATTTCGATAAGGTTGTTTTCAACACAGAAGCCCATCCCCTAAGACGCACATGGTAAAATCGACACTCCTTTCACTACTCCTCCTCGCCTGCGCCCAAACCGTCCGCTCCGAAGATCTCCACCGCTTATCCGATTACATTCGCCCGCTCGTCGGCACGAAAGGCGAGGGCAACACCTATCCGGGCCCTTCCGCGCCGTTTGGAATGGTGCAACTGAGTCCCGATACCGACAAAGAGTTATGGGATACCGCTTCCGGTTACGAATACTCGGACCCGACGATTTTTGGCTTTAGCCTGACGCACCTCAGCGGCACTGGGATTCCAGATCTCGGCGATTTTCTCTTCGTCCCGCAAATTGGTAAACCCAAGCTGATTTCAGGAAGCAAGGGCAAACCGGGCTCGGGCTATCTCGCGAGTTACTCGCATGATGAGGAAGTGGCTTCTGCGGGTTACTATCAGGTAAGGCTCCGAGACTCCGGTGTAAAGGTGGAACTCACTGCCGGCGAAAGGGCGGGAATGATGCGCATGACTTTTCCCGCCAGTGATCAGGCGACCGTCTTGATCGATCTCCAGCATGTGCTCAGCGGGAAGAAATGGAAGGTGGTTTGGTCGCACCTCCGGGTGGAGGATAACTCCACCGTTACCGGCTATCATCTCGTCAACGGCTGGGCAAAGGAACGGCCTCTCTATTTCGCCGCGCGTTTCTCCCGGCCTTTCGATAAAGCTCAGATCTTTAGCGATGGCAAGCCCGTGATCTACGACACCTATCGTTTCCGCAGTTCGAATGAAGCGGCCGGAACGGAGCTGAAGTTTCTCGCTACTTACGCCACGAAAGAGCAGGAACCGATTCTCATCAAAACCGCCGTCTCTGCGATCAGCGCGGCGAACGCCTTGAAGAACCTGGACGGAACCTTGAAAGACTGGAACTTTGATGGGTTGCGAGAAAGAACCCTCAGACGCTGGGATGACGAGCTGGCTCGGATTAAGATCGAGGGCACCGAGCGCGAAAAGGAGACCTTCTACACCTCCATGTATCACACCATGCTCGCGCCGAATCTATATGAGGACGCGACGGGTGAGTACCTCGGCTTTGATCACAATATTCACCGCGCCAAAGGCTTTACGAATTACACCGTGTTCTCACTCTGGGACACCTATCGAGCAACCCATCCGCTTTTCGCTCTCATCGAAGCGCGACGCGATGCTGATATGATCAATTCCATGCTCGCCCATTTCGATCAAAGCGTGGAGCACATGTTGCCGGTCTGGTCGCTCCAGGCGAACGAGACCTGGTGCATGGTTGGCTATCACGCTGTCCCGGTGATTGCGGATGCGATCGCAAAGGATGTGAAAGGTTTCGACGTAGGGCGAGCTTATGAAGCGGCCAAGACGACTGCCTTGAATCCACATTATGACAGCGTAGCGACCTATGCCCGGCTCGGCTGGGTGCCGTTTGACAAGGAGAATGAGTCTGTCTCCAAGACGCTGGAATACGCCTATGACGATTACACAATCGCTCAAACCGCGCGCCGACTGGGCAAAAACGACGACGCCAGCTACTTCGAGAAGCGCGCCGGAAGTTACAAGAATCTGTTCGATCCCTCGATCGGCTTGATGCGTGGCAAGGACTCCGCCGGGCATTGGCATTCTCCGTTTAATCCCCACTCCTACGACGAAAAGGCTGGAGTTAACGACTTCACGGAGGGCACGAGCTGGCAGTATTCGTGGTATGTGCCGCAGGATGTTGCGGGGTTGATCTCGTTGATGGGTGGAAAGGAAGCTTTCACGAAGAAGCTGGATTCCCTTTTCACCTTCCGCGAAGCCGAGGCGAGCCAAGGCGTATCCGACATTCAAGGGAGGATCGGAGAATACTGGCACGGCAACGAACCAAGTCATCATGTCATCTATCTCTACTCGTATGCAGGACAGCCTTGGAAAAGCGCAGAAAGGCTGCGCGAGGTCGTCACGAAGTTCTACGGCAATAATCCGGATTCGCTCAGCGGCAATGACGACTGCGGCCAGATGTCAGCCTGGTATATTTTTACCTGCCTCGGCTTTTATCCCGTTTGCCCCGCGAGCGACTACTATGTCATCGGCGCGCCGCAGCTGCCTAAAGCGGTCATGCATCTTTCAAACGGCAAAGACTTTACAGTGACAGCGGAGGAGATTTCTGAGAAGAATAAATATGTGCAGTCAGTGACACTGAATGACAAACCTTTAGACCAGCCATTCTTGCGCTTTACTGACCTAACGAAAGGCGGGAATCTGACATTCAAGATGGGCTCCAAACCGAGTGCTTGGGGAACGCATCCAGAAATCCCTGGCGCTCCTTGAGATACCTTGCTGCCAGCTCGCCAAGGTTTCATGCCATTGCTCTCTGAATTTGCCGATCGCATCGCGATCCTGGTTTCCAGTTGCGACGCCTTTTTCGACGCCTGGCAACCTTTCTCGCGCTTCTTCGCCAGGTTTTGGCCAGACTGCCCCTTCGAGGTCAGTTTAATCACGAACCGTCTCTCGATTCGCTCCGCGAGGATCGGATACTTCGCGGTGGGAGAGGATCGCGGCTGGTCGACCAACTTACTTGCGGCCTTGGCCGACATGCCCCAATCGCATGTTCTTTACTTTCAAGAAGATTACTTTCTTAACGCTCCCGTCCACACTGAGCAACTGGCGAAAGACTTTGCGTATGTTATCGATTCCGGCGCAAGTGCGCTCTGCTTTCGCGCCCGGAGCGCACCTGATCGCGGAACGGTAGCAGTGAACGATCGCTTCGGCCTGGTCCCGCTTGCTTCGGATGGGCGCACCCGGTGCCAGGTAACAATCTGGAAGCGAAGCGACCTGCAAAGCATTTTGCGCCAGGGAGAGACGGCCTGGGATTTCGAAGCGCGGGGCAGTGCGCGTACACAGGCTATGACCATCCTTTCCTACTTGCACCGGGATAACACTCCGATCCCCTATCTTATGTCAGCGATCTCACGCGGGCTTTGGATGCCGGAAGCCATCTCTCTTTGTCGCGCGCATTCGGTGGAAATGGAACCGCGGATCCGCCCGCTCTTTTCAAAAACCCCATGGAAACGACGGCTGCTCCGGGCGCTGGGCCGGGTGCGACTGAGACAGGCGCTGCGAAAACAGGCCGGCGATCCGATTCAGCTATAAGGTCATGCGACTTATCAGGTGGAATCTAAGCAGCCGCGCCGCACAGCTATCTGGTGGCGATGCGTTTGTCGTCTCCATCCCGAAGAGCGGCCGCACCTGGGTCCGTACCTTCCTGTGTGCTTACTTTTGCCATAAATTCCACCAGCCCTTTACCCTGCATCCGGAGCAATATCCCGGCGTTCCACGGCTGATTTATACCCACGATCTTTTCGAAGAGCGAACTAAGGCGGATCGATGGGACAAGCTACGCGGGAAATATCTAATTCCGCGTGGCGAAAGGACCAGGCATCCTGTGGTTCTCCTTGCTCGTGATCCGCGCGATGCTTTCGTTTCGCTTTACGCCCAACTGACCCGTCGCACCAAGGAAACACCCAGAAGGGTTAAGACTCAATCGGTCTCCCAGCTCCTGCGTGATCCCGCTTACGGGATTGCTTCCATGGTGCAGGTAATGAATATCTGGCTCGCCGAATGGTCAGGCCGCAAAGACTTCCTTCTCGTGCGCTACGAGACTCTCCGTCAAGATCCGCGCGCAGAATTTAAGTCAATCCTTTTCTTGTTAGGCGAACATCCTGTTGACGAAGCAGCGATAGCCTTCGCGCTTGACTTCTCGGTTTTCGAGAACATGAAAAAATTGGAAAACGCCGGAGCGTTCGACTCGAAAATTCTTCGAGCCGGTGACACCCGCGATCCTGAATCCTACAAAGTCCGCCGAGGCAAAGTAGGTGGATTCGCGGATTACCTGAATGCGGAAGATCAGTCGTATGCGGCGGCCGCTTTGACTCAACTCGACCGGCGGTTCGATTACTCGGTGACGAAGAAGAACGCTATCCCGAGCACGACATAAACGGCCAGGAGGAGCACTCCTTCAAACCAGGTGGTCTCGCCATCAGCTGCGATCGCGTTAACTGCGAAAGAGACCGCCGCGATCGCGATCAGCTCGAGCGGATTGTCGAAAACCAGATTCATCGGGTGGCCCATGAAATGCGACACAATCACAAGAACCGGCGCCACCAGCAGGGCGACCTGGATGGTTGAGCCGACCGTAATACTGATAACCAGTCCCATCTGGTCGCGGCGCGCGAAGTAGATCGCGGCGACATACTCGGCGGCATTTCCGACGACGGCGAGGACAAAGACGCCGAGGAAGAAGGTGGAAATACCGAGCTGGGCCGAAGTTTCATTGAGTGCGCCGGAGACCAACTCCGCTTCCCATGCGGTCAAGGCGGTTCCGAGTAGGAGGACGCCTAAAGAGCGCCAGACGGGCCATGCTTTCTCCGCCGCGCCCGGCTCCGGTTTCTCAAAAGCGAAAACGTCGCGGTGCGAGACTAACGTGTAAAGGAGGTTCAACAGGTAGACGGCGATCAGAACGACCGCCACGCCGAGGCTGAGCTGCTCGTCGAGCCGCGCCACATCGGCTTGCGCGTAGAGTCCGCGCTCCGTGTAATCAAAGAGCGCCGGCACGAGGAGCGCGATCATGACCAGGATCAGCATGCTCGAAAGCAATCCTCCGCGGGCGCGCTTGAAGGATTGCCGTTCGCGTCCCCAGCTTCCCGCCAGGATGGCGAGACCCAGCCCGAGCAAGCTATTCCCGATGATCGAACCAGTGATCTGTCCTTTCACGACCCCAGTCTGGCCAGTGGAAAGCACAAAGAGCGCGAGGATGAGTTCGGCGGTGTTACCGAAGGTCACATTCAGCAACCCACCGACCGCGGCTCCGGCGCGGTGCGCCAGTTGCTCGGTGGCGCGCCGGATCCATTCGGCAAGCGGAATGATTGCGAGGACAGCGCAAGCAAAGGTCCAAATTGGCCCGGCGTGGAGCAGGTAATGCAGCGCCAGCGCGAATGGGACCAGGAGAAGGAGCCAGGTAAAAGCCATTGCCGTGGAAAAGATCGTGCCGTCTTCTTCAGTGGACGTCAGTCGTTACCTAACGATGATAGCGCCCTTCCATATGTCGCTCGCAAAATTCGTAGCTGCGGGTTTTCGCCGTAATCCTGGATCTCGCGACGCTCCAGGATTCACGAGTGAGCGGCAGAATTGGTGCAGCAACATCTTTGGGGCACGTGCGGAAAGCCGCGCCGAATCCTTGAGCGTGCCGCCAGTCGCAGCGGGAGGCGGCGCGACCGCGGGGACTGAGTGAAATACCTAGGAGAAGGAGGACTGATCTGGTTAGCATGGCCCAGCGCGAGCCTGCCACAAATTTGCGCCTTTGCACGAGCGGGACGGTCTGACTCGACGGCTGGTCTGGGACGGCGAAGTTGCATCATGCCTCGGGTTAAAGCCGTGACGAACGAGATGCTCTTCGCGCGATTGCACCCGCGGCTCGCGCACTGGTTTCGCGCGACCTACGGCCGATTTACCGACGCACAGTTGCGCTGCGTGCCCTCGATTCTGGCGCGTCAATCGATCCTGCTCACTTCCCCAACCGGCAGCGGCAAAACCCTCGCCGGGTTTCTCGGGATATTCGATGCCCTGCTGCGTGAGCTCGATCTCGGCCCCCTCTCGTTAGGCGTGCGCTGTCTTTACGTCTCGCCGCTCCGCGCGCTGACTTATGACATCGGGAAAAACCTGCGCGCGCCGATTGCAGGCATGCGTCTGGAGAAAGACCTCCTCGTGCATGTGCGCACGGGAGACACGAGCGCGAGCGAGCGGGGAAAGTTCAAGCGGAGACCTTCGCATTTTCTCGTGACGACGCCGGAGAGCCTCGCGGTCATGCTCGCGCAGGAGAGTTATGCTCTCAACCTGGCCGGCTGTCACTTTGTCATCGTCGATGAGTTGCATTCCTTCGCGGGGAACAAGCGCGGCGTAGACCTTGCGCTCTCGCTCGAACGACTGGAGGAACTAACTGGCGGCAGGATTTGCCGTATCGGCCTGTCCGCGACCGCGGCGCCCCTCGATTTACTCGGACGGTTTCTTGCTGGCGACGATCGACCATGCAAAATTGCGGAGGCCAAGATCGAGAAGGAATCGATCGTGGAAGTCTTCTCGCCAATCCGACGCAAGCCTTATCCGCCGGCCGGCTACACCGGGGTGCGACTCTATGCGGAGCTGGCCGAGCTGATTCGCTCGCGCCAATCCGTTCTTGTTTTCACGAATGTCCGATCGGCCGCAGAGCAAATCGGTTTGCGCCTGAAAGAGCTGCTGCCGGAACTCGCGGACCGGATTGAAACGCATCATGCTTCGCTAGATCGGAGCGTTCGCCTCGAGGTGGAAGACCGGCTGAAGGATGGCGAGCTGCGGGCCGTGGTTTGCTCGACCAGCCTGGAGATGGGGATTGATATCGGCGCGGTCGATCTCGTGGTGATGGTCGCGACGCCGAAAGGAGTGTCGCGCGCGATCCAGCGAATTGGCCGCTCCGGGCATTCGCTGAATAAAAGCAGTCACGGAGTCCTTGTCGCAACCAATATCAACGACTTGGTCGAGGCAACTGCAACTGCTTTACTCGTTAGGCAAGGCGCACTCGATCCGATCAGGATTCTCGCTCAACCGAACGATGTCCTCGCGCAACACATCGTCGGGATGGCGGCATTGCGCCCGATCGCGGCGGATGATGTGTTTGCGATTGTCCGGCGTGCCTATCCTTTCCGCGAGCTGGAACGAGAGGAGTTCGACCATGTGCTGGAATATCTCGCCGGCGGCGGCGCTTCTTTGCGGAAACAATACGCCGAACTGTTTGGAAAGATCACGATCGACGACGAAGGGTTGATTTCGCTCGCCCATTCGCGGGTCGCGCGCGAATTCCTGCTCAATATTGGGACCAGTGTCTCGGAAGGTTTTGTGAGTGTCCTGCTCGGTCGACGTCGGCTCGGCTCTGTCGAGGAAGGTTTCATCAAGCAACTTAACCCGGGCGATCTTTTCGTGCTCGGCGGGCGCGTTGTGAGGCTGATCGAAACCGGCGTGCAGGAAGCTTATGTGGAGCGCGCAGACGGACAATTGCCAACCATTCCGCGCTGGAACGCCGCCAAAATGCCGCTTACTTCCGGGTTGGCGAACGCGGTCGTCAGGTTGCGCAACGAACTGGATCAACGGCTCCGCGAGGGCTCGGACGAAGCGGCCGTCGAATGGCTGGTGGAAAATTACCAGATCTCGCTCGCGAACGCGCAGCCGATCGTGGAGTTTTTTCGCGCGCAGCTCGCGATCTCTGAGATTCCAGCGGGCCGCAGATTTCTGATCGAGCTCTATCGCGAGGGAGAACATTCGCACTTCTTTTTTCATGCCTTGATCGGGCGGAGTGGTAACGACGCACTCTCCCGCATCATCGCTTGGCGCGTGCAGGAACGAATCGGGGGCAATGCACTCGTCACGATCGATGACTATGGGTTTCTGCTGACGCTCCGGCGGTTTCAGGAGTTGCCGCTGGCGCAATGGCAGAGTCTTTTTCGCCGGGCCGAAGCGGAGGAAGATTTGCACGCGGCACTACGGGGTTCCGAGTTGGTGAAGTGGCAATTTCGCGGCGTGGCGCAGACTGGTCTGATGGTGCCGCGGAATCTTCCGGGGCGGGAGCGCAAACCGCGCCAGCTGAGTTGGAGCAGCGAAGTTCTTTTTCGCGTGCTCGAACAACACGAGCCGGATCATCCCTTGCTGGAAGAGGCGTATCGCCAGGCGACGCACACTTTTCTCGATGCCGAGACGGCTTACGTGTTTCTCGCAGAGACGCCGAGGTTCGAATGGAAGCTGCGGGAGCTGCCGGTGGTGTCGCCGTTCTCGTTCCCGATCTATGCGAGCAAGATCAAGGAAAACATGATGATGGAAGATCCCGCGACCGCCATTGAACGGATTTACTTTGAGATGTATTCGCGGGTCGAACAGGTAACAGGCAACCCGGCCTATCGACCGGAAGAAGGGGACGCAACGCCCGAGCGCCGCAGCAGGTGACTCTGAATCCTAGGCTTTGCGCCATAGAGTTGCACCTACACTTACACCCTTACTTGGTTTCGCTGTGTAAGTGTAAGTGCGGGATTAAAGAATAAGGGGAAATAAAGAGGGCGGCCCTGGGCGGACCGCCCTCCCTCTCCACCGAGCAAGCTTCTCCCTAGCTTTTGCTCTGCGAAACTACTTCGTTCAGCTTGAAGATTGGCAGGAACATCGCGATCACGATTCCACCGACGATCACTCCGAGAAACACGATCAAAAGGGGCTCGATCAAGGAGGTCATGGCGTCGAGCATGGCTTCGACTTCTTCGTCCCAGAAGTCGGCCATTTTCTCCAGCATGGTGTCGATCCGGCCGGTCGATTCACCCGCGGCTACCATTCGAAGCAACATGGGCGGGAAAATTTTCTTCTTCGAGAGCGCGACCGAGAGGTTGTCGCCTTTCTCCACATCCGTGCTCACGCCTTTGATGCTCTCTTCGACCACGAAGTTGCCGGCGGAACCGCCGACGATATCGAGCACTTCCAGGATCGGCACACCGGAGCGGATGAGCTGCGCGAAGGTGCGGGCAAAGCGCGACATGCTGATCTTGTGAATAAGCGGTCCGAAAATGGGGAGCTTCAGCTTCCATCGGTCGCTGAGTTGGCTGCCGCGTTTTGAACGCAGAAAAGTCCGAATACCAAAGATCGTGCCGCCGATCCCGAGGATCATGAAATACCATTTCGCGCGAATGAAGTCGCTGAGATCGATCAGAAACTGCGTCGGCGCCGGCAAGTTTGCGCCGAAATCCTTGAAGATTTCGCCGAAAACCGGCACCACGCGTACGATCAGGAAGGTGGTGATAAGGAACGCGATCGAGATCACGATCACCGGGTAAGTCATGGCTGATTTCACCTTTTTGCGGAGACGCGCGCTGGCTTCAAGGAACCCAGCCAGCCGATCAAGAATCTCCGAGAGCAAACCGCCGTGCTCGCCTGCTTTTACCATGCTCACGTAGAGCCGGCTGAAGACGCGGGGATGACGCGCGATTGATTCGTGAAAAGTTTCGCCACCCTGCACGCGGGCCGTCACGTCGCTCACCACGTGGCGGAGATTCTTCTGGCGTTTCGGGTCGCATTGCTCGTAGAGCGCGGTCAGCGCCTGGACGAGCGAAATGCCAGCTTCGATCATGGTCGCAAGCTGGCGGGTGAAAAGGACGAGGTCGGTTTCTTTAACGGTCCAAGCCTTATTCTTTTTGCGGGTCGCAGCCGATTTTTGAGTAAGTGAAAGAACCATGAGCCCGCGGCTCATGAGACTGGTGACCGCGTTGTCCTCATTGATGGCTTCCTGAGTACCATTGACGATATTTCCGGCACCATCACGAGCTTGATAGGAGAAGGTCAGCATATGGCTTTTCTTATAATTACATGGCATACAGCAGCTCGAATGCCATGGCGCGGAGATGTTTTTGCCTGGGTGGCGGACTGACGCTTAATCGCCGCGCGCCGGCAGCATGGGAACGCAGCGCCGCAGTGCAGCCGTTACGTAGATTAACCAGTGGTTCCGCTATGAAACTACCTGGCTTCCCGCCAGACGAGAGCGGATGTCAGAGAGCGGAACTGGAGTCCGACCTCAGATCCCTTAAGGCTCGATCTCGGCGATTCGGGCGATGTGACGGCCGCCTTCAAACTCGGTTGAAAGCCAGACCCGGACGATGAGCAGCGCCATCTCTTCGCTAATCATGCGCTCACCCAACGACAGCACATTCGCGTCGTTGTGCTGGCGCGAGAGCCGCGCCGTCTCCTCGTTCCAACAGAGCGCGCAACGGACGCCGCGAACCTTATTCGCCGCCATCGCTTCCCCATTTCCGGAGCCCCCGAGAACAATGCCGCGATCGCATTCGCCTCTCCCGACGGCCTCCGCGGCTGGGCGAATGAATTTTGGATAGTCAACCGGTTCGGTGCTGTGGGTTCCAAAATCCACCGCCTCGTGGCCTAACGATGGGAGCAGCTCCTTGATTTTTTCTTTGTAGAGGAAGCCAGCATGATCGGAGCCGAGGGCAATTTTCATCGAAACTGTTTAAGAGATCGCCGCCGCCCTGTCGAGCCTGGAGGGAAACGCTGTCGCTTCGTCGATGACGATCGCGCCGTTTCCAACCAACCTTGGCCGACTCTCGACTGGCGGAGGCGCGCCGTGCGATCGGACGTTAGCCGCTTTTCGCGAGCTGTTCCCAGAGCGCGCGATCGGCATCACTCAGCTCTTTCGGGATCGTGATCTGTGCGACGACATAAAGATCGCCGCGGGACCCGTTCGCGGTCGGGAGCCCGCGCTCACGCAGCCGAAAGCGTTGACCGCCCTGAGTCCCGGCGGGCACTTTCAGCCGACGCGTCCCTTCGAGAGTGGGGATCTCGAGCTGCGTACCGAGCACGGCTTGCCACGGATCGAGCGCGGCTTCGAAAACAAGATCGTTTCCTTCAACCGTAAAATCCGGATGCCGCGCCAGCCGCACCCGTAGAAAGAGGTCACCGCTTTTTCCACCGCGCGCCCCGGCTTCGCCCTGACCAGCGAGACGGATTCGCTGCCCTTCATGCACGCCGCGAGGGATTTTTACCTGGTAGGTTTCAGTTTTATTGGAACCGCCACGGCGCAAAGAGACCTGTCGTTTTGAGCCATTCAGCGCTTCTTCAAGCGTAACCATGATGTCGGCCTCGACATCCTGCCCGCGCTCCGCGGTCGCGGTGCGCCCGCCAAAGCCGCCGCCACCGCCAAACGCCGATTCGCCGCGCCCGCCACCGAAAAACGCTTCAAAGAAGTCGCTGAACCCAGTCCCGCCGAATTCAAACTCCACGCCGCCGTTTCCACCACCGGCGCGGCGAAAACCGCCACCCGGTCCCGCGCCGGCGGACTGGCCCCAGCCGGGCGGTGGTTGAAATCCTCCGCCGGGCTGATTCCAATCCGCGCCGAGCTGATCGTATTTGCCTCGCTTTTCCGGATCGCTCAGAACCTCGTAGGCTTCGTTGATCTGCTTGAATTTTTCCTCGGCGGCTGCCTTCTCTTTCGGCTTGGCCACGTCGGGATGATGCTTGCGCGCGAGCTTGCGAAACGCGCTCTTGATCTCGTCCGCGCTGGCCGTTTTCGGCACGCCTAACGTCTCGTAATAATCCCGGAATTGGACCGCCATAAAATGCCCTCAAATCTCCGCGCACTCTCGACCTGCGCAACTGCGGCGCTGGAGGATTACCGCAGAAGCGCCGAAGAACGCGGAGGAGAGGAACGGCAAACACGCCGCGCGATTCAAAGATCGCCTTGGAGCGGGTCGTCGTCCTCAATCGCGAAGAGGACGAAGAATCCCGCGACGGTCCTTTCGGCTCGGCCATCGAATGACCTGCATCGGACGCTTGGGAGATCCTCTCGGCGCTGCGCCGGATCGGCATGACATGTCGGGCGAGGCGGTGTTCGGGCACCAGCCAGCTCTGCGTCCTTGGCGGGGCTGATCGACCTGCCTAACGATCCACGAATGCCGCGGGTGAGACGACGTCAGCCGGATCGAAAGTAAATCCTTCCGCGCCACTTTCCTGAATCGATTTCAGGAGAGCCGCGACCGCGTGCGCGGTCGAGCCGGAATAAAAACGGACCAGCCCCACCGTCGTGCGGGCGCCGAAAACGGTGATCATAATCGTGTCGTCATCGACCGAATTCATGAAGATGTGGCTTCCGTTGCCCTGATGATAAAGAGCATTGAACTCGACTTCGCCGATCCGGCGCGCGAGCTCGCGGGTGGCCGCAAAGGATCCCGCCGCGAGCGCGGCGATGATCGTCACATCCAGGATCGAATCATCGCCAAATTGCGAAATCACATTCCCGCCGCGGTCGATTACGACCGTAAGATCAGCGTCAGCCTTCTTCAGAAAATCCTCCAGGAGCCCGTCGAGGCTGGCAACGTTTTCGATCGTTAGGGCTGGAATCGTGTTCATAAGGAATTGGCGGAATGCGCAGCACCGTTGGGTTCGACCGGGCGCGCGACCGGAGGCGGGGTGTCGCTCGGTGCGGCTTCGCCTTGTTTGCTGAATTTGTGGAGCAGCATCTGCGAGACGGCGTTGAGCGAAGCAAAGACGTTCTGGCCAGTGCTCGAAACGACTTCGAAGCTCTGCACCCGCTTCTTGCGGTTGTTCAGGAGGAACTCGAGGTAGTTGACTGGAGCGATATTTTCGAGGTCGCGCTTATTGTATTGCACGACGTAGGGAATGTCGTCGATCGACAGATTTTGCTGCGCCAGATTCTCTTCGAGGTTGTGAAAGCTCTCTACGTTTTCCTCCATCTTTTCCCATTGGGAATCGGCTACAAAAATGATCCCATCCACGCTGCGCAACACGAGCTGGCGCGTCGCGTTGTAGATCACCTGCCCCGGCACGGTGTAGAGCTGAAATTTGGTGACAAAGCCTTTAATCACGACCGCGTTCAACGGCAGGAAATCGAAGAACAAAGTCCGGTCGGCAGCCGTTGCGAGCGAGACGAGGTCGCCTCGATTCGCCGGGCTGATGCGCTCATGGATGTAAGCGAGGTTGGTCGTTTTCCCACAGAGCGCGGGACCGTAGTAAACGATCTTGAACTGAATCTCGCGGCTGGCGTAGTTGATGATCGACATGATGGTTCGTTAGGCGTTAGGGAAGCGCGGGCCGCGCATAAGTGCGTGCCAGCTCCTGGGTGGCGCGGCCGAGCTGGCCGCGAGTTTCCTCGGGGAGAGAGGCGGTGGAATGGAGCGCGGCCAGGCAGATGTCGCCGGCGCTGAAAAAGCTGACTGGCGCTTTCGCGCAGAAAACGGTGAGAGATTGCAGGTCGCCGAGATTTGCCCCGGCCATCTGCTGATCGAGCCTTTTCATGATTTCGGGCGCCATGGCACAGAGCGCATCGGCTTCGTATTCCGCCGGCAGGTTGCCCGCGAGGCTGAGGCCATCGGAGAACACCACCGCGCAGGCTTTGATCCCGGCGAGTTTCGAGAGTTGGCTGACGGTGGACTTCGCGTCGGCCGTCACGTTTGTCCCAGCCTCCGGCGGAAGCTGGCTCTGCATCGGGGGTGGCGGCTGAGAGAGTCCCAATGTTGGGAGCGAGACGGCCGGGGCCTCGGCTTTCGGGGCGACCAGTGGGTCCGATTCACGCGCCAGCGCCAATGATTTGGCGATCGGGCCGGCGGGCGCATTCAGGCGCGCGGCGTCTTCCGCCGCTTTTTGGCTGAATGGCGTCTCGAAAAGCTGCGGCGTCTGCACTTCCACCTGGTCGTCGCGGATCTGCAGCGATTCGTCAGGCAGGTTCTGCAAAATTTCCGGCAACGGCAGCGAAACCGGCATGCCGCCTTCATCGAGCCGGTAAAGCGGACGGAACTCCTCCGGCATCGCGGCCTGAAACTGCGTCGGCGAGATCGCGACCCGGCCTAACGACAACTGCGGCTGCACGAGTGCGAACGGCAGCTCGATTTGCGCCTTTTCCGGCACGGTCTCGATTGAACCTTCAATCTGGAACGGTGGAATCCCGCGCAGGACATTCCGCAGTGACAACCGAATTCGCGGGCCCTCGGAAGAGTCGATGGTTACGGGCGGAACCTCTGCAT
This sequence comes from Chthoniobacterales bacterium, assembly GCA_025929155.1. Classification (GTDB taxonomy): domain Bacteria; phylum Verrucomicrobiota; class Verrucomicrobiia; order Chthoniobacterales; family UBA10450; genus Palsa-1392. Next base: position 26,213 of record JAICMR010000005.1, on the reverse strand, counting down.
TTAATTTCAGGGGCACCGGCGGCGAAGGATCAACCGGCGGCATCTTGAAGGGGATTCGAGTTGCTGGTCGCGCGGGAGCGAGCGGCGATGGTAAAGGAGTGGGAGCGGACGACCCAATTGAGGCTGGAACTCTCTCAGAGATGGGCGCGCCCGCTCCGTTCGGGAAAAGTTTTCGCGCAACCGGGAGCGCGGGTTCCGGTTGTTCAGGCTCGTTAGGCGGATGGATGGCCGGGAGCGCCGGTTTCCCTTTGGCGGGTTCGGCAGGCGAGAACGCGAATGGAGGAGTCGGTTTCGCTTTTCCGGCTTCATTGGGTGCGAGCGCGGCCGGAGCCGGTGTGGTTGGGTTGTCGTTAGGCAACGACATCCGAACGGGAGCACGCGGCGCCAGCGCGGGGGCTGGAATGGGTTTCGGCGGAGCGACGGGCGCGGTCGCCGGCTCGCTCTTCGCAGCGCCACTTGCCGCGCCGCCCTGCGGAACCACCTTGTCAGAGAGCGGCGTCGCCCCGCGCGCGGACGCAACGGAAGGAACAATCGGCTTCGACGCCGCGGCCACCCGCGGCTCCGCGATTGGCATCCCAAATTTCTCCTTGTCCTCCAGTGTCACCTGCAGAAAGGGCGTCTCAACCTGCGGCACGGCCGCATCCAACTCCTGGTCGTCCCGCACCTGTAGGCTCGCGAACCGTTCGAGCACTCTGTGGAAGGGCAGCGGGACTTCGCGCTTGTCCTCCGCGCCGACTTCGCTGGTGAAAATGGTCGGCGCCTGCTGGTAAATCGAGCGCAACGAAACCGACGGGCGGCCGTTCGCCATCCCGCGCTCGAGCTCGGCCGCGTTGAAGACGAGAGAACGGCTCGAATCGACCGCGCTGTCGCCGAGAAGCTCGGTCGGAATCTGGGGTATCAACTCGGCAAGTTGGAGCGCGACGGTCCGCTCACCAACTGGAGCGAGCGTCGCAGGCGCCGAGAGCGATCGAGGTGACGCACCAGTTCCGCCTAATGACATCCCTTTGCCGGTCGCTGGCTCCGAGAAGCCGTGCACCGCGCCGTCTGGCTCCATCACGCGGGCCGCATTTGGCATGACGGTTTTGCCAAAGCGCTCGGAAGCCGGTTTCTCGAGGGCGGGCCGGGTGACCACAGGGTTGTTCCCGACCAGTTCGACAGTTTTCTCTTTTCTAAAGAATCGGAGCAAATTCATTCGTTAGTGATCTTCGGCGGTGACGCGCCAGACTTCTTCCAAAGTGGTGATTCCTTCGAGGGCCTTGTCGATGCCAACCATGCGCAACGTTTTCATGCCTTCGCTGATCGCCTGGTTCTTGATCACGGCGGCGGAGGCGCGCTTGATGATCAACCGGCGGATCGATTCGCTCACCGGGAGCGCCTCTATGATCGCGGCGCGGCCGGAATAGCCGCGGCCTTTGCAGCGATCGCAGCCGATGCCGTGATAAAAAATCTGGCCTTCGCTCGGCTCGAGATTCAACCGCTCAAACATTTCCGGCTCGGGCAGAAACTCTTCGCGGCAATTCACGCAAACGCGGCGAATCAAACGCTGTGCACACGCCATGATGACGGAGCTCGAGATCAGGAATGGTTCGATTCCCATGTCGTCGAGACGCGCGATCGCGCCAGCGGCGTCGTTCGTATGCAATGTCGAGAGCACCTGGTGACCGGTCAGCGCCGCTTTCACCGCGATGTCAGCAGTTTCGTTGTCACGAATTTCACCGACCATCACGATGTCGGGATCCTGACGAAGAATGGAACGAAGGGCCGAAGCGAAATCCAGCCCGATATCGGAGCGGACCGCGACCTGATTCACTCCCATTAGCTCGTACTCGATCGGATCTTCGACGGTGACGATGTTGTAATTCGGGCTGTTGAGTTCCTGCAGAACGGAATAGAGCGTCGTCGTTTTACCGGAACCGGTCGGACCGGTGACAAGAATCATCCCGTGCGGCGCGTCGATCGCTTTGCGGAATTTTGTGACTGTTTCCTCGTCCATTCCCATGGATTCAATGCTGCCGGCGAGCGCCGTTTTATCGAGGATACGGATCACCACTTTTTCGCCGTGTTGGGTCGGCAGGATTGAGATACGCAAGTCGATGTCTTTGCCCATCACGCGAATCCGGAAACGCCCGTCCTGCGGCACGCGGCGCTCGGCGATGTTGAGGCCGGCGAGGATTTTGATGCGCGAAGTGATGGCGAGCTGCAGGCCCTTGGGCGGCGACTCGGCCGAGACCAGCTCGCCGTCGATCCGGTAGCGAAGTTTCACCGTGCGCTGGAACGGCTCGATGTGAATGTCGGAAGCCTTTTCCTTGATCGCCTGCGCAAGGATCAGGTTCACAATCCTGATGACGGGCGCGTCTTCGGTGTCGCTCGCGAGCCGATCGAGATCGATCTCCTCGCGCTTCTGCTGCTGGACTTCGACGTCGTTGGCTGCTTCCTCGGAAACCTGCTTGAGCACGTCGCTCATGTTCTGCCCTGCGGCATGCACGCCGCTGAGCGCTTCGCCGACCGACCTTTCCGTCGCGATCATCGGGACGATCTCGAGCTGCACGCGGCGTTTCAGGTCGTCGACCGCGAGCACGTTCGTCGGGTCCGCCATCGCGACAAAAAGCTTGTCGTGCAGGCGGGCGACAGGCACGACTTTATGGGCCTTTGCCATGTCGCGCGGAATGAGATTTAGGATCTCTTCCGGCACCCGCACTTTCGACAGGTTGATCGGGGGCGTATTCAGGCAACGACCCATCGAGAAGGCCATATCCTGATCGCTCACGAACTGCTTATCGGTGAGAATCTTGAGTAGCCGGCCGCCCTGGGTCTTCTGAATCTGGGTCGCTTCTTCGAGCTGGCTCGGCAGGAGGAGGCCCTCCTCGATCAGGACGTCGGCGATGCGTTCTCCGAACGATTTGCTTCTGGCCATCGTTGTCAGGCGGCGGCTACGCCCGGCCCTCCAGCTTGTGAATTTCGCGCAGCGTCTTCGCGATCGCGGATGGCTTGGCGAGATACCAGGTGACGGTGTAATCGAGCGATTGCTGGACCGCTTCGCGCGCCCCGGCATCGAACGGATTCGCGACCGCGATCATGATCGTGCGACTAACGAGATCGAATGGGACAACCAACCGGCCGATCGTCAGCTCGTCGGGCAACATGCGCACGACCTGCCGATCGATGTCGTAATATTCCAGCGGGACGTAGGCGAACTTCGTACGGTCGATCAACGCCGAGAGGACCTTGTCGGCCTTGCTTTCATCGCCGTCGCACAAGTGCAAAAGGAGCGACTGCGGGAGGGAGTTGCCCGTCAGGTCTTTGTTGGAAGCTTTGACCATCTCGAGCGCGGCGGAAACTTCCTCTTCGGGAAACATCTGCTGGACGATCAGAAACTTCGCGAGCTGATCGTGTGCGACTCCGGGATCCTGGAGCGGGATGCGTTTGCGAAGCTCGCCGGCGTTGCGACCGCCGATTTCAGCCAGGCCGCCGCCGTCGGTTGTGCCTTTCTCGACGCTCGAGGTTTCCGGGGTTAGCACAAGGGAGTTGATCCCGCCGCCCGCGCCGCCAGTCGAAGCGCCGGTGCGACTCTCGATCTCGCCGAGCATGGCGAGGATCTCCGGCGCGTTCGGCTCCTGCGCGAGCACCGCCTCGCACTCCTGCATGGCGAGCGCGTAGGAGCCGACGTTGAAATAGGCCTCCGCGAGCTTGCGCGAGACGCGCAACGCATCGGCCGTATTGCCGAGTTTCTGGTGCGCCTCCTTTAAGATCGTGAGCGATTGATAGTCGTCGGGCTGTGTCTGAGTGATGACCTCAAACATCTCTATCGTCTGGAGGATCTGGCTGCGCTCCTCTTCTGTCAGTGTGTGTTCCAGCACACCGGGCTGAAAAGCTAGAAGCGTGCCGATAGACGCCACAGTCGGCCTGGAAAATCGGAAGGACTCGGTGCAAGTCCTCGCGGGACACCTGGAGAGCGGCGTCAATCTTCGGCAGGTCTGCTGGTTTCGTGCGGAAACTTTTCTGGAAATTCAGCGATGCCGCCAAATACATCCATTGCGATTTTCACCCCACCTCTCGCTCACGCTTCGCGCGGTCGATTAGGATTTATTTCGGCCGAGATGCTGGTCCGCATCGGCAGGATTTAACGATTGGCTGCATCGTTTGCTCCGCCCCACAGATCGAAAGTGCCGGGAGCCTCGGGAAACACCGCAACTTATTTCGGCACCCGGCGAAGAAGGCAGGAGGCTTGCTTCCGAACGCCGATCTCAGTAAACCGTCTTTGGTTCCGGGCCGGCGAGTAACTTTTGAAACCGCGCGTTACCGCGAAGCGAATCCCATTCCCAGCGCATCCGCAGGTCAGCCAGGGTGATGTCGGAGGGAGAATCAACACCCGGACCGGGGAAAGGTCCGGGAGTGTGAAGTAAACGTTCGACCAGAGTGATGGCTTGCTCCTGTTCACCAAGAAGCGCATAGATTTGAGCAAGATTCGCCGCAAACATGGCGCCGTGGAATGCGTCTCGCGTCTCCGGCGCGATCTCCAGAGCTCGACGTCCTTCGCGAATAGCCTCCTCCTTTCGCTGCATGTAGGCATAAAGGAGCCCAAGCAGAGCGTGGCGTTGCGCGTCTTGAGGGCTGCCACGCACCCATTTTTCAAGAGCCGGCGCCGTCATGGCGAAGTAATGCCGGGCCAGTTCACGATTGCCGCCGGCCAGGGCTGTGCGCCCCAGATAATAACTTTTAGTCGCAATATTGGAGAAGAGTTTCCTCTCGGGGAGTTCGCGCAAAATCTTATCCGCACCCGCGTAGTCGCGATCCAACATACTCAGGTCCCAGAGTTCAAGCGCGACCTGGCCGTCTGAATCGAGATCGGTTGAGATGGTCTCGAGGATTTTTCTGCCGGCCTCAGGGCTGTTGTTTCGGAACACTTCCAAGGTTGCGAGCTGGGCTTTTAACCCAATCTCATCAGGCGCGACTTCCAGCCCTCGTTTATAGCAGGCAGCGGCCCCGACCCAATCGCGCACGAAAAGATGGGCGTTGCCGGCGTCACCCGCGAGCTCGGCGTCGCGAGGATCGAGCGAGAGCGCGCTCGCATAACTTTCCAGGGACTCACGCCAGCGGCCCTGTCGCCGATAAATACCAGCCACATAATTGTAGACTTCGCTATTATTGGGAGAGTTCGCGGCCGCCATTGCGAACTCCTTGAGAGCCTCGTCATAATTTCTTTCTCCCCAGTAAAAATGGAGGCCGAGGGCTTCATGCGCTTCGCCGAGGTTTGGGGCCAATCGCAACGCTTCCTCCGCCTGGGCGCGTGCCTTCGCGTTGAGCGCTGGATATTCCCCGTAGCTTGATCGCCAGGTGTTCATAAGAGAAGCGCGGGCATAAGCCAGGGCGAAGTTTGGGTCGATCGCTGTGGCCTGAAGATAGGTCCGCTCTGCGACTCTCGAGTCCACGTGCTCCTTTCCACGTGCTGTCAGGTATAGGACATAAGCGTCAGAGTTAGCAGTCATACCGGCGGCGAGATGTCCCTTGTCTTCTGGCACGAGCGTAGCTTTGAGGGCGACCGCGATCTCTGTGGCTAGCTCACCTTGGAGACCAATCATATCAGCGACCGCGCGATCGTAGCGTTGGGCCCAAATGTGTCGGTCGTCCCGCGCGTCGATTAGTCGAACGTCGACCAGAACCTTATTTCCGGTCCGTCTCACTGTGCCTTCCAGAACATTAGTGACACCCAGCTGTCGGCCAATTTCGCGGATGTCGCGCCGGCCCAGTTTTTTGTAATTCATTACGCTGGCGCGGCTTATGACTTTCAGATTTCGAATCTGCGCCAGACTCGTCAGAACATCGTCCTGAATGCCGGCTGCAAAATCGGCGTTGTCTTTATTCTGTCCGATATTCTCGAAGGGCAGCACAGCGATACTTTTCTCGGGAAAGGAATCGGTCGTCGCCTCTCGGTGCAGGTAGGATAGCCTCAGGGTCACAATAGCCGATACGAGTAACAGTGCTGCGACAATGACGGGTCGCATCCAGCGCGATCCTGACGAAGGGGCTGACGAACGCACCAGCTCGGCCTGAATTTCCAGGTCACGTCGAAGAGCCTTAAGCGCTTCGAGAAACTCTTCGGCGGTTTGAAACCGCTTTTCCCGATCTTTGGTCAAGGCTTTGTTCACGAGTGGCTGAAATCCAGGCGAAATTTGCGGGTTCACACCTGTGAGTGCCGGTGGTTTCGTTTCCAAGATTGATGTCACCACGTTTCCACGCATTTCACCGGTGAAGGGAGCACAGCCCGCAACCATTTCGTAAAGCACGACACCGAGGCTCCAAAGATCGCTCCGTTGATCAACCGGCTTCCCCCGGGCTTGTTCCGGCGACATGTAAGCGAGCGTCCCCATGATCGGTTCTACGCTGGTCTCAGAGAGCAGGAGAGCTGTGTCTGGCCCTATCGTCTCGGGTCGTTCGACGAGCTTGGCAATTCCGAAGTCCAGCACCTTCACGTAGCCATCGGGGCGCAGCATGATGTTTTCTGGCTTGATATCGCGATGGATAATGCCTGCGCGATGAGCGGCGGCGAGCGCGGTCGTGATCTGGATGGCCACCTCGAGCGCTTCGCCAGAGTTCATCGCCCCGCGCGTGAGACGCTGACGCAAGGTTTCACCCTCGATCAATTCGCTGGCAATAAAGTAGGTAGAATCAAACTCACTGACCTCGTAAGCCGTAACGATGTTTGGATGGTTGAGTCCGGCGACAGCACGAGCTTCTCGTTGAAAACGTCTTAGGCGCTCGGAGTTATAGCTAAACCGCCGCGGCAGAAATTTGAGCGCGGCTTTCCGGCCTGCGATAACATCGCTAGCCAGATAAACTTCGCCCATCCCGCCCGCTCCGAGCCTATTGAGGAGTCGGTAATGACCAATCACTTGACCAATCACCAAATCAGGCCCCGTGCCTTCGATTAGCTTCAGTGCAATATCGGCCGCTGACGTTTCGATGAAGCCGCCCGCTTCTTCGTCAAATCTTAGCAGCTCCTCCACCTCGCGACGGAACGCCTCATCATTGATGCAGGCTTTCTCGAGAAAGGCCGCACGCGCTTCCGAGGTTAGTTTCCTGGCAGCGTGAAAAATTTCTTCAATCTGGCGGAAGCGCGCCGGAGTCATGGTCACTCGAGTTAGTGAAAGAAAAGGAAGCTCTTGTGATTCCTGAAAAGCTATTCCCCTTCTGCGCGTCGCAACTGTGCATAGAGCCACGCTTTGGCAAATTCCCAGTCCCGCCGCACCGTCATGGCTGAAATCCTGAGCACCGCTGCAATCGCGGCATAATCGAGGCCGCCGAAATACTTCAGCTCCACGACCTGGGCCTTTCTCAAATCGAGCAGACAGAGACGTTCCAAGGCATCGTTAAGATCGAGAATCTCCGCCGTTTGTGCAGGGGAAATGAGAGCCGCTTCGTCCAGCTCCACCTTGAGCGCGCCGCCGCCACGCTTCTGTGACTGCGAAGCCTTGGCATAATTAACCAGAATTTGCCGCATCGCCTGGGCGGCAACCGCGTAAAAGTGTGAGCGATTAGAAAAGCTCGGGCTGGTCTGATCGGCCAGGCGGAGATAAGCCTCGTTCACCAGCGCCGTAGTTTGAAGCGTATGGTTGGAACGCTGTCGTCCCATGTAGTGGTGTGCGAGGCGGCGCAGTTCTTCGTAAACCAGGGGCGTCAGCTCCTGGAGAGCGCCTTCTTCTCCCCGACTCCAATCGGCAAGAAGCTGAGTCACTTTTTGGGCGGACACGCAAGACATATTCTGACGGGCTCCGGCTCAGTTTGTCATTATTTACAAAAACTTTCCAGAAGTGAAAACGAGGGCAGAAGGTGGCAAACGCGCCCCGACCCTTGGGAAAGCCCACCTTCAAAATCAGCGGGTTTTTCACCGGAACCCTGTCGTAGCAGGATCTGAGACTGCAGGGACGCAAAATTTTCGCATGCCACTGATCACTTTGACACGCCGTTGTTGTTTGTCTGAGGTGTAAAGCACACGCAACGACACAGGAAGGAAGATACCGAAATATGAAAGAATTAGTGAAAACCGTCATCACACTGGCAGCCGCTCTCGGTATTGCCGGCAATGCACTGGCCGAGGGTGGGCCGAAGGTTTGCGGCCCCCAAACGTTGAACGGGAGCTATGTCTTCAACACTCATGGCTTCAATATCGTGAACGGCGCTTCCGTGCCGAAGGCGATTCTCCAAGGCATCCAGTTCAATGGCGACGGAACTCTGGTTACGACCTTTCTCACCGCCAGTATTAATGGCGTCATCATTCGCGCCAGCGGCACGACCGGCACCTATACACTGGCAGCAGATTGCACCGGAACGATAACCTTTGCCGATGGCGCCAGCTACGACACCTACAGCCCGCCAAATGGCAGACAAATGATTTTAAATCAAACTTCCGGTCCCGCCGGCGGTTTGGCGGTTATGGAAGGGAAGGCCGTCAAAGTCACCCCATAGTCATATTCTGGAAGATAAAGTATAACACTCCCGATCGTGCCTCGAATTACGCTATGAAGGCGAACTTACTCTTACACTCAGTCTTCGTTGCGATCGCAATCATGCCCGTGGTGAGCAACGCCGAAAACCCTACCGGTGTCGCGACCACGACAGATGTTACGACCCCCGGCAAGGGTCCTTATACGTTCACGGTTCGTTATACCGATGATGGAGCAGTCAATATTTATACCATCGATAGTAATGACGTCCGCATTACCGGCCCGCGAGCTTTCGACAGTGCGGTCAAATTGGTCGGACCGCCGAGCGTTATAGCAACCTATTCGCTCGTGCCGCCGGGGGGCAGTTGGGATTCGGGCGACACCGGGACTTACACGGTGGTCATGCAGGCCGCCCAGGTATTCGATGGCATCGGTAACGCCGTTCAACCCGGACCGATCGGCAGCTTTAGGGTGAGCATAAGCGGCCCGCCACCGCCTACGCCCACCCCCGGCCAGCCGCTGAACATTTCCACGCGGATGAACGTGAAAACCGATGATCAGGTTCTAATCGCTGGCTTCATCGTCGATGGCAACGATCCCAAAAAGGTGATCATTCGTGCCATCGGCCCCTCGCTTGCCGATTTGGGGATAACTAATGCGCTGGCCGATCCTATCCTTGAGTTACACGGAGCTGGCGGGTCTTTAATCACCTCGAACAACAACTGGAAAGATGCCCAGCAAAGCGATATCGAGGCGAGCGGAATTCAGCCGAGTAGCGACTTAGAATCGGCCATCGTCGCAACCCTTAATCCGGGTAGTTACACCGCAATTATGAAAGGCGAGAATGGCGGTACCGGAATCGGTCTCGTCGAGGCCTATGATTTGGACCAAGCCGCCGATTCACAGCTTGCTAACATCAGCACCCGCGGCTTTGTCGATGATGGCGCCGAAGTGATGATCGCGGGCTTCATCCTGGGTAATGGGGACGGCGCGCGCAGCGTTCTGATCCGCGCTCTCGGACCTTCACTTACCGCAGCGGGAGTGAAGGGCGCCTTGGCAGACCCGACGCTTGAGTTACATGACGAAAACGGCGCGCTCTTGATGAGCAACGATAACTGGAAAGACTCGCAGCAGAGCGAAATCGAAGCGACTGGCATCGCGCCGGAGAAGGATTCTGAGGCCGCGATTTTAACCGATCTGCTGCCAGCGGCTTACACGGCGATTGTCGCCGGTAAGAATGGATTGGTGGGTGTAGCGCTGGTTGAGGTTTATCGCTTGCGCTGATCTGTAGCCCTCGGCAACCTACTGCCCGGGTTGGCGATGGGGTAACACTCGACTGGGAGCGTTTCGCGTTTGGCATGGATGCGTCCCGTTTGTGGGACGCTTCAGAGGCGGGTAGTTTTTGGTGTTGCGTCACAAAGCATTCTGGGCCTTTCGCTTGCACAGGATGCTTCACACTGGCATCGCCATTGCTAAGGTAGCCGCACACAAACCCGCAACCTCACTACATCCATGTCATTTGCCATTCCAAACCAGTTCATTCTTCGGCTCGGACTTATCGCTTCGTTGCTGATTTCCACCGTTACAGGCGGCCTGTTCGCCGCCAGCCCGACTGCGACGCCGGCCTCCTCCGCGACGGCAGCCGGGCCGGACGGAGCCATCGTCCCGGCTTACGATCCGCAGGTGGAGAAAGCAGCCAAATCACTCAAGATCTTGATTCTTGGCGGAACCGGATTCACCGGTCCGTTCCAAGTCCGATATGCGCTCGCTCGGGGACACCACGTCACGGTTTTCAACCGTGGCAAAACGCACCCGGGCGAACTCCCGATCGGTGTGGAGCAGCTGATTGGCGATCGTGCTTCGGGCGCTCTCGACGCCCTGAAGGGACGCAAATGGGACGTAGTTATCGACAATCCGACGATGCTTCCGAAATGGGTCCGCGATGCCGCGCAGATCCTGCAGGGGAATGTGGAGCGCTACATTTTCATCTCCACGATTTCGGTTTACGACAATGTTGCCAAAGCAGGCACCGACGAAACCGCGCCCTTGGCGAAATATACCGGCGCTGATCCGATGAAGGAAACACGCGACACAGTGATCGCGTCGCATTTCGCTCTTTATGGGCCGCTCAAGGCGCTCTCGGAGAAGGAAGTCGAAAAATCGTTTCCCGGGAAATCGCTTATAATTCGGCCGGGCTTGATCGTCGGCCCCGGCGATGAGAGCGACCGGTTTACATACTGGCCGGTGCGGATCGATCGCGGCGGCGAAGTTCTCGCGCCGGGCAATCCGAGTGATCCGGTGCAGTTCATCGATGCGCGCGACCTCGCGGAATGGACAATTCGGATGGCGGAGGAGGGGACGACCGGCACCTTCAACGCCACCGGCCCAGACAAGCGCCTAACGATGGGCGGAATGCTGGACGGGATCAAAACCGCATTGGATGCGAAGACCGCGAAGTTTACCTGGTTGCCGGCGAAGTTTCTCGAGGAACACAACGTCTCGCCGTGGTCCGACATGCCGGTCTGGATTCCGCCCGACAGCGAAGAGGGCGGCACGGGGGGCGTGAGCAATGCCCGCGCGATCGCGAAGGGCTTGACCTTCCGGCCGCTTGCCGTCACCGCGCGCGACACGCTCACCTGGTTTAAGTCGCAGTCCAAAGCGCGCCAGGAAAAGATGAAAGCTGGCCTAACGAAAGAGCGCGAAGCCGAAGTCCTCGCGGCGTGGCACCAACATTCCGGGTAGCGCACGCGATCTGGCGTCCCGAGCCTGTGGGGTTTTCGCCGCGACGGACTGCGGCCGACACTCTCGATGAACGTGAACTGCTCTCAATAAGATGACTCTGCATGAAAGTCCGCGACCGCGGGGACGCCGTCGCCAGCACGCGAGAAGCGTGCGCTGCCCGGAGTCTTGAGGAGGAGCCCGGTCGGACGATGAAAGCCGCGCACGGGCTCCTCCAAAAAGCCGTTGATGTCCGGCCTAACGAAGTCCGCGCGCTCCTCCTGGCGTGCGGGTTTAACTTCGTCATCCTCGCGAGCTATTACGTCATCCGTCCGATCCGCGACGACATCGCGGCGGCGGGAAGCGTCGAGAGTTTGTCCTGGCTTTTCAGCGGGACGCTCGTCGCCATGCTCGTCGCTAACGCCGCCTTCTCCGCGATCGTCGCGCAAATGTCGCGCCGACGCTTTCTGCCGATCGCCTACCGGTTCTTCATCGTAAACCTGCTCATCTTTTACGTGCTCATGCGCACGCTGACGCCGGCGCAAAACGTCTGGGTCGGCCGCGCCTTTTTTATCTGGGTGAGCGTGTTCAACCTCTTTGTCGTGACGCTTTTCTGGGCGTTCATGACCGATGTTTTCGACAGCGAACAGGCGAAACGGCTCTTCGCGTTCATCAGCGTTGGCGGCTCGTTAGGCGCGATCGCTGGACCACTTTTCACGGCGACGCTCGTCAGAAAAATCGGCGCGCCGAATCTGATCCTCGTGACTGCGCTCCTTCTCGAGCTCGCGCCTTGGTGCGTGAAGTTTTTCCCTGCAGTCCGACCTGCTCCTGCTCTTGCTAATCCTGGCGAGCAGGAGCAGGAGAAAGAGAAGCCGATCGGCGGCGGCGGGATCCTTTCCGGGATTGCGCACGTGGCCCGCTCGCCTTACCTGCTCGGCATTTGCGCGTTCCTGCTCCTGCACGCGTTCTGCAACACGGTCGTCTATTTCCAGCAAGCCGATCTCACAGGCCATCAATTTCACGACCGCGCCGCACGGACTGCTTTCTTCGCGCAACTCGATCTCGCCGTGAACACGCTGACCATTCTCGGTCAGCTTTTTATTACGGGGCGGCTCCTGAAATGGTTCGGCGTCGGCGTGACTCTCGCGTTTTTGCCGGCCTTGAGCGTGCTCGGCTTTCTCGGCCTGGGTTTCGTGCCGGTGCTTCTGTTACTGGCTATCTTTCAAGTGGCTCGTCGCGCAGGCAATTTCGCCGTTACCCGCCCCGCGCGTGAGGTTCTGTTCACGGTTCTGCGACGGGAGGATAAATACAAAGCCAAGAGTTTCATCGACACGTTCATTTACCGGTTGGGCGATCAGGTCGGCGCGTGGTCCTACGCGCTTCTCACCTGGCTGGGGCTCGGTCTCACCGGGATTTCGTTCATCGCCGCGCCGCTCGCGGCGATCTGGTGCGGGCTCAGCTTTTGGTTAGGCAAAAAGCAGGCGGCACTTGCCGCTGGGAAGTCGGGGCAGATCGGATGATTCCAAATCGCGCGTCGTCCCGAGCGGAATGGAGCAGAGCGCAAGGAAGCCGAGGAATCCGCAGAGTAACGGGGAGGCTCCGCGCGTATGGTCTAAGAAGGTCCGTTCGCAATTTCGAGGAAGCTTCGCGGGATCCTTCGACTCCGAGGCCGGCTCCGCTCAGGCTGATGGCGTGGTCAGCGTAATAGCGCGCTCGCATCTTTGCCTACTTCGCGCCACTCTCTCGTCATGAAACACGTCGTTCTTCTTTCTTTCCTCGGCTTGCTCCCGCTCTCAGCACTGGCCACGCCTGCCGACGACGAATTTGAAACGACCGCAAAGGCTTACATCGAGCAGACGCTCCAGCACAATCCGGAATGGGCGACCGCGCTGGGCGATCACCGTTTCGACGACAAGCTGACCGATTATTCGCCTGACGCATTTGCGAAGGAGCGCGCCGCCGCGCGCGATTTCCAGACCAAACTCGCGAAGATCGACCGCGCGAAGCTGACCGGCCCGAACAAGGTCGATGCCCAGATTCTGAAGGACGCGATCGATTACGAACTTTTCCAACTTAACGAATTGAAAGAGTGGGAATCCAACCCGCTGGTTTACAACGAGAGCCTTGCGAACAGCCTCTACCTGCTGGTGGCACGCGACTTCGCCCCCGCGAAAGAGCGAATCGAAAGTCTGCGTGCGCGGATGGAAGCGATCCCGGCCGTGATCGTGCAGGCGAAGGCGAACCTGAAACGCCCGCCGGAGATCGATACCCAGGTGGCAATCGATCAGACGCAGGGCGCGATCTCGTTGATCAAGGAAGGTCTCGCGCCCTTGCTGGATCAGGCGCCCGAAATGAAGAAGGAACTGGCGCCACTTCAGGAGAAAACCGCCGCCGCCCTCGCCGATTACAAAACTTGGCTCCAAAAAGATTTGCTCCCCCGCTCCACCGGCAACTTCCGGTTGGGCGCGGAGAAGTTTCGCAAAAAGCTGCATTTCGCCCTCGCCTCCGACATGCCGATGGAAGAAGTGATGGCGCGCGCCCAAGCCGACCTGAAAGCGACGCAGGCGGCAATCTACGAGACCGCGCTCCCGCTTTACAAAAACTTCTTTCCAAACGCAGATCCGAAGACGTTCGAAGATAAACACAAGGTGACCGCCGCCGTGCTCGATAAACTGGCCGAGCGTCATCCCGACAACGACACGATTGTCGATTACTCGAAAAAGGTCGTCGGCGAAGCGACCGCGTTCGTGCGGAAAAAAGATTTTGTGACCGTGCCAGACGAGCCGCTCGACGTGATCGTGATGCCGGAGTTCAAGCGCGGCGCGGGCATTGCCTATTGCGATTCGCCGGGCCCCTTGGAGAAAAACGGGAAGACCTTTTTCGCGATCGAGCCGACGCCGAGCGATTGGTCGCAGGAGCGGAAAGATTCGTTCTATCGCGAATACAACAATTACATGGTGCACGACCTCGTGGTGCACGAAGCGATGCCTGGCCATTATCTTCAGCTCCAACATTCGAATCTCTTCAAAGCCCCGACGCTCGTCCGCGCGATGTATCAGAGCGGGAGCATGATCGAAGGCTGGGCCGTCTATATGGAACAGAAGATGGCCGAGGAAGGCTTCAGCGGCCCGGAGGTGAAAATGCAGCAACTCAAGATGCGCCTCCGCGTGATCGTGAACGCGATCATCGACCAGAAAATTCACGCCGGAAACATGACCGAGCAGGAAGCCCTCGACCTGATGGAGAAGGAAGGCTTTCAGCAGGAAGGCGAAGCCGTCGCGAAATGGAAACGCGCCCGGATCACTTCCGCACAGCTTTCGACCTATTTCGTCGGCGTGAGCGAATGGCTCGATCTCCGCGCGCGTGCGCAGGCCAAAGAAGGCAAAGCCTTCGATGCGAAGAAATTTAACAACGAAGCGCTCAGCTTCGGCAGTCCGCCGGTGAAGTACATTCGGCAACTGATGGGCCTCTAGCGCACGATTATCTTAATGGATGCACGAGATCGTCTCCGAACAGGGCAACCTCATCCGCGTGGACGTGAGCGGAAAGCTGAGCCGTAAAGATTACCAGCAATTGATCGCGGCCTGGGACGCGCTAATCGCGCGAGAAGGATCGATGCGGATGCTGCTGGTCATGCAGGACTTCCACGGCTGGGAAGTCGGCGCGGCCTGGGATGACCTGCGTTTTGGAATGAGACACGTCAGCCAAATTGAGCGTGTGGCGATGGTCGGGGAGAAATTCTGGCAGAAGTGCCTCGCAAAAGTGGGCGCGCTGATCATGACCGAAAAGGTGCGATACTTCGACTCCGCCGATCTCGCCGCCGCCGGCCAGTGGGTGCGCGCATAGCAGCCTGCCGAATTTTGAACTGATTCACTTTCCCACCTGTCAGTTTCAGAGCGAGCCGCCGGAGGAGCGGGGAAGTTTTTGAATCCGATGAGGGTCGATGCGCCGTTTCCTTTTCGCGGAAACGGAGAAAGCAATGGACGAAATCGGACGAAGAAAATGGGCGATCGCGGAAGGCTGGATTCCCGCCTGGAGCAATGGGCCCGAGCCGGAAATGCTGAGCCACGAGACGGTCTGTATCCTGAACGCGAACAATGTCGCGGCCCATGTTGAGATCACCATTTTCTATAGTGATCGCGATCCGGTTGGCCCTTACAAAATCACGGTCCCGCCGCAGCGCACGCTCCATCAGCGTTTCAACGATCTGACTGATCCGGAACCGATCCCACACGGTACAAACTACGCGAGCACGATCATTTCTGACGTGCCGATCGTCGTGCAACACACCCGGCTCGATTCGCGCCAGGAAGCCAACGCGCTCATTACCACCATCGCCTTTTCATCGGACTAACGAGTGAAGGCTAACCCAGATAGAAGCAGTCATCCGGAGCGGAGCCGAGGGATCCTTCGACTCCCCTGCGCTTCGCTCAGGATGATGTGCTTTGGCTTCGCTCTCGCCTAACGAATGAAGGAGTTAAAGGGAGCCTGACGAGCAAACAACAACGAAGTAGAAACAGAGAACTTATGGCAGAACAAGTCAGCGACTTCTTAATCAAACGCATCACCGAATGGGGCATCACCCGCATCTACGGATTTCCCGGTGACGGCATCAACGGGATCATCGGCGCAATCCAGCGTGCGGGCGATGCGATCGATTACATCCAGGTGCGGCACGAGGAGATGGCGGCGTTCATGGCTTGCGCGCATGCCAAATTCACCGGCGAAGTCGGTATTTGCCTCGCCACGTCCGGTCCGGGCGCGATCCATCTGCTCAACGGACTCTACGACGCCAAGATGGATCACCAGCCGGTCGTCGCGATCGTCGGGCAATCAGCTCGCGCGGCCATGGGCGGTTCGTTTCAGCAGGAAGTCGATCTCAACTCCCTCTTCAAGGACGTCGCGCACGAGTATGTCCATACCTGCAATGTGCCCGCGCAGGCGCGTCATCTGGTCGATCGCGCGATTCGCATTGCCAAGTCCCAGCGCACGGTCACCTGCATTATCTTCCCTAACGATGTCCAGGAACTGGACGCGGTCGAGACGCCGCCACGGAAGCACAACACGATTCATTCCGGCACGAGCTATTCTACCCCGCGCGTTATTCCCACCGATGCCGATTTGCGCCGCGCCGCCGACATCCTCAACTCCGGGGAGAAAGTGGCAATGTTGGTCGGTGCCGGCTGCCTGGGCGCGACCGATGAAGTGATGGAAGTGGCCGAACTCCTCGGCGCCGGCGTAGCCAAGGCATTGTTAGGCAAAGCCGTTTTGCCTGACGCGTTGCCCTACTGCACCGGCCCGATCGGTTTGTTAGGCAGCAAGCCGAGCTGGGACATGATGACCGAGTGCGACACCCTTCTGATGGTCGGCTCCAGCTTTCCGTATTCGGAGTTTCTCCCGAAGGAAGGGGCGGCCCGTGGAGTGCAAATCGACATCGACGCCAAGATGATCAACATCCGTTATCCGATGGAGTTGAGCCTTGTCGGCGACAGCACGGAAACCTTGCGTGCGCTCGTGCCGTTGCTCGAGCGCAAGGCCGACCGCTCGTGGCGGGAGAAGATCGAGGGCTGGCTGAAAGACTGGTGGGAAGTGCTGGAGGCGCGCGCCATGAACAGCGCGAACCCAATCAACCCCGAACGCGTCTTCTGGGAGCTCTCGCCACGTTTGCCGGAGAACTGCATTCTCTCTTCCGACTCCGGCTCGTCGGCGAACTGGTTCGCGCGCGATCTCAAGGTCCGGCGCGGAATGATGGCCTCGCTTTCCGGAAATCTGGCAACGATGGGACCCGGCGTGCCCTACGCGATCGCGGCGAAATTCGCCTGGCCCGATCGACCGGTGATCGCGCTCGTCGGCGACGGCGCGATGCTCATGAACGGAATCAACGGCCTGATCACAATCGCGGATAACTGGAAGGAGTGGAGCGATCCGCGGCTCATCATTATGGTCCTGGCCAACCATGATTTGAACCAGGTGACCTGGGAGCAGCGCGTCATGACGGGCGACCCGAAATATGTGGTGTCGCAGACTGTGCCGGATTTCGCCTTCGCCAGTTATGCTGAAATGCTCGGCCTGCGCGGGATTCGAGTCGATAATCCGGACGAGGTCGGACCGGCGTGGGACCGCGCCCTCAGCTCTGATCGGCCGGTAGTCTATGAAGCCATGACCGATCCGGAAGTGCCGACCCTGCCGCCGCACATCAGCTTCGAGGAAGCGGAGAATTTCATGAAATCGATCGTTAAAGGCGACCCTGACGCGGGCGGAATGATCCGCGGCGCCTTCAAGGACGCGATCGAAAGTTTCATCCCTCACAAGGATTGACACCGATGTCTTTGACGTGGGTAGCGCAGGCGTCTCGCGTGCTGGCTTCGGCATCCTCGCCGAGACAGTCTTTCGTCCCCCATCAGATTTCGCGCCGGCGAGGAAAGTCCCCGACTGCGGGCACGCCCTCGCCAGCACACGAGACGCCTGCGCTACCCAGAGCATGAACGCTACGCCGATCGAGAAGCTGGAGGTTTCGGCTTTCACCATTCCGACCGATCAGCCGGAATCGGACGGCACGATTGCATGGAACAGCACGACGATCGTGATCGTGGAAGCGGAAGCCGGCGGGCGGCGTTCATTAGGCTATAGCTACGCCGACGTTGCGACCGCCAAGCTGATCGACTCGAAACTCAAACATGTGGTGATCGGCCAGAGCGCGCATTCGCCTAACGAATGCTTCGTCGCCATGGTGGAATCGATCCGCAATCTCGGCCGCCCCGGCATTTGTTCGATGGCGATTTCGGCGATCGACACCTCGCTCTGGGATTTGCAGGCAAAGCTACTCGGGACCCCGCTCGTTAGGCTATTCGGGCAGGTGCGCGATGTCATGCCCCTCTACGGCAGCGGCGGCTTTACCTCCTACACAAATGAAAAGTTGCAGGAACAACTTGGCGGCTGGGTCGAGCAAGGGATTCCGCGGGTCAAAATGAAAATCGGCCGTGACCCGCAAGCCGATCCCCAACGGGTCGCGGCCGCGCGCGAAGCCATCTTGGAAGATGCCGAGCTTTTTGTGGACGCGAATGGCGCCTATTCGCGCAAACAAGCTCTCGCGCTCAGTTACGTCTTCTCGGAATTGGACGTGAGCTGGTTCGAGGAACCCGTCAGCTCCGACGATCTCGATGGGCTGCGTCTCCTGCGCGACGACGGCCCGCCCGGGATGGACATCGCCGCAGGAGAGTACGGATACGATGTCACCTATTTTCATCGCATGCTCAGCGCCGGGGCGGTCGATGTGCTTCAGGCGGACGCGACGCGCTGCGGCGGCTACACCGGGTTTTTGCAAGCCGCGGTTTTGTGCGAAGCCCATCATCTTCCCCTCTCCTCGCATTGCGCGCCGGCGCTGCACATTCCCGTAGGTTGCGCCACACGACCCTTCCGCCACGCTGAATATTTTCACGATCACGCGCGGATTGAGCGGATGTTCTTCGACGGCGCGCCCGAGCCTAACGATGGCGCTTTACGCCCCGATCTCGATCGACCCGGGAACGGTCTGGTTTTGAAAAGAAAGGACGCGGAGAAGTTCGCCGTATGATTTCGCTCCGACTTTGGGATCTGGGGAGGACCGGCTGCCAGCCCGTCCTCGCCGAAGGCCTGATCATCCATTTCCTCCGATGAACCTCCCGCTTTGGCTGATCGCAGGTTGGTGGGGCTTTTTTGCCGGCGCGGCGCTGATCGTCGGCGCGGCCGCCGGTTATCTCGTTCATATCCCGCAGCGCTACATCGCGGCGATCATGGCGTTCGGCAGCGGCGTTCTCATCTCGGCGCTTTCTTTCGATCTCATGGACGAGGCCTACAAGCGCGGCGGATTCGACTCGACCGCGATCGGGTTCGTCGGCGGCGCCGCGATTTACACTGCCGCCAACTGGTATCTTGATCAGCGCGGCGCGAAACATCGCAAGCGCTCCGGCGAGCAACAGCCTAACGAGAAGCAAAACCCGGGGAGCGGCCTCGCGATCGCGGTCGGCGCGCTTCTCGACGGCATTCCGGAGTCGATCGTGATCGGACTAAGCCTGCTCGCCGGGGGCGCCGTCAGCTTCGTGGCAGTAATCGCAATTTTTCTTTCCAATATTCCCGAAGGCCTCTCGAGCGCCGTAGGGATGAAAAAGGCCGGACGCTCCGCCAGCTACATCTTCGGCGTCTGGATCGCCATCGCCGTCATCTCCGGGATCGCCTCGCTGCTCGGCTACGCGGTCTTCCGTAATTTTTCAGCTGACGTGATCGCCGGCACCACCGCCGTCGCGGCGGGCGCCATTCTCGCCATGCTCGCAGACACGATGATTCCGGAAGCGTTTGAAACGGCGCACGAATTCGCCGGGTTCATCACCGTAGTGGGCTTTCTCTGCGCGTTTGTGCTCACGAAACTCGGAGGCTAACGAAGATGAATGCCCTAACGAAAAGCATTCGGAAAATTGCCCACCGGAAGAACGGCAATTGGCCGGACGATTTGTTCGACAAATTTCTTCCCGAAAAACTGGAGCGCGAAGCGCGCAATGCCGAAGCCCACATTCGCGAAGGCCGGTTTCAGCGCAGCCTTTCGTTTCTTGCCGGCCTCTCGAGCGTGCTTGCTGGCGCCGAGGTCGCTTACGAGCACTATCGCGGCAGCTACGGACAACAGATCATGTATACGCCGGTCGCGCTCGGAGGGGCGATGTCGGTCGCGGGGATTTGGGGCGCGTTGAGCAAGCGCGCGGCCCGCACCGTCCTGCGCTGGACCTCTGCGCTCACGCTGCTCGATGGGCTGGTTGGTTTCATCTTTCACGTTCGCGGGATTGCGCGGAAACCGGGCGGCTGGCGGCTCCCGGTCGCGAACCTCATCATGGGGCCGCCGATCTTCGCACCGATCCTTTTTGGGATCAGCGCGTATCTCGGCCTGATCGCCTCTTTCCTGCGCCCGGAGGAAGCTGCACCGCTTATCCTGCGCCCGCCCGCCGCGCGCTTGCTCTCCTTCACCTCGGAAGATCTCGCGCAGCAACATCCGTGGGCAATCGGTTTGCGCGAAGGCCGGTTCCAAAAGCATCTCGCGGTCGCGACGATTGTCGGGACCTTTTGCAGCGGCGCGGAGGCGCTCTATTCGCATTACAAGAATAACTTCCGCTACCTGGCGCAGTGGACGCCCATCATTATCACGCCGCTCCTGATGGGCGCGGCCGCGGGCGCGATCGTGAATCCAAAGATCGCGCGCACCTGGCTCCCGGCGATGTCGGTGCTCGCAATCGCCGATGGCGGCGTCGGATTCTTTTACCACGCGCGTGGAGTCGTGAGGCGGCCGGGCGGCTTAAAGAAGCCGCTCTATAACATCATGTACGGGCCGCCGATTTTCGCGCCGCTCCTCTTCGCGGCCTGCGGGACGGTGGGATTGCTGGCCAGTCTGATGAGGAGGGAACCGTGAAACGATTTGTGCCTAACAAACGCCGGAGTGGATCGGGTAGGGTGGACGTCTCGCCCCCGACGGTTTTGGTATTCTGCCAGAACGAACTTCCCGCTGCGACCGCCGGATCCCGCTCTGGATGTGTACGGTGGAAAGTTCGTCGAGGCAGAATGCGTCGACCGCCGGGCGAGACGCCCACCTTTCCCGGGCAATTTCGGCCCGAATCGCTATGACGCCTGAGAACCAGACCAAATCCGAACGCCTCCCGATTGATCTCGCGACCCTGCAATCGCTCCCGCCGACCGCACACCCTGGTTACTACCCCGGCTTCAGCACGCTCTCTCAGCAGGCTTTCTGGGATGCGGCGACGCGGGAGGTCGTTAGGCAACGAGTGGAGGAGACGCCGGCGATTCGTTTCTTCAACCACGAGGAGGCGAAGTTCATGGCCATCCTCTGCGATCACCTCTTGCCGCAGGACGATCGCGATTTGGCGCATCGGATTCCGATTTTGCAGTTCATCGATGAGCGGCTTTTTCTTAGGAGAACGCCCGGTTACCGTTTCGAAGATATGCCAGCGGATGGCGACGCCTATCGCCTCGGCATTCAGGCGATCGAACAGATTGCGCGCGCGAATTTCGATCGTGGTTTTGTCGAGCTGTCGTGGCGCGAACAGGAAGACCTGGTGAAATCCATCCACGACGCGAAGCCGCTCCCCGGCGCGGAAGAAATCTGGGCGCGCATGCCAATCCATCGCTACTGGGGATTAGTCGTGCAGGACTGCGTGGAAATGTATTACGCGCATCCCTGGGCCTGGGACGAGGTCGGCTTTGGCGGGCCGGCTTATCCGCGGGCTTACATCCGGCTCGAACGCGGCGAGCCCGAGCCGTGGGAAGTGGAAGAGCAACGCTATGAGTGGTCGGTGCGACCGGAAGTCTGGGTTTCCGACCCGAAGGAGAAAGAGATCGCGGCCCACCAGGAACATCCGCCGACCGGACAAGGAGGAACGCATTGAAAGAACCAATCGGCGGTGCTTTCGAACCGCCACACGACCATCAGCGGCATCTGGGCCCAATGCAGCGGGTCGGATCGGCCATGCGGCGTTTTGCGCCTAACGACGAAGTCGATTATCTGGTTGTCGGCGTCGGCTCCGCCGGCGGGGTTTTGTTGCAACGGCTCGCGCGCGCCGGCTTCCGCGTTGTCGGTCTGGAGGCGGGTCCGTTCTGGGACACGGAGCGCGATTGGGTGAGCGACGAGAAGGGCTCACACCAGCTTTACTGGGAAGACATGCGGATCACCGGCGGCGAAAATCCGCTCGTTTTCGGCGCGAACAACAGCGGCAAAGGCGTCGGCGGCGGCTCCGTCCATTGGGCCGCTTTTACGCCGCGCTTTCACCCGAGCGATTTTGAGGTTTTTACGCGTGACGGCGTTGGCGCCGACTGGCCGATCTCTTACGGGGACCTGAAACCGTATTACGAATTGCTCGAGCTCGAGATGCCCGTGGCGGGGCCGGCTTGGTATCCCTGGGGTGATCCGCACGGCTACGCCTACGGACCACATCCGATGGGCGGCACGGGAAATGTGCTGATCAAAGGTTGCACGTCGTTAGGCATCGACGTCAGCATCGGCGGACCGGTGGCGATTTTGAGCGGCTCGCGGAACGATCGGCCGCATTGCATTTATCGTGGGTTTTGCATCCAAGGCTGCAAGGTCGGCGCGAAAGCGAGCACGCTCGTCACTCACGTGCCGGATGCGATCCGGAACGGAGCGGAAGTCCGCGATCGCTCGATGGCGAGCCGGGTCCAGCTCGGCAGAAACAATCGCGTCACCGGCGTCAGTTATTTCGATCGCGAAGGCAAAGAGCATTTCCAGAAAGCGAAAGCCGTCATCATCAGCGGCTACGCAATCGAGACACCGCGATTGCTCCTCAATTCCGCCTGCGATCGACACGAAAATGGGCTCGCGAATGGGAGCGGCACGGTTGGTCGTTATCTGATGGCGCAGGCCGGCAACGTCGTTCTCGGCCGCTTCGACGAACTCGTTAGGCAATACAAAGCGCCGCCGGCGCACGCGCTCACCGAGGAATTTTACGAGACCGATCCGAAGCGCGATTTCGCCCGCGGCTTCGCCATCCAAACCGTCGGGCCGCTTCCGATCGCCTTTGCCAAACAGATGATGGTCGCGCAGGGCGCGTGGGGCTGGGGAATGCGGCGAGTGATGATGGATTACAACCATTGGGCGGCGTTAGGCGTGCTCGGCGAAATTCTCCCCTGGCCCGATAATCGCGTCACCCTCGCGGACGAACGTGACCAATTCGGAATTCGGATTCCGCATATCCGCTTTAGCCTGCACGAGAACGACAAGAAGTTGATCGAGTTCGGAAAGAAGAAAACGGAGGAAGTGATGCGCGCCGCTGGCGCCACGGAAGTCGCTCAGGAAGCGCGCTACGCCCACCTCGTCGGCGCGGCGCGGATGGGCGCTGATCCGGCAACTAGCGTTGTGGACAAATTTTGCCGCACCCACGAGATCGCCAACCTCTTCGTCTGCGACGGCAGCGTCCTGCCGACCCAAGGCTCGGCGAACCCTGGCCTAACGATTCAAGCGCTCGCGGCGCGAACCGCCGATTACCTGATCTCGCAGGGAACCAGCGTGTTCAATTCCGAGAAACGCGACCTGACGGATCCGCCGGTGCGACGCGAGCTTTCGCCGCCGGGGACGCACTGGAAAGGAGTGCCGCGGCTTGCCTAACGACAATAGCCATCCTGAAACTGCCTAACGAATTACTTTATGAACACGAAAAAACCAAGAGTCATTGTCATCACCGGCGCCGCCGCTGGGGTTGGGCGCGCGACCGCGCGCATGTTTGCCGAAACGGAAGGCGCGCGCATCGGCCTTCTCGCCCGGGGGCCCGAGGCGCTTGAGGGCGCGAAACGCGACGTGGAAGAGCGGGGCGGCCAAGCCGTCATCCTGCAATGCGACGTGGCCGACGCCGAAGCCGTGGAAGCGGCGGCGGAGCGCGTCGAGCGCGAGCTGGGTCCGATCGACGTCTGGGTAAACGTTGCGATGACGAGTGTCTTCGCCTTCATCAAAGACACCACGCCGGCCGAGTTCAAACGCGTGACAGAAGTTTGCTATCTCGGCTACGTCAACGGCACACTCGCTGCGCTCAAGCGCATGCTCCCGCGTGATCGCGGCCACATTATTCAGGTCGGGAGCGCGCTCGCTTATCGTGGAATTCCCCTCCAGGCCGCGTATTGCGCGAGCAAACACGCCATTCAAGGTTTCATGGATTCTTTGCGCGCCGAACTAATCCACCAAAAAAGCCGGATCGTGCCCGTGATGGTGCAAATGCCAGCGCTGAACACGCCGCAGTTCGACTGGTGCAAAAATAAGTTGCCTAACAAGTCGCAGCCGGTGCCGCCGATTTTCCAACCGGAAGTCGCCGCGCGCGCGATCGTCTTCGCGTCGAAAAACCAGAGGCGCGAAATTTACGTCGGCCTGCCGACGGTGATCGCGATTATCGGAAACAAACTTTTCCCGCGGCTGGGCGATCTTTACCTCGGCAAGACCGGTGTGAAAAGCCAGCAGACGGACGAGAAGGCGGATCACTCGAAGCCGGATAATCTTTACGAGGCCGTGGGCGGCGATCCCGGGGCACACGGCCGTTTCGATGCGCGCGCGCATGCGCGCAGTCCGCAGCTCTGGACTGACATGCATCGAAACTGCATCGCCGGCGGCCTCGTGGCGGCGGCCGTGGCGTTGTTCGGCGCGTGGTGCGCAACGCGGGAAAGCTGACCGGGAACCAGCGAAGTCCTACGGTCATCTCGAGCGGAGTGGAGCGCAGCGCAGCTGAGGGATGACCGAAGGCCTAATTTGTTTCTTCGTCGAGCCGCCGGCCGGTGTGCGCGATGAAGACATCTTCCAACGTCGGCTTCGCCAGCGTCACCGAATCGATTTCGCGCGGAAAAGCGCCGACCAGCTTTGCGATGAAGGCCGCGCCTTCCGGATGCTCGATTCGTACCTCGTCATTCAATACGCTCACTTCCACGCCTAACGAGCTGGCAATTCGTTCGCCTAACGACGTTGCGTCATTCGTCCGCGCGCTGATGACTTCGCCGCCGATCTCGGCGCGCAGTGCGTCGGGCGTGTTTGAAGCGACGATTTTTCCCTCATCAATGATCGCGACGCGATCACAACGTTCCGCTTCTTCCATCAGGTGCGTCGTCAGCAGAACGGTCACGCTCTGCTGATCGCGCAGGCGGTAGAGCGTCTGCCAAAGATCGATCCGCGCCCCGGGATCGAGCCCGGTGGAGGGCTCATCCAGGAGTAAAAACTCCGGGCGATGAAGCAGGCTTTTCGCGATCTCGACCCGGCGCTGCAAACCGCCGGAGAGCGTCTCGACCAGATCGTTCGGACGATCCCGCAGGTTGAACTCGATCAGCAACTGGTCAATCCGCTGGCGCAAAGCGCGCCCAGCGATTCCATAGAGCCGGCCCTGATGCGCGAGATTTTCGCGGACGGTGAGTTTCTGATCGAGGCTCGGGGCTTGAAAAACGACGCCAATCCGCTGACGGAGCGCACCGGTGTCGCGCAGGAGATCGAGCCCGAGAATTTCCGCGGAACCGCTGGTCGGCCTAACGAGAGTGGAAAGAATCCGAAAGAGGGTTGTCTTGCCGCCGCCGTTGGGACCGAGCAAGCCGAAAATTTCACTCGGGGCGACCACAAGCGAAACGTGATCAAGCGCCACGCGATCGCCGTAGCGATGCGTCAGCTCGTTCGTGCTGAGTGCCGGAGCAATTTCGAGAACTGGCATGGGCGATAGCATACCGCGAACTGGGCCGCATTTCGAAATCCTCGGCCCAGGGATTGCTTCTCGTATAACTGACCCGGATGGAAGCCGGGCGCTGGGGAGCGCACGCGCGTCGCATGCTGGCGATGGCGCCATCGCTGCACTTCGCCGGTCTCAGCGACACCCGCACGTGTGCGGCGAAGCGCCGCAAACCGGACGCGGGGGCACTTGCGCTGCGGGGAATTTCCCGCGCGCTGAGACAGCTGCAGGTGGTTACCGAACGTTAAACTGGCTGACGACGCCGCGGGCCGGAGTTCAAGCCGCCGATCTCCTTTGTGCTGGTGGAGCCGCTGCTTTCCTTTTTCTGTGCGCCGCCCTTCGGATTTTTTTTCGCAGGAAGATCACGCATTTTCCCGCTCGTTTTCTTCGCTGGGGTTTTTTTTGTCTTTGTAGCCATGGGTTCCTTTGGTTGGAGCAATTGCACGTCCCGCTTCGATTTCCGTCAATCCCAAATAACGGGCGACCGATCGTCGCACGACCTCCTGCGCATCGGAAGCAATGACCCGCTCCCACCAGGCGCCGTAAATCCGCTCATACCGCAACGGCTTCACCTTTTCCCCGATCAATTCCACCGCGCGCGCGGGAAGTGGAATCTGGTTCGGATAGCTGAACATGAAGCTCACCATTCCGTCGGGCGTTACCTGCAGAATATCACCCGTGAGAAGCGCTCCGCGACCTTCCGCACCGTCGCGCCAATGCATGATCGTGCCGCCCGGGAAATGTCCGCCGCAGCGCAGAAGCGTGATTCCGTCCGCCAGTACCTTCTCCTCGCCATCCCAAAATTTAATCGCGCCATCGG
>JAICMR010000101.1 GCA_025929155.1 Chthoniobacterales bacterium | reverse complement strand
CTTCCGGCCGCATCTTTTCGAAAAAGTCGTCGGGAAAACGCATCCGGCTGATGTCGATAGAAAAGCCAAGATCATCGTAGCTGAGGTAGTGATCCTGGAACCGTTGCCAGAGAGATTGCGAAACCATGCGTTCAGCTAATCAGCTCCGCATTTGCAGAGCAAGCCGCCAGCAAGGTCATCCCGAGTGGATTGCCGCCCAGCGGAACCTATCGAAGGATTTGCGGAGCCGCGGTGGAGCGCCTGCGTCTGAGCGGATGGAATCTCAGATTGCTGGATTAAACGTACCCAAACGTTTGGTGCCGCGGCGGAGCTGTTTGGAGGCTCGGCGGATCTTTCCAGTTCGCCACGCTCCGCTCAGGCGCCGGCGAACCGCGCGATCCCGGCTACCCATTCTCTTCGCTGCTCTGGGGCTGCGCGTGTTCGCGTTTCTCGCGCTCTTCGTGCTCGCGTTCTTCCTCCGTCTGCGGCTGTTTCTCTTCGTCCCAGCCGATTTTACGGCCTTTGTTTTGCTCTTCGAGCCATCCCATTAGCGGCTTGAAATAATCGACCATCGCGCGCGTCGAAAGTTCTTCGCCGGTCGCGTCTTTCAGCACTTTCCGCCAATCTTCCGTGCCGCCCTTCTCCAGAATTTTGTTGAGCCAGGCGCCGACTTCCTTGTTGCCCGCGTAATTACACGATTGCGGCGGCTGATGCAGAATGTGGCGCGCGATGTAGTCGTGGAGCTGGAACTTCAGCACGGTCGCGAAGGCGTAGTTATAGTAATAAGCAGGCGTGTCGTTAATGTGGGTTTTGGTCGCGTAGTCGGCGAACTCTTCGCCGCGCGGCGACGGCGGTTTCACTCCTTGGAATTTGCTCACGTATTCCCACCAGCGCTTGTTCCATTCGTCGGTCTCGAGGTTGTGTGCGTAGATGTCGGCTTCCCAGTGAGTCATCGTGCCGGAAGCGAAGAAGATGAATGGAATCGAACGGGCAAGAGCGTCATCGAGCAGGAAGGCGGTTTTGTCCGCCTTGAAGTCGTTAGGCAAAATCCCCTTGGCCTGAAGATACGGCACCTGACTGGAGGCGAGCGCGGCCAGTTCACCGATGCCTTCGTGAAAGCCGGGCGCGGCACCGGTGCGCAGAAGCATCGGCACTTCCGGTCGCGAATACGCCTGGAAATAATGGGCGTGCCCAAGCTCATGGTGAGCGGCGAAAAACCACTCCGCGTTTGGCTCGATGCTTTGGAGCGAGCGGATGTCGTGGTCGAGATCGATATGCCAGCAGGAAGCATGAGTATTCTTTTTCCGCGAATCTGCCGCCGGCACCGGGTAAAGATCGGACTTCGTCCAGAAACTCGCGGGCAAGGTTTTCAGGCCAAGTCCGGTGTAAAATTCCTCGGCTGTCTTCGCGATCCACTCGGCGGTTTTGCCTTTGAAATAAGGATCGATATCGGCGGCTTCTACGATTCCCGTCCAGTTTTGCGCCCAGCGGTTGTTGATCCAGTGCGCCGGAATTTCGTTAGGCACGGGCTGGTGATATTTCTCCGCCAGCTTGTATTTGACCCAGGTATGAAGTTGCAAATAGAGCGGCCGCAGATCGTGCATGAAGTGGTCGTTCATCTTCACCATCTCGTCCGCGGTCATGCCGTAGGCGGCGGTCTCAAGATCGAAGTAGCTGGGGTGATTGACCGCGCCGGCAACGCCGTTCCGCATCGCGCGGAGACGGATGAGGTTGTTCTGGAGCGCCGGGCCGGACTCCTTCGAGGCTTCCCAGACATCCTGCCGCTCACGCAGCACCGTGCTCGTGTTTAGGAGGTCGTCGATCTGATTTGCCGTGATCGGTTTGCCGTGAAGTTTGAACTGGAAACTGTTCAGGATAGACGCCTGCTTGGTTTCCGCTTCGATTCGATTATTAGTCAGCGTCGGATTTGTCATCGGGAATTCGCCGGCGTTGAGCAAAAGCTGTTTCAACTCGCGCACACTGAGCGGATCCAATCCGCTTTGCTGTTTCAGCAGGTCCTGCGCTTCGAGGATGATTGCCGGGTTGCCGATAAATGCTGCGTAGGCTTTCCCGGTCGCTTCACTCGCGGCGTCGTGTTCCGGCGTCACATCGGTCACCGCTTTCCATTGCGCTTCGCTGTTGACCCGGTAAAGCGCCTGATAGCTCGAGTTCGTTAGGTTGAGAAACTGATCGGCGCGCTGCTGGATGGGCGATTTCGCCGCGCTCGCCGTGGAAGGGGTAGTCGTCGGAGCGGCGCGGAGGGTGAACGGAAGTGTCGTTAGGCAAAGCGCGGCGGCGAGAGAAGTGCGAAGCATGGTGCGGAAGCTAGGCGCAGCGCGCGAAGTTGTGAAGCGGGGAATTGCAATTGTAGGCAACCGCTCCGCTTGCCTTTGGAGCATATTGTGAAGGGACGATCGCCCTGTCGTCGTAAACGAAAAAATGTCCGCGCAGCCAGCGCCGGCGGGCGCAATCTCACCTACATATGCTCGATCACGTTGTCGCCGAACGCGGAGCACTTGATCTCCGTCGCGCCTTCCATCAGGCGCGCGAAGTCATACGTAACACGCTTGCTCGCGATCGCGCCGTTCAAACCTTTCACGATCAGATCGGCCGCTTCGGTCCAGCCCATGTAACGGAACATCATTTCCCCCGAGAGAATGACTGAGCCCGGATTCACCTTGTCCTGGTTCGCATATTTCGGAGCGGTGCCGTGAGTCGCTTCGAACACGGCGTGCCCGGTGATGTAGTTAATGTTCCCGCCGGGCGCAATGCCGATCCCACCCACCTGTGCCGCGAGAGCGTCACTTAGGTAATCGCCGTTTAAATTCAAGGTTGCAATCACGTCGAAATCCTCCGGGCGCGTGAGCACTTGTTGCAGGGTGATGTCGGCGATCGCGTCCTTGATCACGATGCCGGCACCCGGCTTGCCTGCCGGAATTTTGCACCAGGGGCCGCCGTCGACCTCCTCTGCACCGAAATAGGATTTCGCGATCTCATAACCCCAGTCGCGAAAAGCGCCCTCTGTGAACTTCATGATGTTCCCCTTGTGCACGAGCGTGACACTCTTTCGCTGGTTCTGGATTGCGTAGCTGATCGCGCTGTGGATGAGCCGGATGCTGCCGGAACGGCTGACCGGTTTGATCCCGACGCCGACCATGACGTCATCGTTCTCCTTCGCGCCAACGCTCTTCCAGAACTCGGCCGCTTTTTCTCTAGTTCCGAACCGGATCTTGCCGAATGCTTTTGGAAAGTCCTTCTCCAGGAAGTCGAGCATCTTCGTCGCTTCCGGCGTGCCCGCGGCCCATTCAATGCCCGCATAGATGTCCTCCGTATTCTCTCGGAAGATCACCATGTTCACTTTCTCAGGATGTTTGACGGGCGAAGGGACGCCTTCGAACCATTGGACCGGGCGGAGGCAAACGAAGAGGTCGAGCATCTGCCGAAGCGCAACATTGAGCGAACTGATGCCGCCACCCACCGGCGTGGTGAGCGGACCTTTGATGCCGACGAGATATTCGCGGAAAGCCGCGACCGTGTCATCTGGAAGCCAGTTATCGAATTTATCCTTCGCGGCCTGGCCGGCAAAGACCTCGAACCACGAGATCTTCTTTTTACCGCCGAAGGCTTTCTCAACGGCAGCGTCCATCACGCGCACACTCGCGGCCCAGATATCAGGCCCGGTCCCATCGCCCCGAATGAAAGGAATGACGGGCTTATCCGGCACGCTCAGTTTGCCGTTGCTGATGGAAATCTTGTCGCCGGCGGGCGGAGTGAGGTTTTGGTAAGGCATGGCGAGAGTCTAATGAGAAAGTCAGAGCGCGAAAGGGGAAGGTGCGGTTATGGCGTAACCGATAGCCGCGACCCTGACGGCCCTGGTGCTCCAGAGTCTGTTCTGATTGATCCGCCAGCCTTGGCAGTCTCGCCTCCAGCCGTCGGCTGCTCCAGCTTTACAAGATCATCGGTGCGCTAGCTGCGCCGGAGGATCGTGCTGCTGCGCTTCCGAGCCTGTTTCGATCTGCTTGGGGGCAGTTAGGATCGCGAGGAGAATCAGCGCGACCGCGAGGAAGCAGAGCAAAGCGTCACACATCCAGGCACGAGGGGTCGCGTAGGGGTCGGTCTTTAGGGGCATAACTGGAGGGGTTGGAGGTTGAGCGATGATTGAATCGGCAGCCTCGTCCCGGGTCAATAGAAAAATCGCCGATGACGCAAATTACGCTGGGAGCAGAGTCGCGAGCCGCGGCCAGCTGCCCACTCAGGCTCAAGGCTCACGTGGCTCGGTTTGCCGCGCGAGAACGAAAGCGGCCTCGCCGGCTTCTCGACGTTGGATCAGCACGCGTGGCGATACCTCCGCCGCCGCATCACGTAAATCAAATAAGCAACGCGCCCAGAGGCACTCTACGCCAGTCGATAAACGATGCGCGCCTTATCGACATCGTAAGGCGACATCTGCAGGCGGACGCGATCTCCCGTCGTTAGGCGGATGAAGCGCTTTCTCATTTTTCCAGAGATATGGGCGAGCACCATGTGCTCGTTTGCCAGTTGCACACGAAACATGGTCCCGGCGAGGACCGCCATGACCTTGCCTTCGACCTCGATCGCTTTCTTAGGATCAACAGCCATTTGAAAATATTAAGGAAGTGCGAGGCCGGCGCTTAAGATGAGCGCCGGCCCGCAAAGTTGATGGATTAGGTTAACGACGAGCACCCGCAAACTGGCGGGGACGTTCTTCGCGCGCACGCGCCTCGTTCACGGTCAGGGCGCGTCCGGAGACTTCCTTGCCATTGAGCGCGGAGATGGCGGCGTTTGCGCCGGCGGCATCAGAGAAAGTCACGAAGCCGAAACCGCGCGAGCGGCCGGTCTCGCGATCGTTGAGAATGGCAACGTCGGTGACATTGCCATGTTGCGCGAAGAGATCGCGCAGGTCGTTTTCAGTGGTCTCAAAAGAGAGATTTCCTACGTATAGTTTCATTGTTTTGTGATTTTGGAAGCAGGAGCTGCGAGCTACAGAGCCGTTCCCGGGAATCGGGTTTCAGAATCACCAATGAGGAACCTCACCTGACGATCTACCGCACTACGAACAGAACAGAACTTATCCAAGAGCGCCGACTGTCGTCTACTTTAGAGAATACGCAAGCGGAGAGAGTTAGCCACGGTTCACCCATACGATTCTCCAGTGGCCTTCGCTTCTCGCCTCGGGGAGCGCACGCGCTCTCGGGTGCGGGTTTCGGCACCCTCGCCGAAAAACGAAATTTCACGATAAGGACCTGCAACGGCGCTGCAATCGTTAGTGGCGGCAACCTTCTGCTAGAGCTGATGGAATGACCGGGTCCGAACGGGTGGAATCATCCAAGGATGAGTAGCCAGGTCTGCGAGAGCCCGAGTGCGGCGACGAATTATCTTCCTGCAATTGCTACTCAACCAATATTGACTGACGGGCTCCGGCGGAACCGGCTGCGCTGAGTCCAACCCACAGCGATCAGAGCGAGCGCAGCAGCAGCCCAAGTGGAGGGTTCGGGAACGGGTGTAAGGGTGAATCCGCTGCCGGTATAGTTCGCTACAAATTCGTAACCGTCGAAGGTGTAGGTCATATCATCGACGATATTGCTGAAGGTTCCGGTCTGGCTCGTCCCGCTGAGAAGAGTGAGTGTTTGGCCGCTCGTGAAAGTCACCCCTGAGGCGATGTTCAGATCCAATGTGCCGCCAAGCGTGAGCGTTCCGCCGGATATGATTCTATCGTAATTCGTTGTGCCGGAAACGTCGAAGATAGAAAAGCTTCCCGACTGAAGTGTCAGCGCGCCGGTGTGAAGAGTGCCAACCACCGCTGCGGAACCTGGCGGCCCGCTCTGCCCAGGGTTAATGGTTGCACCCATCGAGACAGTGACGGCTCCGCCCACCGTGCCGATGCCACCAAGGGTGCCGGAATTATTCACCGACACCGCACCCGTGGCGCCTGATTGATTGCCATTGATCAGCAGAGTGCCACCGTTGATTTGAGTTACTCCAGCGTATGTGTTCATACCGCTCAGCTGCACGGTGCCGTTGTTATCCTTCGTGATTCCGCCGGTGCCGGAAATCGTGTTGGTAAACTTGACGACATTACCGCCTGCACTCGCTACCAGTCTCGCACTATCGTTGAGAGTCAAGGTGCCTGAATAGGTTGCGCCGTTTGAGTTAGCAGCGCCAGACGAACCAATTGTCAGTGTGCCGCCCGAGCCCGATGCGGTGGTAATATTATTGGCAAAATTCGAGGTGCTTGTGGTGGAAAGGAAAGTAGCTGAGCCACCATCGACGCTTCCCAAAGTAACGGCGTTAGCAGAGTTACCCAAGGCTGCACTGGTACTGTATGTGACAAGGCCCTTGGCAATGGAGACCGCTCCAGCAAATGTGCTGTCCACGCTGAGGTTGATCGCTGCCACACTGTTTTTGACGTTGCTTAACGTAAGATTTCCCGTGCCACCGATGCGACAAGAGATTTTGATCGCATTGTTGCTCGTGGAACCGCTCGTATTACTGATAAGAAGATCGTCAGCGAGCGTGAGGGCGCCGGCTCCTCCAATCTGAAGGGAGTTATTGGAGCCGTTGAATTGATTGCTATTGCTAATCGTCGCAACTGCTGCTCCCGTCCCATCCTGATTCAATGTGATACCGGTGGTGTTTGTAATCATGCGAACGGCGCTCACATCGGCGGAGACACTGATCGTGCCAACAGTTACGCCCCCGACGACATCCTGAGTTGTTGTTCCTGAGAGGTTCGCAGTGGAACCGAAGTTGGCGATCGCTCCGACAGCGTTTGGCACTCCAGTTCCATTCCAACCGGGATCGCCGTTGTCGCTCCACTCACCGTTGGCACCTGTCCAATCTGAGGCAACCACGCACTCAGAGAACGTGGCAAGACAGGCGATTTGGAAAAACAACGGCAACAAGTGCAAACAGCTAAGACCGTGCTTCAGCCTGCGACTCTTGCTCAAGCCGCGGGCGGCCGCAGGTAGATTGACGCCGACCGAAAAAGAGGACTGGTGGGAAAAGTAAGATGGGGGCATTGGGGGGCGGGAAGAAGACCAAAACTGCAGGACTTCAAGGATCGTAGCAAGCTTTTTCGTTATAAATTAAACAGGCTTGTCACCGTCCAACTTTTTGATCGGCCTCCGGCCATCCTTACAACCCCTTGTCGATTCCTGGCCAGACCGGCTTACGGTTACAATCCCTCGATGAGCACGGCTTCCTCCGGGAGAAGCGCGTTTCGAGGAATTTGAGCGGCTTCTTGGGCGGCATCGAGCGCGTTTCCGTTGACCCCGAGCACGGCAGCGTGGACGGCCAATGCTGATGGCGTCAGCGCGCTTGGCGGAACGTGCAGATTTCGGTAGACGGCAAGCGCCGTCGCCGGGCGATCTTCGTTCAGATAGATCAACGCCAGCAGGGTGCGATGCGGCAGGCTGGTTGGCTCGCGGCCGATTAAACGTTTCGCCAGCATTTCGAGGGACGCCAGTTCTTCGCTGCTGCTAACTTGAGACACCGACGCCGATTTCGACGCGAAGGTCGGTTCTCCAGGAGATGATGCGCCTGCCGACTGCCGCGTTTCCTGCTTCGGCTTTCCTTCAAGATGATTCCCCATTAGCGATAGCAGCCGTGCGTAGGCTTCGTCATTTTGGATCGCCTGATCGTCCGGCCACAGTTGGAGCATTTTCTCCAGTATTGCGTGAATTTTTCCGGTTTCGCGCTCCGCCTGTGCAATTTGCAACTTTCTCTGCCATGCCGACCGCAGCTTCGGATCGTTGGCGATCGCGGCATCACAGGCGGCGTTGGCAATTGAGGCGGCGCCATTTTTCTGCGCGTAATTGGCCAGCGTCATGAGCTTGGGCGCGTCCCCGCCCGTCATCTCCAATGCGCGTTGCCAGTTGTTTTCGCTCGCGACCGTTTGGCCGAGCTGGGCATAGCAGCGGGCGAGATACATGTGCGCGATCGTCGGATCGAGCGGGAAGCGTTCGCTTTCGAGCAGCCGCCGGATCTCTTCCCAGCGCCCCATTCCGCCGCAGGCGTCGAGGTGCTGGAGGAAAAGATCGCGAGTCTGCAGAGCACGTTCTAGCGGCACGGTCGCGAGTTCCTTCTCGTATTCTGCGTTGCCATTCAGCCATTTTGCCAGCGCGGCAAGCGCTTCGTTGTCGCTTATCTTCCAGCGTTTGATCGCCTGTTCTGTTAGCTGTTCCTTGTCACTTGGGAGGGCAGTAATCCGGAGATCGACTGCGAGCAGGTGCTGCGGCGCTTTTGCAAGCGGATGCGAATCGAGCGCGTCCGCGATTTCTGAGGCGGTTATAGGTTTCTTACTGTTTGTTGAAAGAGGGACGACCGCTGCGGCGTCCGCGACTATTTTCGAGCTTTCAGATTTCGCCGTTTTAGGTTTATGCCCTTCAGCGTTTTGCTCCATCTCGCGCTGCGCGAGGAGGGTTAGAGCATCGAGCGCCACTCGGTTCTCGCCTTGCGCCAGCTTCGTTAGTCGCGCCCACCCTGCGGCCTGCGCCGCCTTTGCTCCGGTGGTTACACCATTTCCACCGATTGTTAGCTGTAAAAGCGACGCCCTGAACAGTTGTCGATCGGTCACCGCCGGGTCGGGGAAGACCTTTGCCAGGTCAGACGAGGCTTTGTCCATTGCGTTTGCCTGCACTGCGATCTGCGCTGCCAGAAGCCAGTCCTCCGCGCGCGGTCCGCCCTCTATCGGGCTCAGCAGATATTTTAACGCCGCTTCCGCCACGTCCGAGTTTTCCAACGCGAACGCGCTCGCCGCCTCGTCGCGCAGATCCACCCGAGTGAGCTTTTGCTTCGCGGCGAGTTGTTTCCAAAATTCGATCGCTTCGGGCTGCCCGGTCCGCGATAGGAACCGCGCTACGGCGCGGATCGCCGCCGGTTGATTCCGGCTCAACTGCAGGGCGGCCACTGCTTCCTTGCGCGCTTCACTCCAACTCTCTTTTTCGATCAATCGAAACGCATTGGCCGCGTGCCGTCGCGCCTGCCAGCCGTTGATCGCATGGCTGGCGGGCGTGGCCAGCACGAGCGCAAGCCCGATCAGGAGCGCAAAACAAAGACTCGCAATAACGATCCTCCGGCGATTCGTCTGTTGCAGGCGCCGCTCATTTCTGGTCAACAGGGAGTTGTGATCTCGGTTCATCTCGGGGGGCAGTGAATAGGAAAAATAGGAAAGCAGGAAGACTGACAGGCTAATAGTCAGTCGCATGGATATGTGTGATAGGTCACGAACTTTTCGCCGCTTCGCGCATTTCTGCTTTCCTTGTTATGTTAGTGGCCTTCCTTTCCGGTTCTATCCGTTCTTAATCAGCTGTGGCAGCAGCGCGGCGAACTCTTTCTCCGCGGTCGCACGGCTTACTTCACGCGGCGTCGTGAAGACCAGCTCCATCACTTGCTGCCCCTGATTACGCAGACCTTGCATCACCACCCGCATCCGGTCGCCTCGCATCCAGTTGCCAGTATCACCAGTAGTCGCGTCGAACTGATCCGGGGCGCGCGCCGGCACCCGATCCTCCCGTTGACAAAAAAATGCATGTGCAAAGATCCGACGATTCTGCCCGACCCGCCGCACGAATTCAAAGTGCCGGAACGGCAGGGAGAGCCCAGAGCTGGTATGGTACTCTCGCGCACCGTCATCGTGGGTCGTCTCCCAACCGGTTTTTGGCAGGCAAATATCCGGGCGATGGGCCCGCGCCCGCAGAATGCTGGCCGAACCGGGTTCCCACCGGAAAAAGAACATGCTGCAAGCGGCAAACGCCGGAATCTCGTTAGGTTGGTTCGTTAGGTCCAAGTGCCAGGCCGCTTGCCGCGCGGAGTTAGCGCGCAAGGTGCTTTCAATACCGTCATCGATAGGCAGATCGTGGAATCCGGGAGCCGCGTTCGGCCATTGCACCGTCCAGCGCGGAGTCGCGATAAATTTGCGCTCGTGCCAGCGATACCAGGAGTTCACGCTAACCTCGCCGACAAGTAAAAAGACTACCGCAGAAGCGAGAAAGGGAATCGGCAGTGGAACGTGAGAAGCCGAATATCGAAAAGCTTCTGCACTCCGCAATCTAGGCTTCCCGCTCTCTCCTGGATTCTTGTCTTCAGCGATAGCATTTGCGAACGCGATGGTGCCCAAGGAAACCGCGACCACAATCGCGTATCCGGCGATGTCGTGCCAGCGCTCGACTGCGGCGAGATTTTGAGTGGCCGCGATCCAGACAAGGAAAAACGTGCGGCCGCAGTTGGCGAGGAAAGCGATCGCAAGTGCGGCGGCGACCAACGCGATGCGTCGGCCTAACGAGAACCGTTTTAGCTCGCCGAAGAGCAGCCCGATCATGAGCGAGGTCTGGAGTGAGCGGACGCCGCTGCAGGCTTCGCTCACTCCGACAATGCCGTTGCCTACTTGGATAAGACTGCCATCGAGCTGCGCGGGTATTCCGAGAAGAGTCAGGAGTTCGGTGGCAATCGTTGCCACCAGGCGCATCAGCCCTTGGACGAGCGGCGCCTCCATGGGTGTCAGCCACGGCACTGCCACAAGGATGAAACAAATTGGGAAAGCAAAATGCCCGAGCGCTTTTCGCCCCCACACGCAACCGATCACCAGCAACGTGAAGCCCACGACTAGCGAGGCGTGCCCCCAACTGAGCGGTCGCCAATCCGGATTTGCTATCTCAAAGAGTCGGATCGGGAGGAGAACCGTCAAAAGTAGGAAGCCTAAAGTAATGAGTAGGAAGTTGGGAAGGCGATGCGGAAAACCACTCCCGGTTTGTAGTTGGTCGTTCCTGCTATTTCCCTCGTTTTTGGCTTTTGGTCTTTCTTCGAAGCGCAGCCAAAAAAGGAAGGCTGCGAAGAACGGCACAAACCAGCCGTAGCGGTATTGCTCGTTCGCCGACCATTCGTAGCTAAGTTGATGGCAAAGCCCTAACCAGAGCCACCCGAGCAGGATCGCGAGAAGCAAACCGGGGAGCAGGGAGCGCCGTGCCGGAACCGAATCGGCCTGCGCTGCGATGGTAGGGGTATCCAAAGCGCGCCGACCATAGCAGCGAAGCCGTGATTTGTTAATGGTATTCGTCAGCCGACCCCAACGCGCGTGAGAGTGCGCGGCGCCTGATTGCGGATGATGAGCGGAATCTGCGGCGCGCGGCGGTCCCACAGAAGCGGATCTTTTACTGGCCTGGAATATTTACGATTGCTCTGTGCAATTCGGCTAGGCACTTTGGGCGCCAACTTTGAATTTCATCAATCTGACCCGGCGCACGGAGATCGGCGCCAATAGTTATTTCCTCGGGCTCGACGGAAAAGGGATCGTCCTCGACAGCGGGATGCACCCGAAGGAGATCGGCGATGAAGCACTTCCAAATTTTGCCGCGCTCAACGGCCGCCCGGTGGACGCGATCGTGCTCTCGCACGCGCACCTCGACCATATTGGGTCGCTCCCCATCCTGATGCGGCAGCAGTCGCAGGCGCCCGTCTTCATGACGAGTGCGACGGCGCAGATCGGCGACGCGCTGTTGCACAACTCCGTAAACGTGATGACGCGCCAGCGGGAAGAGGTCGGCGCGGCCATCTATCCGCTTTACGGACATCGCGAGGCGGACCGGGCAGTGCGCAGTTGGCGGCAATGTCCGCTCCGACAGCCGATCACACTCGCGGGCGAACGGAGCAGTGTTGAGCCTAACGAACAGGTCGACTTCCAGTTTTGGGATGCGGGCCACGTGCTTGGGGCGGCGGGCGTGCTGCTGCGCGGCGAGGGCCGAACGATTTTCTACACGGGCGACGTGAACTTCAATGATCAGGCGCTGACGAAGGGCGCCCATTTCCCGGACGCCGGCGTGGATGTGCTGATCATCGAGACAACGCACGGCGCGACACCGCTGCCAGAGGATTTCTCGCGTAAGTCGGAGGAGGGCCGTTTCGCTGCCGCGCTGAATCGGGTCTTCGCCCGCGGCGGTTGCGTCATGGTGCCGGTCTTCGCGCTCGGGAAGACCCAGGAAATCCTGACGCTGCTTTACCAACTCAAGCGGGCGCAGACGATTCCGGATGTCCCGATCTACATCGGCGGACTGAGTGCGAAGATGACCACTATCTATGATCGTCGCGCTTCCGATACTGCGCGCGTCGTGCCGCGACTCGAGCTTTTTCCGGAGGTGCAACCGTTTGTTTTGAACAGCAAAACGATCCGCGACGCGCCAGCCAAGCCGGGACGTATCTACGCGCTCTCCAGCGGAATGATGACCCAGAAGACGCTCTCGAACATCTTCGGTCGCAAGCTGATGGAGAATCCGCTGGACGCGATTTTTTTCGTCGGCTACGCGGATCCTGCCTCGCCAGCCGGACTGCTCCGGGCGGCGGCGGCAGGCAACCTCGTATCGCTGGACGAGGACGAGCCGGCGCAAACCCTGCGCTGCGAGGTGGGGCAGTTTCAGTTTAGCTCGCACGCGCCGCGGTTGTCGCTCCTGAGTTACATCGAGAAGCTCGCGCCCAAGAAGGTCGTGCTGGTCCATGGCGATCCGCCGGCGGTGGAATGGATGCGTAGCGCGGCCGCGGAGGCTTTACCCAACAGCGAGATCCTCGTCCCGCCGCCCGGAGTGGAAATCGATCTCTAGTCATCCTGAGCGTGCTCGGCAGCGCCGAAGGATTTCCGCAGAACTTCTGTTTGAGCGCCACTCCTGCACGATTCGGTCTCATGAAGCTTTTTAGGAAACCACTGCGATCCCTCCGTTTGGCGCGGGATGACAAGGGAGGGTGGGGCAGTTACTGAAGGTCGTGCGGATCGCGTCTTGGAACATCAATTCGCTGCGGAAACGGATGGACCGGCTGGTTGGCTGGCTGGGCGATTTCGCCCCCGATGTGGTTTGTCTCCAGGAGACGAAGTGCACGGATGAGCAGTTTCCCGCAATGGAATTGCGCGCGGCTGGCTATCACGCGGTCTTTCATGGACAAAAGAGTTATAACGGCGTCGCGATTCTCGCGCAGGAGGAGCTGCGCGAGGTG
>JAICMR010000149.1 GCA_025929155.1 Chthoniobacterales bacterium | reverse complement strand
CCGGAGCAAAAGCGTACTCGCGAGCACGACGAGCCCGAGCCATTTCAGTACGAAACTGAATCGTCGCATCGCGAAGGCGAGAATCGCCTCCTCGCCGAAGTGAAGCCCTTTGATCCAGGCAAGGCTCACCGTGATGAGGTAAACCTGGAGATAAACCGCGCAAAGATACTCGAAGATGAAGGCGACCGTATCGACCACAGCAGAGGCTTGGAGGAGGCGCGCCGGCGGCAGGAAATGAATCCATTCCGGCACCCGCCAGTAGATCAATGGCTTCACGAGCGAGGCCAGCGCGCTCAATAAAACCCCGGCATAAATCAGCCAGCCGACACTGCCAAATTGTTTGCGCAAGGCGCGCACCAGGCTGCCGTGCAACCCACGCCAGTTCAGGATCAGCAACATCGCGGCCACGACTGAGAGGGGATAGGTCGTCGCGGCGGCGTCGAAGATCCCCGCGATCGATTCCGCGGCGTGGAGCAGGCTGTCCCGCCAGATTTCGGCAAATCCCGGCCAGTGCCAGGAGTTCCAGAAGGCGAATTGTTCCAAGCGGAAATCGGAAGTCACGCCGATCGGGGTGAAAACCACGAACTGGAAAGTCGCGTAAGCCAGCCCGAAAAGGGCAAAGACGAGCCAGAGGCGTTTGAAACGCAGCAGGCACCGCGCGCCGTCACGCAGCGCGATCCGGACCGGGTTGGTGAACAACAGCAGCAGATAACCGACAAGCATCCCGAGCAGCGGATAGACGCGCGGGTGGACGGCCAGCATGTCGTTCCGCCTAACGGATGCCTAACGAATGATGCCCCAGTGCCGCCCAAACGGCCAGTAAACAAACAGCCCGCGGCCGACGACGTTCTCCTCCGGGACGGGACCCCAGTAGCGGCTGTCGTAGCTGTTGTAGCTGTTATCGCCCATCGCGAAATAACTGTGCGGCGGAATCACAAACCGCTGCTCCGGAGTCGCGAGCAAAGCCTGCCCGCGTGAGTAGCCGGAATAGGGCGGTTTCGCGGAGGCCACCCGGTTAATCCCGAAGTTTTTCGCGGGCGCGCCGTTCACATAGAGCTTCGGTGAATCGATCCGCAGCTCGTCACCCGGCGTCCCCGTGAGCCGCTTGATAAAATAGGGTGCGCCCGCCTCAGGATCCTCGCGAATCCCGAGGATGTGATCGGTTCGAAAGACAAAGACATCGCCGCGGCGCGGATGGATGAAGTTGTAGCTAAACT
Organism: Chthoniobacterales bacterium; assembly: GCA_025929155.1. GTDB lineage: Bacteria > Verrucomicrobiota > Verrucomicrobiia > Chthoniobacterales > UBA10450 > Palsa-1392. The sequence goes on along the minus strand of JAICMR010000149.1, from coordinate 5,538 downwards.
TATCGACAAAAACCTGATCGCCGGTATCGACCGCTCCGCGCGCGATGACCTCGCCGGTATGATAAACCTTGCCAGGATAGACCTTGAAGTCCTGCTGCAAAATCTCCGGCGGCGCGTAAACCGTGTAGGTGCGGTGGTCGCATTGGACGCGCGAGAGGGTGAAAAAGAAGAGGAACTTCTTTCCCGTGACACTTTCCACGGTGTCTTCCTCTTGCGCGACGAGGTTGATGTAATTGCGGCCGAAGGCGACGAACTCGAAGCCGCGCTGAAAAATATTGGGCGCCGGCCCAGTCATCGGACGGCCAATGATGCCGTTAAGCGTCGGCTGCATTGAACCGGTCGGGATCTTAAAAGGCTGAAGAAAATAGGAGCGCACCCCGACCGCGACCACGATCGCCACGAGAATGACCTCAACATTTTCGCGCCAGGCGGCGTCGCGCTGCGGCGGGGTGTGCGCGGTGAGAAGCTCGTCGAGCCGCTCCGATTCCTCGACCGTTGTTTTGCGCTCGCGCGCTTTCATGGCGGCGCGGACCTTCTCAATCTGGCCGCGGATTTCGGCAATCGTCGATTGGCTCAGAAGGTCACATCGGTAACGCAGCAGTTTTTCCGCGTGCCTAACGAGAAGATAGCTGTGCTTGATGTAGCGCGGCTCAAACATGGGCCGAACGCTAGCTGAGGAACTGCTTTTGCAAAATCGGTTGTTTTTCTGGCACGGGCTGGTATGAGCAATCTCACGCTTTTCGACACCCCATGGGAAATGCAGGACGCGCAGCTCTCGGTTAATGCGCAACCGAAGCTCGCTTTCGTCCATGCGACGCCAGATGACTTCGATCCGGTGGTCCGAGCGCGGCGGAAGCGTCCAATCTCCTAGATCTCGAAAAAGCCCCTGAGACGACGCAGGAAGTTCGCCTGGTACTCCCGCTCCTTCGCTTTCGCAGTCGCCTCGGCTGCGTCCTTTATCAGATCTTCGGTTTCGAGCTTGCGGCGCGCGAGGAGATCACTCAGTTGCTCCACGCATTCCGGAGACTCTTTTAGTAAATCGGCCATCGCCCGCTTACTGATTTCGAGCACCTCACAATCATGCTCCGCCCGAATCGTGGCGGTGCGTTTCTCGCCGGTGAGGAGGGACATTTCGCCGAAACAATCTCCCGCCCGCAGGGTGCCGACGCGGATGGCGGTTCCGTTCTGCAGAACGCTGACCTGCGCCGTTCCATCGAGCAGCACGAACATGGACGAGCCTTCGGCGCCCTGCTCGATGATGCGTTCGCCACGGCCAAAGTGACTCGTGCGCGCGTCGTGGATGAGCGAGAGCAGTTGCTCTTCGTCGAGGCAGGCGAAGAGCGGTTCCGTCTCAAGAATTCTGCGGGCGCGACTGTGTTCCTCCTGCGATTGCGGCGCCCGGCGATTGATCTCGAGGGTGCGGATCGGGAATGGGAGCTTGATGTTCTGCCGCTTGAATTCGTACCAGATGTTGGTGCGGATTGCGTCGCAGATCTCGTTATAGAGTCTGTGCGTGAGCATCCAGAACTTGATTTCGTAGGTGATCCAGGAGTCGGCGAAGTCGATCAAATACACCTTTGGCGCCGGCTCTTCCTGCACCCCTTCGGCATGGAGCGTCGCGTGCATCAGCGCGTCTTTTACCTTGTTGGGCGCGCAAGTCTGATCAACCCCGACCCGCAGCCGCATGGCGTGCAATTCCTGCGGATAATGCAGGTTAATGATTGTTTGCCTGACGATCTCGTTGTTCGGAATATCGAGATAGATCGCGTCGTTCGTGCGCAGCCGGGTTGAGCGCCAGTTGATCTCCATCACCTCGGCAAAGCGCTCACCGACCTGTAACCAATCCCCGACCCGATACGGCCGGCTGATTTGCAAAGACATCCCGGCGATGACGCCGCCGAGCATATTCTGGGTCGCGAACGCGAGGACAATCGCAGCGACGCCGGAGCCCGAAAGCAGCCACTTCAACTGGCTCTCGGCGTGATAACCAATGCTGAGCACCAGGAGCAACGCGATCAGGAAAATGACCAGCGCGACCAGCTCGCGCAGGAATTTCGGGATCACGGTCTGGCGGCGCTGTTCGTAGTAGAGGTCCCAGAGATAACGATCGACCAGTGCGATCACGACGCCGGTACTGAGGAGGGTGAGCGCAGCGCCGACGTGGTTGCGCCAGCGCATGTCGAGACCGTAAACCCAGGCAGCCGCATAGAACGCAAGCGCCAGGGCGAAGAGCTGGAAGAAGATGCCGAAGGGCACGCCGGCGCGCCGCTTCAGCACCCGGCCTAACGACAACGTTACAAAAAACGTCGCGATAAAAACCGCGACGGTGGCGAAAGCGCGTTGAGGTTCAGCCAGAGCCAGCATTCGTTAGGTTGGGAGGATAGCAGAGCCGCCCGGCGCGCGCCAAGCGCGAGGAGCGGTCGCGAAGCTGCTGCCGCCCTGCCTGGAAGGCACGACGGCGTCCATGATTCGAGCGTCGCTGGAGAAACTTCGCCTAACTATGCTTATGGAAGCTGGCGTCCTCTCCTCGAAGTCCCTTGAACGCTTCCCGCAGGCGTTGCCTCCAATCGAGTTGGTTATCCTGAGCGAAGCCGAGCGAAGGTCTCCGGATGCGGACGAGCCGCCGTGAAGCGGTGGCCCATCAGACCGATCACGAGCAGAAGCAGGAAACAGCGCCCCGGCTTCGCTGCGGCGGCGGCTTCTTATTTCGCAGGCAATCCGAGGACCTGAGGATACTTCGGCTGCGTTTCCAGCACCGCCTTTACGGCTGGCGTTACGACCGGCGGAGTGGGCGCTGCGCCGCTCGCAGGCGCCGGGGCCGCGGTTCCGGTTGCGGCGACTTTCGTGCCGGCCGGGAGTTTCACTTTCCCTTTGGTTTTCGGCGAATAGACTGAAGCCCATTTCTTAAGCTGGGCCTCTTTTTTCGGAGCGGGAGTTGGCGACGCTTGCGCGACTGCGGCAGGCGCCGCGACTGGAGACGGGCTCGCGGTCGCGGCATTGCTCTCTCCCCCAACCATGATTCCCTCCAATTGATCCAGCTTCGCGATTTGATTTTGCTGGATCGCCGCCCACTTCTCATAAGCAGCGCGATCATTTGAAAAAGCGGCCGCCTTTTGCCCTTCGCAGGCGCCGACAATCGCTTGATTGACCAGCGCGAGAGTCTTCGAGACATCGCCGCGAGTTTCCGTCTTTTCGATCGAACCGAGATCGACTGTTGCTCCGGCGTAGCCGCCTCCCGGCAGCTTGATCTTTTCCGTCTCGGAGCTGGCGACGATGACGGCTTTGCAATTCTCACAATACGCCATGCCGTTGACCGTCTTGTAACGAGTCTCCGTCGTCACGCAGCCACTCAGCGCGAGACTGGAGAGCAATAGACTAACGAATAGGGTTTTCACAGTTCCGGGCCTAGCAGCCGCGCCGGCCGAAAACAAGGAAATCTTTTGGCCGCTCGCACCGGTCGTCCGTGCCGGCGAAGCGGCCGGGAGAAGATGAGCGTGCCCAAAGCAGAGAGGCGACAAGCGCCGCGCTCCAAAGAGCCTCGTGATTTCTTAAAAGAGTCAGGAAATGTCTCGGCACGATAGGAGGAACCCAACCCAATTTCATCGCACCAGTCGTTTCCAAATCGAGATGGCAAAAAGAAAACGCGCCTAACGATAAAAAGACTCAATGGGCGTCATCCTGTTTCTAAGTCGCCGGCTACACTCAACGAAATCAGGATAACCATCCACTCGCTTCCCTACCTCGGCGGGAAAATCGCCAGTGTCAGCCAGCCGGCCAGGAAACAGAGTCCGCCGATCGGCGTGATCGCGCCGAGCCACCGCACGTTTGTGAGAGCGAGCAGATAAAGGCTGCCGCTGAAGATCACGATGCCCGCCAGCAGGAGCCAGCTCGCCGCCCGGTTCACGCCCGGGAGCGACGCCAGCACGAGCAGCGCGATGGCGTGCAGGAAATGATACAGAACTGCTTTGTTCCAGACGTCCGTGAGCCCGTGGGCGTCAAGCGTTCCTTTGAGCGCGTGCGCACCGAATGCTCCCAGAGCGACCGCCAGAAAACAGAGTATCGCCGCGAGCCGGAAGAGGAGCTGGTTCATCTCGAAAACTGCGCTTGCCTGGAGCGCTCCGCAAACCTGCCCGCAACATATTAAATCCGCAGTGAACGTCCATCCTCCGCTCCGGTCGCGATATTCTTGCGCAAACTTCTGAATCACTCCGCAATTCCAGCAAGAACCAAGACATTATGAAAAACAACACGACTCTCTCATTCGCGGTTGGCTGCGCGACGCTTCTCACCTTCACTCAGCTCGTTTCCGCCGGAATCTTGAACATCACGAGCGGGCCCACCTTTACCCCGCCCGAGGTCTTCACCGATAACACGATCGTAGCCGACACCACGATCGAAGGTGGGCTGGTGCACCTGACGGGCAGCACAACAATCACGCCCGACGCGAGTAACACCGCGGCGATCAACCTGAGCGGTAATTATTCGAACGACGCCGGCGATAAATTCTCCCTCGCCTATAGTTTCACGGTCGACCTCAATATCCCTGAGCCGGTCCAGTACACGATCCTTGCTTCAGTCGACTTCGGCGGGACGGCAATCCCCGTGACTGCGACCGGCACGCTTATGCCTGGACTACACGAATACGAGGGCGCGTTCGCCAGCGATCCGCTCCCGTTTTCCGGCACCGGAGATTTCTCCGGAACGTTCACGCTCGATTTTGGAAGTCAGACCGCGTCCACCTTCGCTGCCGCCCCGGGCTCGCTCGTGTTGAATATCCAGCAGATCGATTTCCGTGTGGCGCCTGATGTCGCCAGCGTTCAGGCCCCGGCCGAAAATCAAAATCTCTCCACGCGCGGCGTCGTCGAAGCGGGCGAGAATGTCCTCATCGGCGGCTTTATTATTACCGGCAACGACGACAAACAGGTGGTCCTGCGCGCGATCGGACCGTCGCTCGGGTCACAGGGCGTTGTTGATTTTCTCGCTGATCCGGTGCTGGAGCTGCACGACGCTGACGGCGCGATCATCGCCACGAACGATAACTGGATGGATAACAGCGAGGCGGACCAAACGGTTCTGAAGGACAACGACCTCGCACCGACCGACCCGGCTGAGTCCGCGCTGGTTGAAACTCTCTCGCCCGGAAAATATACCGCCATCGTTCGCAGCACGGATGAAACCAAAACGGGCGTGGCGCTGGCGGAAATTTATGACCTCGATAAGGGCGCGACGGATTCGAAGCTCGCCAATATCAGCACCCGGGGCGACGTTCAGACCGGGGAAAATGTCCTGATCGGCGGGTTCATCATCGGCGGGGGCGGAGGCGGCTTTACGAGCACGATCATCCGCGGCCTTGGGCCTTCCCTCGCCGACGCCGGAATTTCCAACCCCCTCGCTGATCCGACGCTTGAGCTCAGGGATGCCAATGCGAACCTGATCGATTCGAATGACAACTGGATGGACAATCCGGACATGCAGACGATTAGCGATGACGGTCTCGCACCCGGCAACGATTCGGAAGCGGCGCTCTTCGAGATCCTG
>JAICMR010000136.1 GCA_025929155.1 Chthoniobacterales bacterium | reverse complement strand
CGATGCCGCCACTCGCTCCTGGACCGCCAGTCCCAAAATGTTGCAAAAGCGCGACGGGCACACAGCAACCGCCCTGAGGGATGGCCGTGTCGTCATCGCCGGCGGGTCGGGCGAGCGCGGCGTCGTTCTCGATAGCTGCGAGATTTTCGAGCCCTGAGCGCCCCAGCTGCCTGAAAGGAGCCAATCCCTTTTCTGGAAGCAGAAGAGCGAGACATCTGGAACTTACTGGACCGCTCATGCTTCTCATCGCCGGGACCGTCGCTAACGATCTTAGAAGTTTGTAGACTGCAAGAGAAACCTCGGGCGGGAAGAGCCGTAGCCTGGCTTCCGCGCAGCGTGATCAGCGCTTCGCGGCGCGCGACCAAACCAGAAGGAGAAGTCCAATCAAAAACAGAATTCCGGTGGCAACGAGCCAGCCCCCGCTCTCCGGAATGTGCAGGTAAGTCGTGTCTTTCCGCACACCATCCGCCCAGCCTAGCATCAGGCAGAGAAAGCCGATCGCGAAAAACATGATGCTGAACGCGAGTCGCGAATCGCCAGGCTTGTCGTTGGATTGTTGATCAGGAGCAGTCATAAAGAGTGCGCACACTTTGAACGCTCCCGTCCCGCTGCGCAATGTCCAAACAACCCGTGTCAGGCCGGAGGTGGAATGAAGCGCGCCTTCGCTTCTTGGAAGGCCTCGGCGGGTTTAACAACGCCACCTCCAAAGCCGGTCCAGGCTGATTTCCAGGAGATGCCGCGCCGCGCCGGCGCGCCGCCGGTTCAGGATGACAGATCGGTCGCGCGCTGCTATTTCAGCTGCCGATGAATGGCCAAAGTCTTCGCGCCCGCCTTTTCATCGCGCTGCTCCTCGCGCCCGCGCTGCTCGTCATTCTCGCGGTCGTTCTTTTTCCCTTTCTCTTTAACCTCATTCTCTCGTTTTCGAACGCGAACCTTGATCATGTCCGCGACTGGCGATTGATCGGCTTCGCGCAATATCTCTCGGTTTTTCAGCAGCAACTTTTCTGGTCGATCCTCCTCAAGACGATCATCTGGACCGTGGCCAGCGTCTCCTTCCACGTCGCCATTGGCGTCTTTCTTGCGGTCGTGCTGCACCAGAAATTCATTCGCGGCAAAGCAGCCTGGCGCATTGCGCTCATCCTTCCGTGGGCGCTCCCGCAATACATCGCTGCGCTCACCTGGGGCGGAATGTTTAACTACGAGCATGGCTCGGTGAATCTGCTCATCAAGAAGTATCTGCACCTCGCGCCGGTGCAGTGGCTCGGTTCGCCCTTCGAGGCATTTGTAGCTGTCATTGTTACGAATATCTGGCTCGGGTTTCCCTTCATGATGGTGGTCGCGCTCGCCGGTTTGCAGTCGATCCCGGAGGAACCGTACGAAGCCGCCGCCGTCGATGGCGCCTCGAGCTGGTTTCAGTTTTGGCACATCACGGTGCCGTTCCTGCGGCCGGTCATGATCCCGGCAATTACGCTCGGAGCCCTCTGGACCTTTAATAACATCAACGTCATCTGGCTCGTCTCAAATATGGGCGAACCGGGCGACTCGACGCACACCCTCGTTTCCTACGTTTACAAGGCGGCCTTTAACTTCGATCGCTTCGGCTGGGCCGCGGCGCTCTCCGTCGTGATCTTCGCGATCCTTTTCATTTTTTGGCAGGTTTTCCTGAAGAAAACGAGCGTAGCCGAACCGCTTGATTGACTGCTGGACTTTCAACGCGCGACTCTGCAGGATTTGCGGCCGGAGAACCCATTATGCGCATTTTTCTTGCAGCTCTGCTCGGAGCCATTGCCATGTTTATCTGGACATCCCTCGCGCACGTCGCGCTGCCACTGGGGGAGGCCGGTTTGCGCGAAATCCCAAATGAATCGGCAGTGCTCGCGACCTTGACCTCGCAGATCGGGAACCAGCCTGGAATGTATATCTATCCCGGCCCCGGCCTCGGGCCGAACCCGACGCACGCGGAAAAGGAAGCCGCGATGAAACAGATGGATGACAAGCTCGCGCATCATCCGTCCGGAGTGCTCGTCTATTATCCAACCGGGTCCCGTCCGCTGGACATGACGCGTTATCTGCTGGTGGAATTTGGAACGGAGTTTCTCGAAGCGCTGCTCGTGGTTTTCCTCCTGAGTTGCACGCGGCTCACGACCTTCGGCGCGCGGGTCGGGTTCGTCTTTGTAGCCGGCGTGCTGGCGGCAATCGCGACCAACGTTTCCTACTGGAACTGGTACGGCTTTCCGGCGGCTTATACTGCTTCCTACATTCTGGTTCAGGTGGTGGGATTTCTTTGCGTGGGCCTGATCGCTGCCTGGATCTTGAAACCGCACGCGGCGGCTCCGATCATGTAGCGGGTGACACGCGCGCTGCTCTTCGGTCTTCTTTTTTTCCAGGTCCGCGCTCTGCCCGCGGCAGAGCTCAACCCGGCAGCGGTGGCGCGGGCCGCGAAGTATTCCGCCAGCCATCACGGACTCTCTTTTCTCGTTAGGCAAAATGGCCGGACCCTGTTCGAGGAATACCCGGGGAAAGGGAACGCGCGGACGGCATGGCGGATTTACAGCGGCACGAAAGCCTTCTGGAATCTGGCCGCGCTGGCCGCCGTCGATGACAAATTACTCAAGCTCGACGAACCGGTGGGCGACACTATTCCCTCCTGGAAGACAGATCCGCGCAAAGCGCGGGTCACGATTCGGCAACTGCTGGACTTCTCCTGCGGGCTCGCCCCCGGGTTTCAGCTCCAGCAAAATGAGTTCGAGAACCGCGACAAAACCGCGATCCGACTTCCGCTGGTGGCCGCACCGGGCGAGGCCTTCATCTATGGGCCAGGTGCACTCCAGGTTTTTCACGCGGTGCTGAAGTCGAAACTCGGGAAGAAATCGCCGACGGAATACCTCGAACGTCGCGTCCTGCGGAAGATGGAACTCGGGCCACAGCGTTACCTCGATGACCGGGCCGGCAACCCGCTTCTCTCCGCTGGCTTCATGCTGACCGCGCGGCAATGGGCAAAAATGGGCGAGCTGGTTTTAAAGGAGGGCCGCCCCGTCGTTAGGCCGGAAACGCTCGCGCAGACCTGGCGCGGTTCCCCCGCGAATTGCGCCTTTTCGTTAGGCTGGTGGAACAACCGGGCTGCGCCCGGTGGCCGGGAATTCGATTTTGAGGCGATGCTGGCGCCGAAGTGGTCGCAGCAGGACTGGGCCGACGCCTGTCTCTGCCGCGCCGCGCCGCCCGATCTCGTCGCCTGCATTGGCTCGGAATATCAACGGCTTTACGTGATTCCGTCCCTGAAACTCGTCGTCGTTAGGCACGGCGCCGGCGGCTCGTTCTCGGACGGGAGGTTCCTCAGGCTGCTCCTCGATCGCCCGCTTGCTTCTCGTTAGGCGAGAGAAAGTAAATCACGAGTCCGAGCGCAGCGGTCGCTAGTCCCCAAAGTGAGGGCCCACGAGTGGAGGCATCTTCTAATAAGTGCCAGAGCAACCAGCCGCTGATCGCGAGAAAAATGAGCGGCGTGATTGGATAGCCCCAGGTGCGATACGGCCGTGGCAAACCCGGCCGCCGCCAACGGAGCACGAAGACGCCGAGCACCGTCAAAGCCGAAAAAAGCGTCAGACTGAACTGCACATAGTTCACGACTTTTTGAAAGGAAGTGAAGAGAATGAAGAAGTTCACGATCGCGAACTGGACCAGCGTCGCCCGGAGCGGAATGCCGTGACTGTTCCGCGTGGCGAGCCAGGAGAGCGCGCGCAGATCTTCTCCCATCGTCATCGTCACGCGCGGCCCAATCCACATCATTGCGCTGACTGTTGAAACCAGGCCGAGGGCAATGAAAACGGCCATCACTCGCCCACCGGCAACTCCGAAAATATGAATGCCGGCGATCAGCCCGATCTCCTGTTTGCCAACCATCTCGCTCGCTGGAGTGGTGCGGAGAAAGACCGCGTTCAGCGCCAGATACAACACCGTGACCACCAGAGTGCCGATGCCTAACGAAAGTGGAATGGTCCGCGCCGGACGCCGGATTTCGCCGACGATATAAGTCGAGGCGTTCCAGCCGGAATAGGCATACATAACCCAGAACAAACTGACCGCGAAAGGCGTGCTCACGAGCAAACTGCGGTCGGATGCCGTGGGAAAGAAAGAGATCGGCTGCGTTTCTTTCACATAGAATCCGGCGAACACGATCACCAGGATCAGAGCGAGTTTCAGGAGGGTCGAACTATTCTGAAAACTGCCGCCGAGCCGGAGATCGCGGAGCAAGGCAGTCGTCGCGAGCCAGACCACGCCTAACGACAAAAGGAGCGGAGGCAAAACCGGAAAGACGCCGTGCAGATAGGTGCCGAAAGGAATCGCCGCAATTGCGACCGGCGCGGCAAATCCCACCGTTGCCGAAATCCAGCCCGCGACGAAGCCGACGGCGGGATGGTAAATTTCCCGGAGAAAATGATACTCGCCGCCGGAGCGGGGAAGCGCCGCGCCCAGCTCCGCGTAAGCAAGCGCGCCGCAGAGGGCGCAAACGCCCCCAATCGCCCAAAGGACCATGATTGCGAACCCGGTCGGGAGATCGCCGACCTGAAAACCGAGGCTGGTGAAGATGCCGGTGCCAACCATGTTGGCGATGACGAGACAGGTCGCGGTCAGGACCGAAATTTTGTCCGCACCGATAGAAGGATGGGCTCGCGGCACAGCGGCTTTCTCTAGTGCGTCCCGGCAGGAATTCAATGCCGAAGCGGTGTCACGGGATCGCTAACTCTTCGCAAAAGCCAGGAAGCGGCTGACGTGTGCTTTTCCTGTTGTTGGCGGTGTGCACGGGCTTTCGCTCAAGCTGCTAACATGTATCCGGTAGCTCGATACACTTGTGATTGTCTGCGGCCGCAACCATCTCATATTTGGTGCGAGGGTGGCCGCGAGAATCCAGGGCAACAAACGCGGCCGACTGAGGAGATAAGATATGAAAATCAAAAGAGCGGGTTCGCAGCCCTCCAGCAAAGGACCGGCAGAATGGTTCACCGGCACGGTGCGAATAGATCCGTTATTCCAGGCAGATACTCCTGCTCGCGCGGCTGGCGCGAGTGTCACCTTCGAGCCAGGCGCGCGCACCGCGTGGCATTCCCACCCACTTGGGCAAACTTTGATTATCACGGCCGGCAGCGGACGGGCGCAGCGCGAGGGCAGCCCGATTGAGGAGATTCATCCCGGCGACGTCGTCTGGTTCCCGCCTGACGAGAAGCACTGGCATGGCGCCGCGCCAACCACGGCGCTGACTCATATCGCCATTCAAGAAACGCTTCACGGAACGGTCGTAGAGTGGATGGAGAAGGTCAGCGATGAACAGTATGAGGGTGAGTAAAAGCCAACGAATTGATCCGATTGTAAGCTGGGATTTTGCTGTCGCAGGAGCGCCGAACAGTAGTCGCGTCACGGTGAAGGGCGGCAGGAGCAAATCTCGTCGCGGCATGGATCGATCGAGAGTTTGGTAACACGCCGATCGGGGCCATCACTTATCGGCACCTTCAGGCTACTCAAAAGAGGCGTCTATTTCCCTCCTGGCTCAGCGCGCGGTGGCGGGAAGACTGAGCGGAATGCTCGGAGCGCAGCCGGGTGATAGATGGTCCCGTGCGTCTCTGCTGGCATCTTTTCGTAATGCCAATGGACCTGTGGCGGAGCGTTCCGCTTGAGCACTTCGGCTAGCTTTTCTGCGTCAGTAATGATTCCCTTTTCATCGCTACTCGCGAAATATAAGCTTCGCTCCAGCGCCGGCCAGTGCCGAAGCTTTTCGTCTGCAATCTGCAGGAGCGCGCCCTTATTCCACCAGAGGCTCGGGTCAAACGCCAGGTAGGTATTAAAGAGATCGGGCTCGAGTAGAAACGTCTCGACCACAAAAAGACCTGCCAGTGACTCGCCCACAATCGCGGTTTCGCTTGTCGTCCTATAACGTCGTTTCACCTCCGGCATAAGCTCGGTGCGGATAAACTTGCGGAACTCTGCCGAGCCGCCCACCTGCGGTGCGATCTTCTTGTCTTCTTCATTCTGAGTCGGTCCGGTCAGGTCGCGGCGGCGCTGCGTATTCTCGATGCCAACGAGTAGAAACGGGCGCATCGTCCCATTGCCCACCAATACTTCGATCAGGCCCGCAATGTGCAGAAAATCCTCCGCCATCCCACCATCGGGCATGTAGAGAACGGGGAAACCCGTATCGGACCTCCCGGCGTAGCCGGGCGGCGGATAGACATTGATCCGCCGCGTCTCACCCAGCGTCTTTGATTCAATCGTAAAAGTATCACCGATCACAAGCGGGTCCGTTTTGGAGGAAGCGATCTCGGCCCGTCCATCCGGGACCGCCCTAATGACGAACCCAAGCATTGCCATCCCGGTCAAAACGATCGAAGTTAGTTTCACGCTGCAACTTAGGGCTCCACTTCTGCCAGTAAAATGGAAAGCGCGTACAGCGCGGCTGCGCGCTTCGTTCACTTAGCTGCTCCGCAGACAAATCGTAAGATCCCAATCCCTTTCTTCGTTAGGTTGTCGCCGTCGCGCTTCGACGCTTAGACATCTCTCATTGTTCACCCAGCAGAGTCGCGTTTGCAGTCCGCCCTTTCCCTGCCGACTCTGCGCGGTGAACGACTCACTCCAGGCCACTCGGTCCGCCTCTTCTCTCGCCGGTCGGCGTTGGGTGCCGCTCGCGTGGCTCATGCTTTGCCTGATTTGGGGCTCGACCTGGCTCGCGATCAAGGTCGGGTTGCGCGATCTCCCTCCGTTTTCATTTTGTGCGCTGCGCTTTGTAATCGCAGTCGCGGTGCTTCTTGCCATCTGCGTCGGACGTTACTCATTTCCGCGGCGCTTCGCGGACTACGGGTTCTTGGCTTTCACGGGATTCCTCATTTTTGGAGTGAACTACGGCCTGCTCTTCTGGGGCGAGCAACATGTTTCATCCGGACTGGCGGCGATTCTACAGGCTACGATTCCTACTTTCGGTCTTACCTTCGCGCATTTCATGCTACCGGCGGAACCGATGCGCTGGGAACGGATTTTGGGTGCTTTGCTGGCGCTCGCTGGCGTCGTATTAATCTGCCTAAAGTTACTCGACTTTCACGGACTAGCCGCCTTCTGGGGTGGCTTGGCGATCGTAACCGGAGCAGTCGTGGTCGCATATGCCAACGTTCTGATCAAGGCGCGTCCGAGTCACCTCGTGCCGGCGGTAATGGCGGCAGGCCAGATGCTTTTCGGGCTTATTCCGTTGCTCTTACTCGGACTTTGGAAAGAAGGAAGCCCGATGCGCTTCCATTGGACGATCTCGGCAATTAGTTGCCTCCTTTACCTGGCGCTGATCGGCTCGGTGCTGGCTTTTCTTCTTTTCTACTGGCTGCTCAATCGGGTGGCTGTAACTAACCTGTTAACGATCTCGCTAATTACTCCGCCGCTCGCAGTCGCGCTCGGATGGTTCGCCGCCGGTGAGACTTTGTCTTCCTGGGCTTTGCTGGGTGCTACTTTTGTTCTGGCGGGTGTGGCGCTTATTCTATGGAAAAGCGCAGCACCGCCGGTCATCGCCACCGACTAAAGAAATCGCCTTCCCTCCGTTCTGATTTCTCGGAGGCAATCCGGATCGGTGAGTCTTCTGCTACAGCACAATAACCTCACCCAATCAATAAGACGCGCTTGCCGAGAAACGCGGCTTCGTTAAAGTCACACCGCGACGAACCTTTTGGGAACGCTCGCGTTCATGAACCCCTTCAGCTACACCCGCCTCCTTTTTCTTCTCAGCCTGCTCTCTCTTAGCTCAGAAGCGCGGGCGGCGGAACGTTGGCAGCGATACGAGAATTGTCAGTTGGTCGCAAACGAAGCAAACGACGGAGATAGCTTTCATGTTCGGGCCGATGGCCATGAGTATATCTTCCGTCTCTACTTTGTGGATACGCCGGAGACATCGAACGATTTTCCAGCCCGCGTCGCGACGCAGGCTAAATATTTTCATCTTACAGTGCCCCAGACCTTGCAGGTAGGGCTGGAGGCGGAGCGCTACACGCGTCAACAGTTATCGCGACCATTTACGGTTATCACTCGCAAGCAAGACGCCCGTGGCCAGAGTCGTTTAACGCGCTTATTTGCGATCGTGGGGACCGGGAATGTGGGTCTGGCCGAAAAGCTGGT
>JAICMR010000205.1 GCA_025929155.1 Chthoniobacterales bacterium | reverse complement strand
GATTCAACCGCCCGGAATCCGAACGTGGCATGCGGCGTCGTTTACGGACGATCCGGAACGACTCCGGGTACCGCTCCGAAGTCGACGTTTACTAAAGCTTTTCGTTAGGCGCGAGATAGATGCGCAGCCGACTCTTGATCGGATCGGTTCGCCGAAGTAAGTCCACCAGATGAGTTCTTCGCGCGCTGCTGCCTCCGATTTGCCTAACGACCTCCGAGCCCGCTGCGAAGCGATCTTCAACGAGGAAGAGATTCTGCGCGAAGGCGGCGGCAAGGTCGGCCAGGAGCGTCAGCGCAAACGCGGGCGGCTTCCCGCGCGAGAACGCATCGCGCACCTGCTCGATTCCGATTCCCGGTTTTTCGAGATCGGGCTCTGGGCGGCCTACAAAATGTATGAGCAATGGGGCAGTGTTCCCGCCGCTGGCGCGGTCGCCGGCATCGGTCGGGTGGCGGGCGTGCCCTGCATGATCATCGCGAATGACGCGACCGTAAAAGCCGGCGCTTTCTTTCCCCAAACCGCGAAAAAAATTATCCGCGCGCAACGCATCGCGTTCGAGAACGCGCTGCCATTGATTTACCTTGTGGATTCCTCCGGCGTTTTCCTGCCGATGCAGGACGAGATTTTTCCGGACGAAGACGATTTTGGTCGCATCTTTCGCAACAACTCGGTCATTTCCGCCGCCGGCCTTCCGCAGTTCGCAGCGATCATGGGCAACTGCGTCGCGGGCGGCGCTTATCTGCCGGTTCTCTGCGACAAAATTCTGATGACGGAAGGGAGCGGTCTCTATCTCGCCGGTCCATCGTTAGTTAAAGCCGCCATCGGGCAAATCGTCGATACCGAAGAACTCGGTGGCGCTCGGATGCACGCTGAGATAAGCGGGACAGTCGATTTCTACGAGAAGGATGATCCTTCATGCCTCAAGAGGTTGCGTTCGTTAGTTGCCCATTTACCCGAAGCGGCAGTCACCGGGAAATCCAGCTCGGAGCAATCGGTCACTGAGCCGTCGAAAAACCCGGAAGCCGTTTACGATCTGATCAGCGCGGAGGGACGGAAACAATACGACGCGCGCGACCTGCTCGCTTCGATCATCGACGGCGATTCACTCGATGAATACAAAGCCGACTACGGCAAATCACTCGTCACCGCCTACGCGCGGATCGGTGGGCATTCCGTCGGGATCGTGGCGAATCAGCGGCATCAGGTGCGCACGAAGAAGGCCGGCATCCAGATGGGCGGCGTGATTTACTCCGACAGCGCGGATAAAGCCGCGCGTTTTGTGATGGATTGCAACCAGACGGGTCTGCCAATCATCTTCTTCCAGGATGTGACCGGTTTCATGGTGGGGCGGGACGCGGAACAAAGCGGCATCATCCGGAGTGGAGCGAAATTGGTCAGCGCGGTCAGCAACTCGATCGTGCCGAAAATCACGGTCGTCGTCGGTGGTTCCTTCGGCGCCGGCAACTACGCGCTCTGCGGCAAGGCCTATGACCCGCGCTTTATTCTTGCTTGGCCGAACGCACGTTACGCCGTGATGGGCGCAGCCCAAGCCTCCGACACCGTCTTTAGTGTTCTCGCAAAATCCCGTGAGCGTGGCGACAAAAAGGCGAGCCCGGAAGAGCTCGAACAACTTCGCGCCAAAGTGAAAGAAACCTACGAAGAACAGACGGACATTCGCTACGGCGCGGCCCGCGGTTGGGTCGACGCGATCATTCAACCGGAAGACACGCGCAAAGTGCTGACGGAATTGTTAGGCTACGTCAGTCGACCGATGCCGAAGGGTCGTTTCCACATGGGCGTGGTGCAGACCTGAGGTCGTTAGGCGACGCTAGCCGGTTGTAGCCAGGCGCGCTCGCGCCGGTGGGTCTGGCGGACAACTCCGCCTTAAAGATACTAGTGTTCTTCATTGGTCAGATTACGTGGGGCTGTTCACGGTGCGCTGAGACGGCGGGGCGAGGGACGGCAAACGAATCGTCGGTATGAAACAGCTTCTCTCTGTCGTGTTCCTGCTCGGTTTTTCTCTCGCGGCGGCACGGGCCGATGAGACCGTGCGTGCGGCGCAGACGCGCCTGAAACAATCTGGCTATTACC
Source organism: Chthoniobacterales bacterium (assembly GCA_025929155.1). Classification (GTDB taxonomy): domain Bacteria; phylum Verrucomicrobiota; class Verrucomicrobiia; order Chthoniobacterales; family UBA10450; genus Palsa-1392. The sequence continues at coordinate 1,070 of JAICMR010000205.1, read as the reverse complement.
GCGGCGACGTGAGTGGACGCTATGATTCCGAGACTTCCGCAGCGGTGACGCGGTTCCAGATTCGGCACGGTCTCGCCGTCTCAGGTCGGATCGATCCGGAAACCGCCAAGGCACTCGGAATCGAGGCTGCGAAAATTCCGAAAGCGGAGCCGTCGCCGGTTGAGGGGACTTGGCGCCGGTTGCGCAATGGCGACCTGCAGTTTCTGACGTCGGTCAGCTCAGAAAAAGAGTCGCCACCGCAGCAGCCAACGGAACATCCTGCCGCGCCGCCGAACCCATCGAGTGCCCCGCCGCCCGCCCGAACGGGGCCAGCGGAATCCGGGTCCGAGTTAGAAGAGGGGGTGGAACGGCTGCGCGATTATGTGGCGGCATTCATTCTCGCGGGGCTGGACCCGCAGGTGGGCAAGGAACTCGAATTCTTTGCGAGCGACGTCGATTACTTCGGCGAAGCCAAAGTCAGTCGCGAGAAAATCCGGCGCGACCTGGAGCGCTATGATCGGCGTTGGCCGCAGCGACGTTTTCGGCTGGCGGGCGAATTGGAAGTGCAGCGTGAGCCGAACGGACAAGTGCGGGTCAGTTTCCCGCTCCACTACGAGCTGCACAACGGATCGGAACGCGCTTCGGGTACCGTCACGAAGACGCTTGTCTTGCGGAAGAGCGGCGGGAACGATCTGGAGATCGTGGCGGTGAACGAACGGGAGGCGCGTTAGGCCGATCGGAGCTCACCCACGACAAGAGAGCTCACTCGACTGCTATCTGGCTTTGAAGTTCAACTGCTCGTTTCGCATTCTTGCTATCATTTTACTGGATGGGCGCTGATTGTTCCCGCCGGCACCGCGGCCACCGTGGGGGGTCCGCAATCCCCTGGATGCCGGTCCCGGCTCATTGCGCAAGGCCCTCAGTGATGCAGTGATTGGCGACGTGATCGTTGCCAGTGCGATTTCGGCTCGGTCACTCTTACAACTGGAACGCTGTCCGTGACCGAGACCGTAGCTGTCATCGGCCCGGCCGAGGAACCTAACGATCGACGGCAAGTTTTAGCTATCATAGACGCCGTCTTTACAGTCATT
>JAICMR010000064.1 GCA_025929155.1 Chthoniobacterales bacterium | reverse complement strand
GATCTTTCGCGGCCGCGCGCAAAAACTGATTTCCGACCTTGAATCCGCTTCCACGCACATCATCGCGCTCCTTTCGCTTCAGCAGGTCCGCCGGCCGGAGCGCGCGCCGGTTCTGCTCGAGGATGAATTTTAGCCATCGTTAGGCGTCGAAAGCTTCGCGTTCCTTCCCAAGCGCTTTTCGTCAGATGAATTTCAGAGGCCGCACCGCTCCGCAACATCCCGGGATCCAGCTCGCGCCGCTGGTCGACGTGCTCCTGCTGCTTCTGATTTTTTTCCTCCTCACCTGGAACGCAGCGCGAAACGAAAACGAGCTCGACATCAAGGTCCCGCAAGCCAGCGCGGCGAAGGAAAAGTCCGCGCCGATCGGTGATGTGATCGTGAACGTGAAAGCCGACGGGAACGTCGTCGTGAATCGTCGCACGCTCTCCGGGCCCGATCTCACTTCGCTGCTGGAAGGTTTGGTAAAGCTGAATCCCGAGCAGGCCGTCGTGATTCGTGGCGATGAAGCGGGCGCCTACAAGAACATCGTCGGCGTCCTGAACATTTGCAGTCAGGCCGGCGTCACCAACGTCGCCTTCGCGACCGCCAAATGAAGTGGCTGGCCGGACTCGCGGCGCTGCTTCTCGCGGCGCCGTCGGTTTTTGCGCAGGAGGATCTGCCCATCCGGCGCGCCATTCCCGTGCACGAGCCGCCGGTCGCGCGCGCATTGCCGGTCGAGAGTGCGACGCCTGAATCGACGCAGACGCCTACGGTTCGCCGCGCGCTGCCGGTGCCGGAAGAACCGGCGGCGATTCCTCCGACTCCCGCGCCCGCGCCGACGACTGCTCCGGAAGATTCTCCGGACGAAGTCACGACTGCGCCTAACGGAGCGGCGCCGGCCGCTGAGTCAAACGAGCAGCGGCAACTCGATTACGCGAACGGGCTTTTCGGCCGGAAGCTTTACGATCTCGCGGTCCCCGAATACGAAAAATTTCTGGGGCTTTATCCGACCTCGGCCGATCGCGTGACCGCCAACTTCTATGCGGGCGAAGCTTATCGCGCACTGGGCCGCACGGCCGCGGCGCGGACCAGTTTCCAAACGGTCGTAAACGATTTCCCCGAAAGCGATCTGGCCGGCCCGGCTTCCTACGGGCTCGCAGAGATTTGTTTCAACGACAAAGATTGGGACGGGGCGCGTCCGCTGTTCCATCGAGCCGCTGCGAAAGCGAAAGCCCCTGCGCTCGCCCTTTCGGCCCGATATTTCGAGGCTCGATGCCTGGAGAATCTGAACCGCAAAGATGAAGCGCGCGATCTTTACCAGCAGGTCGTGCAGGTGGCGAATCCAAATCCATACCGGGACGATTCGCGGCTCGCGATCGGCGCGATCTTTCTCGACAAAGGCCGCAAAGCCGATGCGCTCGCGCAATTCGAAGCGCTAGCCCGCGAGACGACGAAACCCGCAGTCCGAGCCGAAGCCACCGTCCGCGCCGGCACGCTCGCGCTCGATCTCGCGCAATCCGACAAAGGCAGCCCGGACAAAAGCATGACTGCCAAAGCGAAGACGCTGCTGCAAAAAGGCCGCGCCCTGCCGGAAGCGGGACGCTGGGCCGGCATCGCGGGCGTCGGTTTGTTGCGTCTCGAATATCAATCGGGCCAATACGCGCAGGCGATCGCCGATTACCAGAAGAGCATCGGCCAGGTGCCCGAAGAAACGCGGCCGGAGATGATGTTGCTGGCTGCAAACAGCCAGCGCCAGCTCGGCCATTTTGCGCAAGCGCAAACGCTCTACCAACAGATCATCCAGAAATATTCGGGCCGTCCCGAAGCGCGCGAAGCGCAATACCAGCGGCTGATCGGACTCTATAACGCGAACGATCCGAAGTTGCTGGCGACGATCGATCAATTCATCCAGCAAAATCCGGACGGCGAACATGCCGATCAGGCGCGCTTGCTCAAAGCCGAAACACTTTACAAAGCCAAGGATTTCGCAGGCGCCGCGACGGTTTACGAGACGCTGCACGACTCGAAGTTGTCGGATAAACTGCGCGCGCAGGCGGCCCTGAAACTCGGCTGGTGTTACGTGCAAACCAAAGAGCCGGACCGTGCGCTGCAGGCTTTCAGTTATTTCCTCGACGCCTATCCCGACAGCGATGAAGCGCCCTCCGCCCTGGCCCAGCGCGCCCTGGCTTACCAGAGCTCAAAGCAGTACGACCGCGCACTGCAGGATCTCGACACGTTGCTCCGGCGTTTCCCCAAGGCGCGGGAACGCGAAGCCGCGCTTCAACAAAAAGCGCTCCTCCTCGGCCAGACCGACAACAGCAAAGGCATGGGTGAGGCCTTTCGCCAGCTCCTGAAGGAATATCCAAAAACCGCCGCCGCCGCGCAGGCGCATTACTACATCGGCAAATCCGCTTTCGAAGCGAAGGATTACGCGACCGCCCTGAAGGAATTGAAAATCGCGCGTGATCAAAATCCGGAGCAATACGCGGCTCCAGCGAGCCTGCGGATCATGTCAGTTTATTTTTACCTGAGGCAGCGCGATGCGCTCACGAAAGAGGTAAACAATTACCTCGCGAAATCACCCGACAACCAGGTGCCGGCGGAGTTGTTGCAATGGCTCGGGCTGGAATTTTATAACGCAAAGGATTACGTCGCCGCCGCGAAATATCTCACCGCGCTCAGCAAAAGTCCGACTGCGAGCAGTGTGCCGGCGGATTTTTGGTTTTACCTCGGCGACGCTGAGATGAAGCAAAATCAGCCTAACGAGGCCGAAGCAGCGCTCACGAAATTTCTCCAAACGGCGACCGATCCCGCCGCGAAAGCGAAAGCGCTCCTCGCGTTGGGTGAAGCAAAGATCGGTGCGCATAAACCGGATGACGCGGAGAAAATCGCAAATGAAATCATGACCCTTCAGCCGGAAGGCCGCGTGAATGCGCAGGCGCGTCTCCTCGCCGGCGATGTCGAGGTGGAACGGCAAAAGTTTGAAGATGCGGGGAAAGCCTTCATGAGCGTCGCGCTCCTCTACGACGATCCGGCGATCACGCCGCAAGCACTCAATAAAGCGGCCAAAGCCTACGAGCGTGCCGGCAAAACTGGCGAAGCGGACAAGGCGCGGGCGGAGCTACGCCAGAAGTATCCCGACTTCGCGGGGGGCTAGACAGTTGGGTTAGCGCATGCGTCCTGCGTGCTGGTCGAGGCGTCCTCGCCTCGACGAACTTCCGAAGCGCGTGAGCATCACGAGAAGGGCGCGCGACAACGAAAGTTCGCGAAGGCGGGACGCCTTCGCCAGCACCCGAGACGGGTGCGCTACCGATTCCGTCTGAGTGCGGCTTACGAGGCAAACACCAGCCACTCCAGCGTCTCGATCGGCAACGGCCCGAGAAATTTTGCCGGATCATCGATCTCCAAAACCGGCCGTGCCAGACAAGCAGCGAGGAAACTTAAATCCGGAGTTCCAGCCACCCCAGCCTGCGCCGTCAAATGCAACTGCGTCAATTGCCTGAGGACGCCTTCGAGATTTTTCCGATAATCTCGCGGCGACGTAAACCGCACGGTGCAGACTCCCGGCGCGGTCGCTTCGATCTCGGGCGAGAGCGTTGCGGCGAGATGCAGCAAAATGTCGCCGGCAATTTTCTCCTGTTCAGACGCGCGCGCCTTGATCGTTAGGCGCAAACAACGCGCCAGTCCCTGGCTGGGCGTCATGCCGGCATGCACCCCGGCTTCCGCGGCGGCTGGGGTCACCTGCAAAATCGTCGCGCGCGCTTCCTCGCCCGCGAGCACGGCAACGGGTTCGCGCTGCAATTCCGGCTGGTGCCGCAGCGCTGCCTGCAACGCAAAATCCGGGAGATAAACCGCTCCAAACATCACCTGGCGCACTGAGTGATCATGTCATCCTGAGCGAACCGCAGCGGAGTTGGATGATGACCAACTCCGGTGGGAATGAGATTGACTCAACCCGCCCGAGAAAATGCCACATCAGTCTCCCACTCGTTAGGCTGCCCGCGTTGCCGTCGAAATTTTAATTGCTCTTCCAGCTCCCGGGTTCCCGCATCGAGCTGCGGAAGCGTCCATTGATTCTCCAGCGTCAGTTTCCAATGCGCGCTGCTGATCATGCTCTGCGGCGTGAGGATGAGAAACGCCGTGGGCACCGGCTCGACCAAACGCTGCAAGCGATACCAATTGTTCTGCGGAATTTTTCGCAGTTCGGCCGCCGGATTGAGCACGAGATCGAGGACAACGAGCGGAAAATTCGCGTCGCGCAGAAGCAGGTCCGCCGCCTGCAATGCTTCAGTTGTTTTCGCGCAACGAATCCAGAGCAAATGTCGCAATGCCGACGCGCCGACCGATGCGGGATCAAACGAATCACGCCCATCGATCAGCGCAAGGAAAGAGCGATTGCGCAAAGCCCTGCGGAGGAGCGTGGCCACCAGTGTTGCACTCCCTGCATGAGGCGCTGAGCTACTTAATTCGGTGATTGCCCCTTTCGTTAGGCCACCGGCCAGTGCGTCGTCGAAACCGCATAAGCCGGTGGGCGACCGGTCGCCCGGTGGAACAGATTCCTGCGGGAACCTTTCCGCGATCAACCGGCGGAGATCGATGATTTTGCCCGCAGCCATGGCGAATTATGCCACCGGAACGAGATATGTTCAAAAACACATATCGTGTCAGAGATGAAAACAAAAATCGCCGCTTCGCTTTTATCTGTGTTCATTCCTCGCTCATGTCGCCAGTGGATGATGCACCGCTTTTTCGTCGCCAGCTTCTCGCCTGGTTTCGGCGCCACCGTCGCGATCTTCCCTGGCGGCGCACGCGCGACCCTTACGCGATTCTCGTCTCCGAATTCATGCTCCAGCAGACACAGGTCGCGACCGTCCCCCCCTATTACGAACGCTGGCTCGCCCGTTTTCCCGACTTCGCCGCGCTTGCCCGCGCCGAGGAATCGCAAGTCCTGCACGCCTGGCAAGGTCTTGGCTATTACGCCCGCGCCCGAAACCTGCACGCCGCCGCGCGCGTCGTAGTGGAAAAATTCAACGGCACGATGCCGCGTTGCACCCAGAAAATTGCGACGCTTCCGGGAGTCGGCCGTTACACCGCCGGAGCCGTGGCCAGCTTCGCGTTCGATCAGGCCGAACCAATCGTCGATGCCAACATCGCCCGCCTGCTCGCGCGCCTAACGAACTGGCAACTGCCGATCGACCTCGCCGCGGGCCGCGCTCATCTCTGGAAAACGGCCACGCAACTTCTGCCACAGAGACGAGCCCGACTTCATAACTCGGCCCTGATGGAACTCGGCGCGCTTGTCTGCCGGCCGCGTCGGCCAGATTGCGTGCGCTGCCCGGTCCGTTCCTCTTGCGCGGCAACCGAACCCGAGTTGCTGCCGCGCAAGAAATCGAACCCGCGAGTCATTTCGCTCCACGAACCGCACGCCTTCGCGGTGCGGCACAACCGGATTCTGCTGGAGCAATCGCGCGAACGCTGGCGCGGCATGTGGATGCTGCCGCGCCTCGCCGCTTCTCCAAAAACCACGCCGCTGCTTCAGCTCGACTTCCCGTTTACTCATCATCGCGTCACGCTCTCGGTTTTCGCGCCGGCCGCTCCCTTCGTGCCTAACGGCCAGCTGCGCTGGTTCCGCCTCGCCGAGATCGACGCTCTTCCAGTTCCCTCGCCGCATCGCCGGGCGCTCGAACAACTGCTTCCGCGACAAAAGCTTTGCAGCACTTTTCCCCTCACCTAACTTGGCCGTCCCATGATTCGTCCGTCGAAAACTTCTCCGCTGGTTCTGGCCTAACGAATGCAAAGCATGACCGGATATGGGCACGGCGAGAGCGATGGCGGCGGGGCCAGGATTTGCGTGGACGTGAATTCGGTAAACCGCCGGCAAAGCGACATCGTGATCAATCTCCCGCGCGAATTGAGCGCGCTCGAACCGCGCGCCCGGCAAGCGGTGAGCGATCGCGTCGCCCGTGGTCGCACGAACGTTTCCATTACTTTTGCTCCCAGCGCCAATGGCGCGCGGACCCTCGCGCTCGATCGCTCACTCGCGCGCTCCTACCACGACGCCATGCGCGCGCTCCAGGAGGAGCTCGCCGTCAGTGGTGAGATCACGATCGGGATGGTCCTGCAGGCGCCCGGCGTGATGCGTTTTTCAGAGGAGAGCGTTGTGCCCGACCAGGTCTGGCCGGCGCTCGAGGAAGCGCTTGGTCGCGCACTCGATGACCTCGTGAAAATGCGAACCCGCGAAGGCAAACATCTCGCCAAGGATCTGATTCATCGCTTGAAAGTGGTGCGCCAGTCGCTCAAGGAAGTGCGGCGTTTGCATCCCGCGGTCGCGGAAAAGCATCGCCTCGTCCTCCTCGAACGGATCAACAAGGCGGGCGTCGAGATTCAGCCTAACGACGAGCGTTTGCTCAAGGAAGTGGCGTTTTTCGCCGATCGCTCCGACGTCTCCGAAGAGCTCACCCGGCTCGAAAGTCATCTCACCCAGTTCGCGCACACCTTGAGGAAAGACGAACCTGTCGGGCGGACACTCGAGTTCATCACCCAGGAAATATCGCGCGAGTTGAACACGCTCGGCGCGAAAGCCGCCGACCCCGAAATTTCGCAACACGTCGTCGCGTGCAAGGCTGAGGTGGAGAAGATTCGCGAACAAATTCAGAACCTTGAGTAAGCAATTCAGCCGCTACGGAATTTTGTTTGTCGTCTCCGCGCCCTCGGGCGCGGGCAAATCGACGCTCTGCGACGCGCTCCGGCAGACACCCGATTTTGTTTATTCGGTTTCCTGCACGACTCGCCCGCCGCGCGCGGGCGAGATTGAGGGAGAGGATTACCATTTTCTTTCCGAAGCTGAATTCGCGGCCCGACTGACGGCCGGTGAATTTCTCGAGCACGCAAATGTGCACGGGAAGTTTTACGGCACGCTGCGCGAGCCGATTCTTAGCAACCTGCACGACGGCATCGATGTGCTGATCGACATCGACACCCAGGGCGCCGCGGCCATCCGGGCCTTCGACGATCCGTTCGTTAGGCAAGCGCTCGCGGATGTTTTCATCATGCCTCCCGACCTCGAGGAGCTGCGCCGTCGCCTAACGAAGCGAGGAACTGAGACGGAAGAGCAGATCGAAGTCCGCCTGGTGACCGCGGCGCGCGAAATGGAACTCTGGCGCGAGTATCGCTACACGATCATCAGCCGATCGGTTGAGGAAGACCTGCTGAAATTCCGCCACATTATGGGCGCGGAACGCTACCTGAGCAGCCGGATGGTTCTGGCCTGACGAGTTATGCAATCGCAAACCAATTTTCCTCTCATCTTGAGCGCAGCGCAGCGGAGTCGAAGGCTCGCGTGGAGCAAGCAAAAGGCCTCTCCTGCATCCGCTTCACAGCCGCTCGACGTCATCCGTCGACTCCGTTCCACTGCGCTTCACTCCGTTCGGGATGACCTATGAAAGATAAAAAACGCTCCGTCATTCTTGGCGTAACCGGATCAATCGCGGCTTATAAAGCCGCCGAGCTGGCCAGCCTGCTCGTGAAACAAGGTCACGAGGTTTTTGTTGTGATGACGAAGGACGCGACAGAATTTATCACGCCGCTCACGCTGCAAACGCTCTCGAAAAATCCCGTCACGACCAGCTTCTACGATGAGAAGGAGAGCTGGCATCCAGGCCACATCGCGCAGGCGGATCGCGCCGATTTGCTTCTGATCGCGCCGGCGACTGCGAACATCATCGCGGAACTCGCGCAGGGACTGGCGGGTCATCCGCTGGCCGCGATCGCCCTCGCGACGCGCGCGCCAATTCTCCTCGCCCCGGCGATGAATGGGAAGATGTGGGATCATCCCGCGACAAAAGAAAATGTCGCGACGTTGGCCGCGCGAGGCGTGGAATTTATCGGTCCCGAATCGGGCATGCTCGCCTGCGGCTACGAAGGACTTGGCCGCTTGTGGAAGGTCGAGGAGATCGCCTTCCGCGCCGAATTCCTCCTCGCGCGCCAGGATAATTTAATCGCGTGAAGTTTTTGATCACGGCCGGACCGACGCGCGAGCCGCTCGATCCGGTTCGTTACCTGAGCAATCGCTCCTCGGGTAAGATGGGTTACGCGATCGCCGCCGCCGCGCTTGAGGAAAAACACCATGTCGTCCTGATTTCCGGGCCGGTTGCGATCACCCATCCCTCCGGCGCGGAGATGGTTCGTGTGACGACCGGGGACGAAATGTTCGAAGCGGCCTCCCAGCAACTCGGAGAATGCGATGTGCTCGTGATGTGCGCGGCGGTCTGCGACTACAAACCGGCGCACTACTCGCCTGTTAAATCGAAAAAAACGCGCGAGCCATTCGCACTCGAGCTCGTGCCAGCACGCGATATTCTGGCCAGCCTAACGAGTGCCGAGCACGATTGTTTCGTGGTCGGCTTCGCTGCGGAAACTCACGACCTCGAGACGAACGCCGCACGAAAACTGGGGGAGAAAAATTGCGATTTGCTGGTGGCTAATGATGTGAGCCGGCCGGAGATCGGGATGGATTCCGACGAGAACGAGCTGGTGATTTTTTTCAAAGACGGCACACGGGAAACAATTCCGCGCGGGAAAAAAATCGCCGTGGCGCGCCGATTGCTAAAAATTATTTTGGATGTGCGCGAAAATTGTTTGACAAAAAAATCATGACGTTTAGTGACTCGATGAAGTGAAGTTATTCACACACTGTTCACAGACCGCTTCTGCGGATTGAAAGGGGGGATTCCCTATGGCAACCAAGAAATCGTCAGCCAAAAAATCGTCGGCCAAGAAAGCGCCTGCGAAGAAAAAAATGGCTAGCAAAAAGACCGCCAAAAAAGGCTCGAAAAAGCGCTAACACGGTCATCCACAGAAGAGCGGCGAGTGAACCGTTCTTCCTCATGTTAACTTCAACCCGGGAGAAGAATTCATTTTCTTCTCCCGGTTTTTTTGTCGCAAAAATTTCGCGGACCACGCGCGGAATCGGTTAGGTTCAGCGCGTGATTCATTATCTGGAAGTCGCAACGGAAGCGGCGCACGCGGCGGGCGATTTGCTCCGGTCTCGTTTTCACCGGCCGCTCACGGTGAACGAGAGCACCGCGCACGACATCAAGCTCGAGGTAGATGTCCTGACGCAAAACCTGATCAGCGAGATTCTGCTGCGAAATTTTCCTGAGCACGCACTCTATGGAGAAGAAGGGATCGTCGGGGATCAGTCGAGCGATCACCAATGGGTCGTCGATCCGCTCGACGGGACGGTGAATTATTTCTACGGCATTCCGCATTTTTGCACCTCGATCGCGCTCCGTTTTCGCGGCGAGATCATCGTCGGCGTGATCTACGATCCGATGCGGGACGAGCTCTGGAGCGGCGAAAAAGGGAAGCCAGCCACCTTGAATGGAATCGAGATACACGTCAGCACGCGGGCGGATCTGGCAGAGGCGATCGTGTCGGTCGGATTGTCGAAGACGAGCGCAACAATTGAAAGCGGTCTGCCGGTGCTGAGCGAGATGGTGCACCGGGTGCGCAAATGTCGGATGCTTGGAAGCGCTGCGCTCGATCTGGCATACGTTGCCTGCGGACGGATTGATGCCTACATCGAGCAGGGGATCAGCCTTTGGGACATTGCCGCCGGCTGGCTGCTCGTCGAAAGCGGCGGCGGCCGGGTCGAGATGAAGGAGCGGACGGATCTGCGGGATAAATACAGCGTCGTGGCCACGAACGGTTTGATGGATTTGCGCTAGCCTAACGAGATGTTTCGCACCGGAATCGGATACGACGCCCATCGCTTTGGAGTAAACCGCAAGCTCGTGCTTGGCGGCGTGGAAATCCCGCACGCGCGCGGGCTGGAAGGACATTCCGATGCCGATGTGCTCAGCCATGCGATCGCGGACGCATTGTTAGGCGCAATCGGCGAACGCGATATTGGACACCATTTTCCAAACACGGATGAATCGATCCGCGGGATCAGCAGCCTCGAGATTTTGCGCCGGGTCCGCGAGATTTTGGCGGCGCAGGATTATCGCCTGGTAAACATCGACGCGAGTTTGATCGCGGAAGCGCCGAAGATCGGGCCGCATCTCGAGGCGATGCGCGAGAACCTGGCTGCCGCGCTCGGAATCCAAACCAGCCAAGTTGGCTTAAAAGCGACCACCAACGAAGGGATGGGCGCGATCGGGCGAGAAGAAGGCATGTATGCGATGGCGGTGGCGACGGTGGAACGGAAGATATGATCGCCATGGTCTCCCTCAGTGGTCATCTTGAAGTGGCGCAACGCGGTAAAGGATCTCGCAAGGGTCTTTCAACATGTGTCGCATAACGTGGGAGAGATCCTTTGCCGTCTGCGCAGCGCGGGATAACAAGCCGACGCTCCGCTCATGATACTCTCTCGCTCGGCGTGGATTGGATATTCCCGTGGGCTGCTTGGCCCGCGGTAAACGCTCGAAACCAATGGCGATAAAATTTTTCAACACTTACTCGCGCGAACTCGAAGAGTTCCACCCGCTCGATCCCGCCGGGAAAGTCGTAAAGATGTATACCTGCGGCCCAACCGTGTACAGCCGCGCGCACATCGGGAATTTTCGCGCGTACGTTTTCGAGGATTTGCTTCAGCGCCATCTCGAATCGCGCGGCTACGACGTCCATCGCGTGATGAACCTGACGGATGTCGATGACAAAACAATCCGCGGCAGCCGCGCCCAAAATCTGCCACTGCGCGATTTCACCGCGCCATTCAAGGAGGCGTTTTTTGAGGATCTTGATACGCTCCAGATCAAGCGCGCACGGGCGTATCCAGCCGCGACCGAGGAATGCTATCTGCAGGCCATGATTGCGATGATCAAGACGTTGATTGAACGCGGCCTCGCTTATCAGGCTGAAGACAAATCGATCTATTATCGGATCAATCGCTTTCCGAAATACGGGCAGCTCGCGCACTTCGATCTCGCGGAATTGAAATCGACCGGCCGCGTGAAGAACGACGAGTACGACAAGGAACACATTGGTGATTTCGCGCTCTGGAAAGCGTGGGATGAAGAAGATGGCAACGTCTGGTGGGAAAGCCCGTGGGGGCGCGGCCGGCCGGGTTGGCACATCGAGTGCAGCGCGATGTCGATGTCATTGTTAGGCGAGCAACTTGATATTCATTGCGGCGGCGTCGATAACATTTTCCCGCACCACGAGGCGGAGATCGCGCAGTCGGAAGGTTGCAGCGGCGTCGCGCCCTTCGTGCGCTATTGGCTGCATTGCGCGCATCTGCTCGTGGAAGGACAGAAAATGTCGAAGTCGTTAGGCAACTTTTATGTGCTGCCTGACTTGCTCGCGAAAGGCTACACTGGGCGCGAAGTGCGTTTTGCGCTCCTTCGCGTGCATTATCGCGCGCCGCTCAATTTCACTTTCGACGGTCTCGAGGAAGCGCGGCAATCGCTGGCGCGTCTCGACGAATGGCTGCGCCGGCTCTGGGAGGCCGCGCGCGCCGGAGAACGCCAGGCGCATCAGGCGAAGTCGATCGAGGACGACGGTTTTGCAATCGCGCTCGATGACGACTTGAATATTTCCGCGGCGCTCGGCCATCTTTTCGACCGGATCCGCGAAAGCAATCGCGCGTTGGACAGCGGGATCGATTCGGCGCGCGCGCTGGCCTGGCTGGATTGGTGGGGCGGCATCAACCGCGTGCTGGCGCTGGAAGCAACCGAGACCAGGCCTAACGAGGAAATCATCCAGTTGGCGGAAGAGCGCGCGCGGGCCCGGATGGCGCGCGATTGGAAGAAGAGCGACCAACTGCGCGATCAACTGGCGGAGCTGGGCTGGGAAGCGCGCGACACCAAGGATGGACAAGTGGTAACGCCGAAAAACCACGCCTAACGCCTAACGATATGTTGACTGCGAAAGAATTCTTCGAACTCGGACACACCGCGCATTCGAAACTGTTCGAGCCCGACAAGTATGCGTGGGAAGCGCTCAAGCAGATTCCAAGTTATCTGAAGTTCCGGCTGAAACCCGCGATCCTCGGCGAGCTGACCGGGAAACCCTTCATCAGCAACTCCGTCTTCATTGGCCGGGGCACGATCGTCGAGCAGGGTGCGATGCTGAAGGGTCCGGCCTGGATCGGCGAAAACTGCCAGATCCGGAGCGGCTGTTATGTGCGCGAGAACGTGATCGTCGGCAACGGCGTCGTGATGGGAAACTCCTGCGAGTTTAAAAACTGCATTCTCTTCGATGAAGCACAGGTGCCGCATTTCAGTTATGTCGGCGATTCGATCCTCGGCTACCGCGCGCACCTCGGCGCGGGAGTGATCCTGTCAAACGTAAAACTCGATCATGCGGAGATTTTCGTCCTTGCAACCGATGGAGCCATCGCGACCGGGTTGCGAAAATTCGGTGCCATCATTGGCGATCGGAGCGAGATCGGTTGCAATGCCGTGCTCAATCCCGGCTCAGTGATCGGTCGTGACTGCATCATTTATCCCGGAACGAATTTTCGGGGCATGTTGCCGAGCAACAGCATCGTAAAAATCAGGCAAAACGCCCAGATGTTGAGCCGGCGGCAGAAGGGCGAAGACAGCGCGGGAAGTTCGCCAGGTTAAGATGGCGTATGCTTCCAAACGCTATCGGTTGGTGGAAGTGTGGCGTTGGGGACTCGAGCGGCCCGTAGGATCTCCTGTGCTTTTCCTGAGCGGCAAAAGTGGAGCGGATGGGCAGGGATTCGAACCCTGGTTGCCTTGCGGCAAACACGCTTTCCAGGCGTGCGCATTAGACCACTCTGCCACCCATCCTTTTCAATCCGGCTCTTTTCCTTCTCCTGCTCTCGCCCCTGCTCCTAATCCAACAGATTCGAAAGAGCAGGAGCAGGAGTAAGAGGGCTAGAGCTGGAGGCGGCGGAACAGTTCGTCGAGCGGAAGTTGAATGCCAATGTAAAATTCGCCGAAGTCGGCATAGACCGCGCTCACCTCGTCGAAGCGCATCTGGTAGACGATCGATTTGATCTGGAAAGTGTCGTGCGCGAAAAGCGTGACGCCCCACTCGGCGTCATCCAGCCCGCTTGAACCGGTAATCAATTGTTTCACCTTGCCCGCGTACTGGCGGCCAACCCGCGCGTGACCAGCCATCAAGGTGCTCCGTTCCTCAAAGGGCAGCGCATACCAGTTGCGGGTTTCGCCGCGACGCTTGGTCATATTGTAAAAGCAAACAACCGGCCAGTCGGGCAGCGCCGGATACATCCGATCGTGCCGGTAATGTTTCATCCGCTCCCGGAAAGTTGTCATCGCCGCCTCAAACTCGGGGGTGCCCGGCTGCAGTTGCTGCTCCCTCTCGAGCGTCGCGGCCCAGAGTTCATCACTCGTCGTGTATTCGCTCTCCTCGGTGAGTGAGAGATAACTGTAAACCGGCACGAGCACATCGGTGCCTAACGATAAGGTCAGTTGCTTCTCAATCCGGTTAGCGTTCTGCAAATCGGGCGTGATGAGCATGAAGCCGAGATCGGCTTTCGGTGTCACCTGGCTGAGCGTGAGGAGCTGCGTCTTTTCCAAGGCACGCGTTTCCTGCACCAGCTGCGAGAGTGCGACTTTTGCCGCGCGCTGTTCGGTCGGGCTGAGCAGTTGCCATTGCCCATACTCGATCCGGTAAAAAAGATGGAGGCAATGCCAGCCACCTTCCGGAACGAGCGGCGCGGGTGTTGGGTCCATGATCGAATTTCCGGGTGAGACCGACTGGGGTCAAGCCGACGCAGTCGCTACCTTAATCTTCCGCTTACACTTGCTTCTTCGGAAGGGCGTAGCCGGAAGTTCAGGTGCTAAGCGCCGGAGAAAAAGGGTCCGGTTCGTCAGGCCTGAACGCTGCTCGCGCTCGGCAGATGCGGAACGCAATACTCCTCGCCATCGCGCGCGACCCGGAATTCGAGATTCGGGTTCGTCTGCTCGGTTGCTCCGCAGGTAGCGCAATGATGGAGCGCTTCGTCCTCCGGTTGCGCGGCTTCCTCAAAACGCCGGCGTCGTCCCGCCACCTGCTGGCGGTTGCGCGCCGTGCGCACGATTCCAGGACCGAAAAAAATTAGATAGTTCGCGAAGGTCACGATCAGCGCCATCCGATACGACATCGGGCTGGCAACAAATCCGAAGAGCAAGAGCGCGGCCGTGATCCAGGCGAGCCATTTCACCTTCATCGGCAGGACGAAGAAAACATAGATCACTTCGTCGGGAAAAAAATGCGCGAAAGCGAAGAAGAGCGACGAAGCGAGCATCGTGTTGGAAAACTGCGCGCCGAAAAGGAAGGCGGCGATCGTGGTGCCGATCATGCCGACGAGAAAATAGAGCGTGAGATTAAAGGCACCCCAGGCGTGCTCGAGCCGGTCACCGATAAAGAGCAAAAACCAAAGCGCAACCAGTACCCAAATGGGACTTAAAGCCGAACCGGGCTGGCCGAAGGACTGCGGAATGAAAATATAAGTGACGAGCCGCCAAACTTCGCCGTGCAGGATGCGTCCGGGGCTGAGCGAGAGCACGGAGACAAACGCCGGGTTCAGAAAGGTCAGCAGGTAAACCAGCGCGGTGAGCGCGACGACAATCCGGATGAGCCCGGGAATGGCGATCCAGCTGAATCGGCGTTCAAGCGTATTGAGAAAGCTCATCGAGAGCGCTCACCCTAGCGGCAGCACGCGCGACTTCAATAGAGGCTCGAAAGCCAGATCTTTTCCGTCTCCTGCTCCTCCTTTGACGCGGACTCGTTGGACGAACTAAATGGAGCAGGATTAGGAGCATGAGCAGGAGGAAGTAGGGAATAGCCGCGCGAATTGACACTGGGAACCCAACCTTTAGGCTGGGCGCGGTGAGCGACGCGCCGGACAAAAAGACCCCGCTTTACGACGAACACGTCCGGCTGGGCGCGAAGGTGATTCCATTCGGCGGCTGGCTTATGCCGGTGCAATACACCAGCATTCGCGAGGAACATCTCGCGGTGCGCGCTGCCCTCGGGGTCTTCGATATTTCCCACATGGGCGAGCTGGTCGCGAGCGGTCGTCGAGCCGGCGAATGGCTCGACACGATGCTCACGAACAACATCGGAAAGCTCGCGCTTGGCGCTGGCCAATACACCTTTCTCTTAAACGACGAGGCCGGGATCATCGACGACCTGATCGTCTATCGGATGGCGGAAGAAGAATTCCTGCTCGTCGTAAACGCCTCGCGCATCGAGGAGGATTTTGCGTGGTTGCATACCCATCTTGCTCGCGACGTGCGGCTCGAGAATGAAAGCGATCGCTGGTCTGGTCTCGCGATTCAGGGACCGCGGATCGGCGAACTTTTTCAAGCGCTCTTCGGGACGGGCCAGACGATGCCGGAGCGCAATCACATCGCGCAGTTTGCCCTCAAAGTCAGCGTCGGCAGCGACCGCGAGGAGCGGTCCGTTTCCGATTCGAGTATACCGCTCTGGGTCGCGCGCACTGGTTACACGGGCGAGGACGGTGTCGAAGCTTTCTTCGCCGCGGAAGATTCTACCCGCGTCTGGAACGAGATTCTCGACAAGGGGAAGTCGTTAGGCATCCGCCCTTGCGGCCTGGGCGCGCGCGATACGCTGCGCCTCGAAATGTGTTATCCGCTGAATGGCTCCGATCTTTCTCCCCAGCACAATCCGCTCGAAGCCGGCCTTGGCTTCTTCGTCGATCTCACGAAATCGAAATTCACCGGCAGCGAGAAGATGAAACGCATAAAGGAAGAGGGCATCGCTCAGCGGCTCACGCCTTTCAAGATGCAGGGGAAAGGTCCGCCCCCGCGCCCGCATTATCGTGTCTTCCGCCACGGCCAGGATATCGGGGAGGTTACGAGCGGTACGCTTTCGCCCAGCCTGGGTTACGGCATTGGGATGGCTTATCTCACGACGCCAGCGCCGAAAGTCGGTGAGGAAATCGAAATTGAAGTGCGCGGCCAGAAATTTCCTGCTGTGATCGAAAAGAAACCGCTCTACAAAAAACCATGAACGTTCCAGACGACCTTCTTTACACAGAATCGCACGAATGGATTCGCCGCGACCGCGACAAGATTCGCGTCGGCATTACCGATCACGCGCAAGCTGAGTTGACCGATGTGGTTTACGTCGAGCTGCCGAAAATTGGCGCCGCGCACGAGGCTCACAGCACGATCGCTGTCGTGGAGTCCGTGAAAGCGGCCAGCGACATCTACGCCCCGGTCAAAGGCACGGTCCTGGAAGTGAACAAAGCGCTGGAGACCGATCCAGCTCTGATCAACACCGATCCCTACGGCGAAGGCTGGATTTATGTCCTGCAAGTCGACGACCCCGGTCAACTGGACGGACTGAAAGATGCCGCGGCTTATCGCGCGGCGATTGGTTAGGCAACACCCTTCAATCTATCGCCGCGGAACGCCGCGAGCCGGACAGTCGTCAGGTCGGTCTTCTTCATTCGATTTTCTCCTTTCTTTACCGGCTCTTCTCCGCCGGCTGGCCGAGCGATGATTCGCGCGAGAAATTAAGGTTGTTCCGGCCCAAAAGTTGCGTCAGAAGCGAAACATGAAAATGCTCGCCTGCGCGCTTCTTCTTCTGATCGCGCAACTCGCTTCCGCTGGGATCATCAACGTCGAATTCAAGTTCACGCCCTTTGTCGGCAACCCGGCGACCGACCAGGAGGTGACGAGCGTGGCGGGCAAGGCAGAGGTTTTCATCAACGATATTCCGTATGGCCCCGAGCAGGAAGTGCGGCAGGAGAAGTTGCCGGTCCTCTTCGACGAACATGAAATCGCGCCTTCGGTCTGGGTGTCGTCGAGCTCGGTCGGATCAATCGTGCGCAAAGGGAAAAACAAATTGCGAATCGAATTTACGCCTAACGATCTCACTAAGCCGTATCGCGCGCAGCTTCGCTGGGCGTCGGTGACCGACGAGCCCGCTTCCAGCCTCGACGGCAACAACGGCCAGGCGACAAATCAGACCGCCGAAGGCGTGGACGATCGAAAGGACGTCAAGGGGAAGGTGACTTTCGAGCGGGAGTTTATGGCTGATTTTGCGCTCGACTTGCCGTGGCACCATTACCCGGCGGTGAAGGATTTGGGCGAAAGCGACAAGCAAAACATCGCCGCGCTCCTAAAGACGCGGGCCGATTGGTTTCAGCCTGATTTTTCCGCGCTCTACAAAGCGATCGAGGAGAACGACTCCTTGAAAGTGGACGATGTGCGCAGCACGCATTGTCTGGAAGCGGCTTACAAAGCCGGCGTGCGCGTGGATGCGCCGGCGGTTGCTGACCTGAATTTTGCGACGACCGGCGGAGCGGAAGTGATCGTAACGCGCAAAACGGGAACGCTCTTTGGTCTCGACGAGAAAACGTTCGCGGCGGTGAAAGACGAAGGAACCCAGATGTGCGCCGGAATGGTTCTCGCGAGCGTTTACCCGGGCCGAATGGGTTTTGTGCGCAAACCGGACGGCGCTTGGGAAACCGTCGAGTAGCCTACTGCCTAACGACCGCTTCTTTGCGCCTCCACTTAGACTTGCACTTCATCTCCCGCGGCCGCGGAAAGGTGCAAGTGCAAGATGAACGGCGAGGAGCGAGGCCAACGTTGACGCTTCTTCGTCCGCCTGTTTATTCCCCCGGTGGCGACCGATCTCAAACTCTTCAGCCGAGAATGGTGCTCCTGGTGCATGGACGCGAAAGAATATCTCACGGCCCACGGCTACCAGTTTACCGAAATCGATGTCGGCGAGGACCGCGCGGCTTACGAAGAGATGTTGCAGATTTCGGAGCAGCGCTATGTGCCGACGCTCCTCGCCGGGGATGAAGTGCTCGCGAATTTCGACACCGATCAGCTCGAGAGATTCCTGCGCGCGCACGATATCGTCCCGTAAATGCTGTTTGGACTTTTCATCACGCTCGGCGTCGCGGTGCTCAGCGTTGCCCTGCGGACCTACGACTCATCCATCTCCCAGAAAGTCGGCGCCTTCGGCATCCTCACCGCGACCTTTCTCGCGATCTATTATATCACGGGCTCGATCGTTCTCGGAGCCGTGGCCGCGCTCAGCTGGCTCTTTTTGCCCTGGGTCGAAATCCTGACGCGGATCCGCGCGCTCCGGTTGCCAAAAGAGAAATCGCTCCGCCCGAAAAATCCGCCAAGCGCAGAGATTTTTCCGACGCTGGATGAAATCTCCGTGCAGATCGAGAGCGAAGGATTTCTGCACGTCAGCGATGCCGGTTGGGACTGGGCTGATTACAAGCAATTCTTCCGGCTCTTTTACAAGGAAGGAGACCGCGCGCAGGCCACCATCTGCCTGAACGAGCAGAACGATCTTTCCTTTTATTACCTGCGCATTTCGTCGCGCGCGCAGGACGGCACCATCTGGACGACCTGGAATTACCCGCTCTCTTACGGGCTAAAGCTAACCCCGCATTTCCGGATCAACCGGCAGCGTCCCGATCACTCCTTCTGGCAACTTTACCAGAGCCACAAACAATTCCTGCGCGACAACGCGGTCGAGACCAGTCTCATCACACCGCTCGATGAAGACCGGATTCAGGAGGAAATCGAGAACGACCTGCGCGACCAGATCGCGCACAACATCGAGCAGGGCGTGCTCACGCAAACCGACGGCGGCGAGATCAAATATTCCTGGCGCGGGATGTTTTACCTGTGGTGCCAGTTCCTGCTCGACCTGGTCCGCATGTAGCTGCGGAAATTCGAATGCCGAATCTCGAAAATCGGAAGGAAATTTGAATGACCGAAACGGAAAGAAATACGCAGAAGTGCAGGATTTCAGTCATTTCGATCGTTGGGGTTTTCTGCGTTTGCTTTGGGCTTCGAAATCCGAGTTTCCGATTTCATGCACCTCTGCAGAACCGGAACGACCCTTCAAACTGATTCCTGCATGACAAGCAAAAGCGCGCCCCAAATCCGCACCGAAGTGCAGGTGATGTTCTTCGACACCGATTGCGCCGGAGTCGTGCACAATATTGCTTACCTGAGATTTATCGAAACGGCGCGGACACTGCTCGCGGAAGAGCTGGGAATGAAACTGGCCGAGATGGCGGCGACCCAGCGCTTTCCGGTCGTGGTGCGGACGGAGATTGATTATCGGCGACCCGCCAGCCTGGGCGATCAGTTAGTGGTTAAAGGATGGCTTGACCGGGTCGATCGCGTGCGCTTCTGG